>NZ_JBEPBA010000019.1:0-193278 GCF_040298885.1 Streptomyces sp. NPDC001137
CTGTTGAGTTCTCAAGGAACGGACGCTTCCTTTGTACTCACCCTCTCGGGCTTTCCTCCGGGCAGTTTCCCTTCGGTCTTGCGTTTCCGACTCTACCAGACCGTTTCCCGGTCCGATTTCCTCGGCGCTTTCCAGGTTCCCGCTTTCGCGTTTCCCTTTCCGGCGGTTCCGACTCTATCAGATCCTTTCGGGCCTGACTCCCAGTCAGAGGGGGCTGTCCTCCCGGCCGTTGGGCCGTTCCGACGTCTCAAACCTTAGCGGATCCCTTCGGCAGTTCCTAATCGAGCTGCCGGTCCGAATCGAATTGAATTCGGGCACGCCGAAATCAATCCCATTGGGAGATCGTTCTGATGGTTTGAGGGTGCCGCTCGTGCGGCGGAGGTGCTGTCGCAGAACCGTTACGGCTCTGTGGCAACCCGAAGAACTTTACGGATCCGGGAGGGGGTTGTCAAGCACCCTCTGTCAAGATCTTTTACGGCGGCCTCAGTCCAGGTCGGTGAGGCGTCCGCCCGCGTCCGGCTGGGCGTGTTCCACCCTGCGCAGGAGGCGGGTGAGGACCTCTCCCAGCGTACTGCGCTCGTCGGGGGACAGGTCCTGGAGGAGGTCCTCCTCGAAGACCGTCGCGAGACGCATCGCCTCGAGCCACTTCTCGCGGCCCTCCGCGGTCAGCTCCACGATCACCCGGACGCGGTTGGACTCGTCACGCTCCCGGGTCACCAGACCCTCGGCCACCATGCGGTCGATCCGGTGGGTCATCGCGGCCGGCGTCAGCCCCAGGCGCTTGGCGAGATCGCTCGGGCCCAGTCGGTAGGGGGCACCGGAGAGGACGAGGGCCTTGAGGACCTCCCACTCGGCGCTGCTGATGCCGAGGGCGGAGGTCTGGCGGCCGTAGGCGACGTTCATACGGCGGTTCAGGCGGGAGAGGGCCGAGACGATCTTTTCGACCTGGGGGTCGAGGTCCCGGAACTCGCGCTGGTAGGCGGCGATCTGCTCTTCGAGTGTCGGCTCGCCGAGGGTGCCGGGGGTGTCGCCCATGGGCGAAGTATGGCACGGGCGTGCTTGGCGTTGAAGTTCTTCTAGGTGTACTGTTTAGCTTCGAACTTTAGGTTCTAAGTCTTCACTCCTAACTACTGAGAGAGGTGAACGTGACCAGGGCGATGGGCGCAGCGATGCGCCGGATCCACGTGGGCAACGCACTCAGCGCGTTCGGGCTCGGCTTCACCGTCCCCTACCTGTACGTCTATGTGGCGCAGGTGCGGGGGCTGGGGGCCATGACGGCGGGGCTCGTGCTCGCTGTCTTTGCCGTGGCCGCGCTGCTCGTGCTGCCGTTCGCCGGGCGGGCCATCGTCCGGCGCGGTCCCCGGCCGGTCCTGCTCGCCGCTCTGGTCACTGCCGCCGTGGGGGCGCTGAGCCTGGGGCTGGCGGGCAACAGCACCGCCGTGCTGTTGTCGGCGGCCGCGCTCGGGGCCGGACAGGCCGTGATGCAGCCGGCGCTCGCGACGATGATCGTGGAGTGCTCCACTGCGGACACGCGTTCGCGCGCCTTCGCCATGCAGTTCTTCCTGCAGAACCTGGGGCTGGGCGTCGGCGGGCTCATCGGCGGCCATCTCGTTGACTCTACGCGCGTCGACTCCTTCACGCTGCTGTTCTCGATCGAGGCTGCGGTGTTCCTGCTGCTCGCGGTCGTGATGGCCACCGTGCGGATGCCGCACTCCCCGCGCATCGAGGACGCGCCCGCGCAGGCGGCGAAGGGCAGCTGGAAGCAGCTGCTCGGCAACCGGGCCATGGTGCAGCTGTCCGTGCTGGGCTTTGTGCTGTTCTTCGCCTGCTACGGGCAGTTCGAGTCGGGGCTGAGCGCGTACGGGGTCGAGGCCGCGGGCATCTCGACGTCCGCGCTGGGGACGGCGCTGGCCGCCAACACCCTGATGATCGTCGTCGCGCAGTTCGCCGTGCTGAGGTTCGTCGAGCGCCGGCGCCGGTCCCGGGTGATCGCCGCTGTCGGGCTGATCTGGGCCCTGGCGTGGGTCCTGGCGGGGTACGCCGGGCTTGGGCACGGCAGCCAGGAGATGGCGACGGCCGCGTTCGTGTCGACGTACGCCTTGTTCGGGCTGGGTGAGGCGATGCTGTCGCCGACCGTCGCTCCGCTGGTCGCCGATCTCGCGCCGACGGGGATGGCGGGGCAGTACAACTCCGCCTTCGCCCTGGTGAAGCAGCTCGCGCTGGCCGTCGGGCCGGCCGTGGGCGGGCCGCTGGGGGCCTCGCTGCCCGCGCCGTACATCGTGACGTTCCTGCTGTTCTCGCTGGGGATCACCTTCCTCGCGCTGCGGCTGGGGCGGCAGCTCACCGCCGTACAGGACCAGCCGTGGCTCGGGAAGAGCCGGGTGGTCGCCCGGGGTGGGGCTGCCGCGGAGCCGGTGGTCGCGGAGGCCTGAGCCGGGTCAGGTCGAGCCCTTGGGGAGGACGAACTCGCACCAGACCGCCTTGCCTCCGCCCGGTGTGCGCCTTGAGCCCCAGTTCGAGGCGATCGTCGCGACGATGGCGATGCCCCGGCCCGACTCGTCGCCGGGTTCCGCGCGGCGGCGGCGCGGGAGGTGGTCGTCGCCGTCGGTGACCTCGATGATCAGGCGGCGGTCGGTGCGGCGCAGGCGCAGACGCATCGGTGGTGTGCCGTGCTGGAGGGAGTTGGCGACCAGTTCGCTGGCCGCGAGGACGCCGAGGTCGTGGAGGTCGGTGGGGAAGCGCCAGCTCGTCAGGACGCCGGAGGCGAAGGCACGCGCGCGTGGGGCGGCTTCGATGCCGCCGAGGAGTTCGAGGGCCGCGTTGCGGAAGAGGTCGCTGTCCGGGCCCGTGCGGGCCGGGTGCTGGAGGACCAGGACGGCGACGTCGTCGTCGTGGTCCGCCGTCACGCCCGCCGAGCGGACCAGGCGGTCGCAGACGACCTGGGGGGTGCCTGTGGCGCCGGCCAGGGCTCGCTCCAGGGCGGCGATGCCCTCGTCGAGGTCCTCGTCCCTGCGTTCCACCAGGCCGTCCGTGTAGAGGACGGCCGTGGAGCCGGGGCCCAGGGGGATCGAGCCCGAGGCGTGCATCCAGCCGCCCGTGCCGAGGGGCGGGCCGGTCGGTTCGTCGGCGCGCAGGACGACTCCGCTCTCGTCGCGGACGAGGATCGGGAGGTGGCCGGCGGAGGCGTACACCAGCCGGCCCTCGTTCGGGTCGTGGATGGCGTAGACGCAGGTCGCGATCTGGTTAGCGTCGATCTCCGTGGCGAGGCCGTCGAGGAGCTGGAGGACCTCGTGCGGGGGGAGGTCGAGGCGGGCGTACGCGCGGACCGCGGTACGGAGTTGGCCCATCACGGCCGCGGCTCGTACGCCCCGGCCCATCACATCGCCGATGACCAGGGCCGTGCGGCCGCCGCCCAGGGTGATGACGTCGTACCAGTCGCCGCCGACCGCCGCCTCGGTGCCGCCGGGCTGGTAGGTGGCGGCGATGCGCAGGTCGTCGGGTTCTTCGAGTTCCTGGGGCAGCAGGGAGCGCTGGAGGGTGACGGCTGTTTCGCGCTGGCGGCGTTCGCTGGCGCGGAGGCGTTCTGCGGCCTCTGCGTGGTCGGTGACGTCGGTGGCGAAGACCAGTACGCCCGCGTTCTCGCCTTCCGTCACCGGGGTGCAGGTGAAGGTGTAGGAGCGGCCGTCGGGGGCCTTGCGGGACTTGAGGGTGCGGGGCTTGCGGCTGCGCAGGACCTGGTCGAGGAGCGGGAGCAGGCCCAGTTCGTCGAGTTCGGGGAGGGATTCGCGGGTGGGCTCGCCGAGCGGTCGTACACCGAAGGCCGTCACATAGGCGTCGTTGATGTAGGCGACGCGGTGGTCGGGGCCGTGGACGAGGGCGACCAGGGCGGGGACCCGGTCGAGGACCTCGCGGACGGGGAGTTCGTCGACGGCCGGTACGGGCGCGTGCTCGTCGGTGAGTTGTTCGGCGCGGGCCGCGGGCACGGCGTTCGGGGGCTCGGCCTGCCGGTCGGGGGCGGCCGTGTGATCGGTCCGCGCTGCGGCGCGGCGCTGCGTTCCGGGGAGCCGGGCGCTCCAGCGCGTGAAGTTCACGAATCCTTGCCTCGTGTCGTCGTCTTCGGCGTCTTCGGCCGGCTCCGGACCCGTCCGGAGGGCTGGGGGGTGACGCCCCCGGGATGCAGCACGGTGGAGAGAGCCTCTTGGGTTCGAAGGGCGGGCATCTGCTCGCCCTGGGCGGGGATCAGTCTGGCAGTGTGGCCTACCGGGGCGACATCCGTGAGACGCCCACCCGGTCGGTGGAGTTCCTGGGTCCGGTCAGGACGACCCCTTCGGGTCGTTCATCGGGTCGGTAGGAGGCTTTCCACCGGCCGCGAGTTCGAACTCCGCTCGGGGATGTTCGAGCGAACCCAGGGAGACGATCTCCCGCTTGAAGAGGCCCGAAAGGGTCCATTCCGCCAGGACACGGGCCTTGCGATTGAAGGTGGGCACCCTGCTGAGGTGGTAGACGCGGTGCATGAACCAGGCAGGGTAGCCCTTCAGCTTGCGCCCGTAGACGTGGGCGACGCCCTTGTGAAGGCCCAGGGAGGCGACCGAGCCGACGTACCTGTGGGAGTACGTCTCGAGGGGTTCGCCGCGCAGGGAGTGCGCGATGTTGTCGCCGAGGAGCTTGGCCTGGCGGACCGCGTGCTGGGCGTTGGGTGCGGTCTCGGTGCCGGGTGCGGCGGCGGTGACGTCCGGGACGGCGGCCGCGTCCCCTGCCGCCCACGCGTGCGTGACGCCCTCGATCGTCAGCTGGGGGGTGCATTTCAGCCGGCCGCGTTCGGTCCGGGGGAGGTCGGTGGCGGCGAGCAGCGGGCTGGGCTTCACGCCGGCCGTCCAGACGACCGTACGGGTCGGGAAGCGGGCGCCGTCGCTGAGCACGGCGACGCGGTCCGCGCAGGACTCCAGGCGGGTGTGCAGGCGTACGTCGATGTTGCGGCGGCGCAGTTCGGTGACGGTGTAGCGGCCCATCTCCTCGCCGACCTCGGGCAGGATGCGGTCCGAGGCCTCCACGAGGATCCACTTCATGTCCTCGGGCCGGACGTTGTGGTAGCAGCGGGCGGCGTAGCGGGCCATGTCCTCGAGTTCGCCCAGCGCCTCGACCCCGGCGAAGCCGCCGCCGACGAAGACGAAGGTGAGGGCCGCGTCGCGGATCGCGGGGTCGCGGGTGGAGGAGGCGATGTCCATCTGCTCGATGACGTGGTTGCGCAGGCCGATGGCCTCCTCGACCGACTTGAAACCGATGCCGTGGTCGGCGAGGCCGGGGATGGGCAGCGTGCGCGAGATCGAGCCGGGCGCGAGGACGAGTTCGTCGTACGTCATGTGCTCGGGGCCCGCGCCCTCCTCCTCCGTGGCGAGGGTGGTGAGCGTGACCGTGCGTTTGGCGTGGTCGATGGACCGGACCTCGCCGACGACGACATGGCATTGATCGAGGACCCGTCGCAGCGGTACGACGACATGCCGGGGGGAAATGGCGCCGGCCGCCGCCTCGGGAAGGAATGGCTGATAGGTCATGTACGGGTCTGGAGTGACCACTGTGATCTCGGCCTCGCCCCGCCTGAGTTCCCGTTTCAGCTTCTGCTGGAGGCGCAGGGCCGTGTACATCCCGACGTAGCCGCCGCCGACAACGAGAATGCGCGCACGTTCCTTCACCATCCCATGACGCACCCGGCGCTTGAGTTTGTCCACAGCCCGGACAATTTGTGTGACGCGGGGCCGGGGACGCCCAGGGTTGGCCGAATTGCCCGAGTGCCCGGAAGGAGTGCAGGTCAGCGGGTGTGCGCCGGATGACCTTGGGGGGCGCAATCGGGACGTATGCGACCCGTACTCCGATCGGGGGGCGCTCCGTGCGGAACCTGCCCCTTCTGAATTGACTCCCTCTCAACTATGTTCGTGTCTCGACGGGGTGTAGGGGGATGCGCTCATCGTTCGCCGGGTCCGCGACGGGCGGGCCGGTGAACCGCGCTTGTTCCCGCGCCCTGGCAACCAATGAATGGCGGGGAGAGTCTCCGGGGGGAGACGTCATTACCGGGGGAACGCTTATGCATGTTCAGGACTCTCATTGGTCGTCCGCGTCTGCACTGACATCGGGCGGCATCGTGAGCGCGGCGACGGGCAACGGACGCGGGGACGCCTCGCGCACGACCCCGCTGCGCGTGGACGCACAGCGCAATCTGGAACACGTACTGCGCGCGGCGCGCGAGGTCTTCGGCGAGCTGGGGTACGGCGCGCCGATGGAGGACGTGGCGCGGCGGGCGCGGGTGGGTGTGGGGACCGTGTACCGGCGGTTCCCGAGCAAGGACGTCCTGGTGCGGCGGATAGCCGAGGAGGAGACCTCCCGGCTGACCGACCAGGCCCGGGCGGCGCTCGGCCAGGAGGACGAGCCGTGGTCGGCGCTCTCGCGCTTCCTGCGGACCTCTGTCGCCTCGGGCGCCGGGCGGCTGCTGCCGCCGCAGGTGCTGCGGGTCTCGGTCGCCGACGAGGGGTCCGACGGCACGGTCTTCGACGAGGCCCGGGTGCCGCAGCAGCGGACCCAGCCGGGTTCCGGGGAGCTGCGGCTCGTGCCCGAGGAGGCCCCGAGGGTCCCGGCGGAGGACGACACCGGTGCGGCGGCGCTGCTCGAGGTCGTGGGCCGGCTCGTGGAGCGGGCGCGCGCGGCGGGTGAGCTGCGGGCCGACGTGTCGGTCTCGGACGTACTGCTGGTCATCGCGACGGCGGCACCCTCGCTGCCGGACGCGGCACAGCAGGCGGCCGCTTCGGCACGGCTGCTCGACATCCTGCTGGAGGGGCTGCGGTCGCGGCCGGCCTGAGGGGTCGGCGGGACGGGGCCGTGTCAGCGTCTCCGGTGGCCCGTAACTCGAACGGTCCGTCACTCGAAGGGGTGATGGGGGGCGTGGGCACTGCGCGGCCCGCGCGCCCGGCGTGAGCCGGGAATGAACGGGACATTTCCGGCAAGCCACTCAACTGCCGCTCAACTGCCGCCTGTCGGGCGTCAATTGAGCCTTCCCCGAATGAGTGACGGTTAGTACTACGGCACGACAAGTCCCCACGGACGGGTGGATGGCCCGCTCTGATGGGTCCTGAACAAAAGCCAATATGGCACTCTGACCCGGTGTTCGGGACTGGTTGGGCAGGCGTCGGGGGCTTTCCGCGATGAGCGTTGACGGGCGGGACGAGCCACTGGGTGACGGTGACGCGGAGGCCGGTGGTTCGCCGCAGGTGCCGAGTCAGGGCGGGCCGGGCGGACGGGCGGGTGTCCCGCGCGGCGGCGGCCGCCCGGAGACCGTCATCCCGCCGCAGGGCGGCGAGCCGGTCGAGCCCGTCGAGGGCAGTGTCCCGGCGCAGCGCGACCGACGGGAGGACGGCGTCCTGCCGCCGCCCAGGGATCAGCCGCCCGCCGACGCCGATCTGATCGGGCGGATGCGCTCGGGCGACGACACCGCGTACGAGGAGCTGTACCGGCGCCACGCGGACGCGGTGCGCCGCTACGCCCGCACCTGCTGCCGCGACGCCCACACCGCTGACGACCTCACCGCCGAGGTCTTCGCCCGCATGCTCCAGGCGGTGCGCGGCGGCCACGGCCCCGAGCACGCCGTACGCGCGTATCTGCTCACCACCGTCCGGCGCGTGGCCGCGAACTGGACGAAGTCCGCGAAGCGGGAGCAACTGGTCGACGACTTCGCGGTGTTCGCGGCGCAGGCCGCGCGCTCCTCGGAGGTCTCCGACGACGACACCTTGGATCTCGGCGCCGACGTGCGCGCGATGCACGAGGCCGAGCAGTCCATGGCCATGCAGGCCTTCCGGTCGCTGCCCGAGCGCTGGCAGGCCGTGCTGTGGCACACCGAGGTCGAGGACGAGTCGCCGAGCGAGGTCGCCACGCTCTTCGGTCTTGACGCCAACGGCACGCGGGTTCTCGCCAGCCGCGCCCGCGAGGGCCTCAAGCAGGCCTACCTCCAGGCCCACGTCAGCGCCAGCCTCGCCGGCGACGAGGACTGCGCCCGCTACGCCGACCGGCTCGGCGCCTACGCCCGCGGCGGACTGCGTACGCGCGCCGAGCGGGGGCTGCGCAAGCACCTGGAGGAGTGCGCCAAGTGCCGGCTGGCCGCGGGCCAGATCAAGGAAGTCGCCGGCGGTATCCCGGGCGTCGTACCGGTCGCGGTCATCGGCTGGTTCGGTGCCGCCGGGTACGCCAAGGTGGCCGCGCTCGTCGCGGGCGGCGCCGGAGCCGGTGCGGCGGGCGCCGCGGGTGCGGCCGCCGCGGCGAGCGGCGGCTCGTCCAGCGGGGCGGGCGCCGGTGGTGCGGCGGCCTCCGAGGGGCTGGGTGCGCCCGCGAAGATCGGCATCGCCGCCGGTGTCCTCGCCGCCGCGGGTGTGGCAGTGGCCCTCGCGATGTCCGGGAGCGACGCCCCGGCCAGGAAGCCGGATGCGAAGCCACCCGCCTCCGCGCCGGTCGTCCGGCCCGGGTCGCCCGAGCCTGCGCCACCGAAGAAGAAGCCCGAGCCGAAGCCGCCGGCGATCGTGCGCGCGGCGGCTCCCGCGCAGGCTCCGGCCCCGACTCCCCGGCACAAGGCCACCCCGACCCCGGCCCCGGCCCCCACCCCCAAGCCGAAACCGACACCGAAGCCCACGCCGACGCCCACACCCACCCCGACCCCGCCGCCGGTCCCGGCCGTCTACCAGTGGAGCGGACTGTCGTACGACCTCACCGGCGACGGCACCAAGCCCGAGATGCGGATCGGCCAGAGCAGCTGGGTCTGGCAGCGGTACGGCATGACGGTCGCCGGCAAGCAGTACCCGCAGGGCGTGACCGTGCACGGCGAGTCCTCCGTCACCGTCGACCTCAACCGCACCTGCTCCGCCTACGACGCCCTGGTCGGCGTCGACGACATGACCCTCGGGCTCGGCAAGGTCTACTTCTCCGTCTACGCCGACGGCGTCCGGCTGTGGCAGTCCGGGCTGGTCCAGGCCGGCTACCCGGCCGTCCCGGTCCATGTGAACCTCGCCGGGCACCGGACCGTACGGCTGGTCGTCCAGCCGCAGAGCAGCTTCGACGCCCTGACGCTCGCGGACTGGGCCGAGTCGAAGTTCACCTGCTCGTAGCGCCGTACGGCTGCGGTTCGGGCTGCGGTTCGGCTACGGGAACTGCTCGGCAGGGTGCTTGTGCAGGGCCTCGCCGAGTTCCGCGAGGACGTCGTCGGCGGTGAGGGCGGCGCCCCGGGCGCGCTGCGCCTCGTACTCCTCGGCGCACAGCGCGGCGCGGGCGGCGGCCTCGGCCCGCTCGGCCTCGGCGCGCTCCGGCATGGGGCGCGGTTGGCCGCGCCGCAGCCGCTCCGCGGCGGCGAACAGGCCGACCGCGCGCGAATGGTCTCCCAGATCGGACAGCAGGACGGCCGCGTTGTCCACGAGAGTCGCCGTGACCACGTCGGCGCAGCGCCGCTCCACCGCCTCGCGGACGGTGTCGGCCAGCTTCGGCAGTCCCTGCGCCGGGCCCGATTCGGCGACCGTCACCAGGGCTTCGATCGCGTTCAGCATCACCGTGAACTGGGGCGGAGGTGTCCCCCGCCCGATCTCCGCGCGAGCCGCCTCGTGCAGCGTGCGGGCACCGGCGGTGTCCTTCTCGTCCAGCGCGAGCTGGGCGCGCATCAGCAGCACGAACGCCCTCGAATCCGGTACGCCGTAGCGGTCGGCGGCGGCCGTCGCCTCGTCCAGCCCGCCGGCCGCGGCCGCACGGTCGCCGTCCCGGTAGGCGATCTCGGCGAGCCGGGCCAGCAGGAACGGTGTCTCGGCGTACGCGCCCACCTCGTAGGCGAGCCGCAGCGCCTCCTCGTACTCGCCCCGGGCCTCCTCCAGGCGGCTCCGGGCCATCGCCGCCTCGCCGGCGGCGCTGCACACCTGGGCCCGCATCCAGCGGTCCCCGACGCGCCGGCTCAGCGCCCTGAGCTCCGCGAGGTCCTCGTCCACGCCCTCCATGCCGCCCGGTGAGTCGACGGCCATGTGCGTACGGAACATCAGGGCGACACCGACCGCCCAGTCGTCGCCGTGGGCACGGCAGTTGGCGACGCAGACGTCCAGGGCGGCACGGACGTCCTGCGGGTTGTCCAGGATGAAGGTGGTGAAGGGCCAGACGAGCCCCGGCATACGGGCCGCCTGCGGACCGCCCCGCTCGAAGAACTCCCGCAGCCGGCCGACGTATTGACGCAGCCGGTCGTCCAGCAGCGCGTCCATCGGCTGGGTGTCCGACTGCATGAAGAGGTGCAGCATCCGGACGTTCATCCGGAGGGTGTGGTGGGGGTGGTGTGTCTCGGCGTCGTGGGCGGAGAGGTAGGCGTCTATGGGATCTATTGGGTCTATTGGGTCTATTGGATCTATTGGATCTATTGGATCTATGAGTCCTATGGGGTCTATGGGGTTTGCGGGATCTGTAGGGCTCATGGGGGCTTGCGGGGCCGGGGCGGAGGCCGGAGAGGCGGTGGTGGTGTGGTCCAGGGCGACGCCCAGACGGAGGATCTGGTTCAGCCAGGACTCGGCCTCGTGGCGGTAGTTGCGCAGCCACCAGAACCAGCCCATGGACAGGGCGAGGGCGGCGGCCTCCGGCTCGGCGCCCGCGGTGAGGGCACGGCGGAGGGCGGCACGGATGTTGTCCAGCTCGGTCTCCAGGCGGGAGATCCACGGGAGTTGGCCGGCGGAACGCAGGAGGGGATCGGCCTCCTCCACGAGCGCGCGCACCCACGCGCTGTGCCGGCGCTCGGCCGCGGCGAGCAGTTCGGGGACCTCGGCGGCGCGCTCCGCGGCGTACTCGTGGATGGTCTCCAGCAGGCGGTAGCGCATGCCGGCGGAGCCCGTCCCCTCGTACGGGGTCTCCGCAGGGGTGGCCACGATCAGGGACTTGTCGACGAGCGCCCCGACGAGATCGGTCGCGGGGCCGGTGCACACGGCCTCCGCCGCCGCGAGGTCCCAACCGCCGGCGAACACGGAGACCTCGCGCAGCACCGTGCGCTCGCGCTCGTCCAGCAGTTCCCAGGACCAGTCGACGACCGCGCGCAGGGTCTGCTGGCGGGGCAGGACCGTACGGCTTCCGGAGGTGAGGAGGCGGAAGCGGTCGTCGAGGCGGTCGGCGATCTGGCGGGGCGTGAGCAGCCGCAGCCGGGCCGCGGCCAGTTCGATGGCGAGCGGCAGGCCGTCCAGGCGGCGGCAGATCTCCTCCACCGCCTCGCGGTCGCGGAGCACGGCGGCCGCGTCGGGACGGACGGCGGAGGCGCGCTCCTCGAAGAGGCGGTGCGCCTGGTCGAGGACGAGGGGTTCGACCGGGCGCACGGACTCGCCGGGGACGCCCAGGGGTTCACGGCTGGTGGCGAGGATCGTGAGCCCGGGGCAGTGGGTGAGCAGCGTCTCGGCGAGGGCTGCCGCTGCTTCTATGACATGTTCGCAGTTGTCAAGGATCAGGAGTTCGCTGCGCGGGGCGCAGTACTCGACGAGCAGGGCGAGGGGGTCGTCCTGCGGGGCCGTCAGCTCGGTGGTCATCAGCACGGTCTCGCGCAGACCGAGCGCGCTGACCACCGCGCCGGGCACCGCCTCCGGGCGGTCCAGCGGTGCCAGTTCGACCAGCCAGGCCTGGGGGAGCCCGGCGGCGGCCTCCTCGGCGAGGCGGGTCTTTCCGGAGCCGCCCGGACCCGTGAGGGTGACGAGCCTTGCCCTGTGCAATTCGGAACGGATGGCGTCGAGTTCTGGTTCCCGGCCCACGAAAGAGGTAAGGCGGGGACGGATGTTGCCGGTGCGGGTGGGGGGTTCGGGTGGGACGGGCGGGGGCGTGGGACCTGGTGTCGTGGCCGGGGTGAGCAGTTCCCTGTGCAGGGCGCGTAGTTGGGGGCCCGGGTCGGTGCCCAGGCCTTCGGCGAGGGCTCGGCGGGCGGTCTCGTAGGCGGCGAGGGCGTCGGCCGTGCGGCCCGTGTCGCGCAGGGCGCGGATGAGGAGGGCGTGCAGCGGTTCGTCGTACGGGTGCGCCGCGGTCAGTTCCTTCAGGTGCGGTACGGCGGCTTGGGCGCGGCCGAGTTGCAGGTCCGCGTCGATGCGGGCCCTTGTCGCCTCGCGGTGGAGCGCGTCGGGGCGGGTGGCGGCGAGGGGGTCAGGCAGGTCGGCGAGGGCGGGGCCGCGGTACAGGGCGAGGGCCTGGTCGAGTGCGTGGGCGGCGGTGTGCGGGTCGCCGTGGTCGAGGGCCGCCGTGCCCTGGCGTACCAGTCGCTCGAAGACGAACAGGTCCACGTCGTCCTGGGTGGCCTCCAGGCGGTAGCCGCCGGGGGCGGAGGTGATGGTCTGTCTGCCCAGGATGCGGCGGAGGCGGGCGATGAGGGCCTGGAGTGCGGCGGGGGCGTCCTGGGGTGGGGTGTCCGACCAGACCTCGTCGATGAGGGTGTCGGGGGTGGTGACTCGGCCCGGGCGCAGGGCGAGGGCGGTGAGGAGGGTGCGGAGGCGTTGGCCGGGGATGGGTAGGGCGGTGCCGTGGTCGTCCTCTGCCTGGGTGACGCCCAGGATTCTGTACCGCACCAGGTCATTGTCGCCGGGGGGCGGCGGTGGGGCACGTGGTTTGTGGGGGTCGGGGTTTCGGGGAGCCGGTGCGGCTGGGGAGCGCCGGGATGTTTTTCGCCCCCGCCGCCCCTACCCGTCCCATCCCCAGGGGCTGCCGCCCCTTCGACCCCACCAGGGGCTCCGCCCCTGAACCCCGGCGGGACTGCGTCCCCTGCACCCCTCCCGGGGCTCCGCCTCGGCCCCCTTCCAGAGCCCGCCCCCGAACACGGTGAGGGCTCCGCGCCCGAACCCCGGCGGGGACCGCGTCCCCCGCACCCCTCGCGGGGCTCCGCCCCTGCACCCCGTTTCGGGGCTCCGCCCCGGACCCCTATCGGCCTGAACGGCCTCGTCCTCAAACGCCGGACGGGCTGGAAAGAGGGGGCAGCAGGGGTTCGGGCTCACGCCACGCCCGCTCCCCCTCCGGAAGCCAGCGCCCCCCTTCGGGGGGTGATTCCCGCCGGTACTGCTCGTTGGCGGGCCGGGGTGCCTGTCCAGCAGGTTCCTCGGCGGGAGAGCAGGCGGCGCAGCCAGAGTTCGAGGGAGACGAGGTCTGCCAGGCCGTCCAGGGGGAGGGGTTCGCCTGCCGCTGCTGCGCGGAGGGCCTTGCGGACGACTCGGGCCTCCACCAGGCCCGCCTCCGCCAGCAAGGGGGTGGCGAAGAGGGCCATCAGGGAGTCGGCGGCCACCCTCAGCCCGGTGCGGGCCGCCACCGCCGCCGAGGCGTGGGAAGGGGCGCCCCAGCCTGGTGGGAGGTCGCTCACCCCGGCGCCTTCCAGGACCGTACGGAGGATCGCGGCACGCGCCCCCGGCTGTACGCGCAGCGCCTCGGGGAGGACGCGGCAGGCGCGGACCACCTGGTTGTCGAGGAACGGCGCGTGCAGGCGCTGGGAGCGGATCTCGGCTGCCTGTTCCAGGATGCGCAGGTCCGCCGCGTGCCGGGCCAGCGCTGCGCGTGCGCGGTAGTCGCCCGGACGTTGGGCCGCGCCCACGTTCGCGCGGCTCGTCGACGCCTGCAGGCGAACCGATACTTCAGCCAGGGCCTCACCGGTCAGCCAGCGTGCCGCCGGGCCCGGTCTCGCCCAGGTGAGGGCGGCGAGGGACGCTCCGACCGCGCCACCCGGCTCGTCGAAACGGCGTTGCAGGAGGCGTTCGGCGAGGAGGTCCAGGCCCGCCCGGTACGGGGTCCTCGCCAGCTTCCGGGCCGCGCCGTACACGCGCGCGGGGACCATCACCGAGCCGTCCGCCTTCGCGAGCGCCGCGACGGGGCGGACCAGGTGACGGCGCTTGCGGTCCATCAGGAGGTCGGCCAGGCGGGCCGGGTGCGCGTCCAGGACCTGGCGGGCGCCGTAGCCCGTGAAGTGGTCCGCGCTGCCGGAGGCCAGGCGGGTGCGGTGGCGGGCCGCCGTCACCAGGGACTGCCCCGGTTCGTCCGTCAGGGGGCCGTCCAGTTCGGCGTACGGGAGCGCCTCTTCGCCCCCGGTCACCACCACGTGGTGCAGGCGGGGGTTGGCGGCCAGCGATCCCGCCCGCTCCAGTTCCGCCTCGCGGCCGCCGACCGCCAGGTCGTTGAAGGTGACCGCGAGCAGGCGTTCGCCCGCGCCCGTGCCGTGGCCCAGGACCGTGCCCGGCATGCCCGGCAGGCCGGCCGCCAGCAGGGCGAGCGTCCCGGACGCCGGGCCGCCGGAGAGGTCTGCGCCGATGCCCGCCACCGGCATCCCGCGCGCGGCGCGGCGCTCCGCCGGGCCCATGCCGGGGACGGGACCCGGGTCCATGTCGACTCCAGGGACGTGTCTCGGCGCCGCCAGGCGCGTGCGTACCGCCTCCACCAGCGCGTCGCGCACCGCGTCGACCGCGCTGTCCGGGTCCGCCGAGGGCGCCGCCACCGCGAGCGAGGCGACCGGCTCGTAGCCGGCGATCTCCCGCGCCCCCGCGCGCAGGATCAGCGCATGCCCCGGCGGAATCCGCCGTACGCCGTCGTAGGGCGTGGAGTCGTGCAGCGCAGCCGGCACGTCGGGGGCGGCGAGAAGCGCGGCGAGGTGGCCGAAGTCGAGGTTGGCCTCGATGAGGTCGGCGAGGGGGAGTGCGGCCGTCGCATAGGCCGTACCGCCCGCCCACGGGGTGTAGAAGACGGGTCGGGCGCCCGCCAGGTCGCCGCAGACGGTGACCCGGCGGCCGACCTGGACGATCGCCGTGTAGCTGCCCGGCCAGGCCGTGAGGTGGCGCAGCGCGCCTCCGCGGGCGGCGAAGAGACCGACCCGCAGTGCCTCGTCGGAGGCCCCGCACGTGCCCAGGACCGCGATCCGGGTCTGCGCGTCGGCCTTGACCACCCGCACCTCGTCGGGCCGCCAGTCGCCGACCGCCCAGAGCGGGTCCGGGTCGCCCCACAGGAGTTGGGAGCCCACCGGGTGCACGGTCTCGCCGTCCTGCCCGGTGGCCCCCGCGGAACCGATCTCCGAAGCCCCCGCGGCGGTGCTGCTCCACCCCACCAACCACCGCATGGACGCCTCCACAGGCTGTGGACAACCAGTGCACCGTACGAACTGGTTCACCATGCTGCCATGAAGGGCGCACGCCGGAGGCGTGGTGGAGCCGCTTGCGATCCCCGGACGGCGCTTCGTCGCTCACCTGCCCGCAGCGCCGAACACCCGTACCCGGCAAGGTGTCTGCGACGCGAATGCGCCCCCGGAATGCTCCCCGAAAACGCCCTTCGCGCCCTCAAGTTCCGTGGTGGGAGCGGCAATTACCCAAGAAGTGCGGGGTCGATTTTCAGCCAAATCGGTGATGGCGGGCCAGCCTTGAACACGCTCCGTACATGCTCTGAGCATCGCATCACCCGCGCGCAGCCCGGGAGACGGAGTTCGCCCCCCGGGCCCGTCCGCCGCCCGCGGGGATGAAGGCGGCGGTGTCCCCCAGCCCGCTGGATCCAGTACAGCGGGCCGACCCACGCACCGTCCATGGAAGCGCTCCCCGCATGGCCGGAGAAGAGCGCACGGGCGGGCGCACGGCCACACAGCGGGAGCATGGCGCAACTGCGCGTATCGGACCCGTACTTCAGTGCGGACCACAATCCCGCCATCCGGAACAATGCCCCTTAACGCTTGGGATGCGGCGAACTACGCTGGGTTTACGAATGCCGCGTGGTTATGCCAGCGCGGCAGCCGTCTGTGTCGAGGGGTGGCGCATGTCCAGGGAGCAACGCGGGCCGAACGAAAAACTCGGCGCCGTTCTCGCCCTCGCGGGAATCAGCAACGCAGGACTCGCGCGTCGTGTCAACGATCTTGGCGCTCAACGCGGGTTGACTCTTCGCTACGACAAGACCTCGGTGGCGCGCTGGGTGTCGAAGGGCATGGTGCCGCAGGGTGCCGCGCCGCACCTCATCGCCGCCGCGATAGGGCAGAAGCTCGGCCGCCCGGTGCCGCTCCACGAGATCGGCCTGGCGGACGCGGATCCCGCGCCCGAAGTGGGCCTCGCCTTCCCCAGGGACGTAGGACAGGCGGTGCGGTCGGCGACGGAGCTCTACCGTCTCGACCTCGCCGGGCGCCGGGCCGGCTCCGGTGGCATCTGGCAGTCGCTGGCCGGATCGTTCGCAGTAAGCGCATACGCAACGCCCGCCTCACGGTGGCTGATAACACCGGCCGACAGTTCGGTGGCGCGCGAGGCGAACTCCGCCGACGGCTCGGGCGCACCGCTCAAAGTCGGCCACAGCGATGTGCAGAAGCTGCGGGAGGCCGCCGAGGACGCCCGGCGCTGGGACTCCAAGTACGGCGGAGGCGACTGGCGTTCGTCGATGGTGCCCGAGTGCTTAAGGGTGGAGGCGGCTCCGCTGCTGCTCGGCGCGTACTCGGACGAGGTCGGGCGCGCGCTGTTCGGGGCGAGCGCCGAACTGACCCGGCTCGCGGGCTGGATGGCCTTCGACACCGGGCAGCAGGAGGCCGCGCAGCGGTACTACATCCAGGCGCTGCGGCTGGCCCGGGCCGCCGCGGACGTACCCCTCGGGGGGTATGTGCTGGCGTCCATGTCGCTGCAGGCGACGTATCGCGGCTTCGGCGACGAGGGCGTCGACCTCGCGCAGGCCGCCCTCGAGCGCAACCGGGGGCTGGCGACCGCCCGCACCATGAGCTTCTTCCGGCTCGTCGAGGCACGGGCGCACGCGCGCGCGGGTGACGCGCAGGCGGCGGGCGGGGCGCTGCGGGCCGCCGAAGGGTGGCTGGAGCGGGCCCGTGACGGTGACAATGACCCGTCATGGCTGGGTTTCTACTCGTACGACCGTTTCGCTGCGGACGCGGCCGAGTGCTACCGCGATCTGAAGGCGCCGCGTCAGGTGCGGCGGTTCACCGAGCAGGCGCTGTCGAAGCCGACGGAGGAGTTCGTGCGGTCGCACGGGCTGCGGTTGGTCGTCTCGGCGGTGGCCGAGCTGGAGTCGGGCAATCTCGATGCGGCGTGCGAGCAGGGGGTGCGGGCGGTGGAGGTGGCCGGGCGGATCTCGTCCGCGCGGACCACGGAGTATGTGAAGGATCTTCTGCACCGACTGGAGCCGTACGGGGACGAGCCTCGGGTGGTGGAGTTGCGGGAGCGGGCCCGGCCCCTGCTGATGGCCCCGGCCTGAACCGGGGAAGGCGCGGCAGGAGCTCTTTCCTTCCACGTTTGAAGTGATTGTCAGTGGCGCAGTGCACTATCGGTAGGGGAGGTGGTGCGTGTGCGGCCGGGGATCGCTTACGACTGTGATGTGCTGGTGGTGGGGGGTGGCATCGTCGGGCTGTCCACGGCGTACGCGATCACGCGTGTCGCGCCGGGGACGCGGGTGACCGTGCTGGAGAAGGAGCCGGGGCCGGCCCGGCACCAGACGGGGCGCAACAGCGGGGTGATCCACAGCGGGATCTACTACCGCCCGGGCTCCCTGAAGGCGCGATACGCGGTGCGGGGCGCCGCCGAGATGGTGAAGTTCTGCGCGGAGTACGGAATCGCCCATGCCGTCACCGGCAAGCTGATCGTCGCGACCGAGAAGGACGAGCTGCCGCGGCTGCACGCCCTGGTGCAGCGCGGGCGGGAGAACGGGATTCCGGTACGGGAGCTGAGCGGCCCCCAGATCGCGGAGTACGAGCCGGAGGTGCGCGGGCTCGCGGCCATACACGTCGGGACGACCGGGATATGCGACTTCGTGGGGGTCGCCCGGCAGCTGGCCGAGGCATCCGGGGCGGAGATCCGGTACGGGGCACGGGTCGAGCGGATCGACCGGCGGCCGGAGCTCGGGGTGGCCGTGCGGACGACGAGCGGTGACGTCGTCCGGGGGCGCGTGCTGGTGAACTGCGCCGGGCTGTACTGCGACGAGGTGGCCTGGCTGACCGGGGACGACCCCGAGATGCGGATCGTGCCGTTCCGGGGCGAGTACTACGAGCTGGCCCGCCCCGATCTGGTGCGCGGGCTGGTGTATCCGGTGCCGGACCCGGCGTTCCCGTTCCTCGGCGTGCACCTCACACGCGGGATCGACGGCGGCGTGCACATCGGGCCGAACGCGGTGCCGGCGCTGGCGCGGGAGGGGTACGACTGGGGGGCCGTACGGCCGCGGGAGGTGGCGCGGACGCTGGCCTGGCCGGGGGCGTGGCGGATGGCCCGGCGGCACTGGCGGTACGGGGCCGGTGAGCTGGCGCGGTCGGCGTCCAAGGCGGCGTTCACCACGGCCGTGCGGCGGCTCTTGCCGGCGGTGACCGCGGATGATCTGGTGCCGGCTGCGGCGGGGGTGCGGGCGCAGGCGGTGCTGCGGGACGGGGGGCTGGTGGACGACTTCCTGATCAAGGAGGGGGCTCGGGCCGTGCATGTGCTGAACGCGCCCTCGCCTGCGGCGACCGCTTCACTGCCGATCGGGCGGGAGGTGGCTGGGCGGGCGCTGGCCATGCTGGGCTCGGTGTGAGGTAGCCCGGCGGCGGGGTCGGGCTCGCGGCGGATCCGCTGCCGGATGCAGCTCGCCCCCGCCCCCCCTACCCGTCCCGTACCTGGGGGCTGCCGCCCCCAGACCCCCG
Organism: Streptomyces sp. NPDC001137; assembly: GCF_040298885.1. NCBI lineage: Bacteria > Bacillati > Actinomycetota > Actinomycetes > Kitasatosporales > Streptomycetaceae > Streptomyces > Streptomyces sp. NPDC001137. The sequence goes on from NZ_JBEPBA010000019.1 coordinate 18,617, forward strand.
CTTCGGCCCTGAAGGGGCCTCGTCCTCAAACGCCGGACGGGCCGGGATTGCCGGCCGGCGCCGAGAAGCCGGCGCCCCGGGCTGGGTGCCTCACCGTGCCCGTAAAATCGACCCCACTGTGTCTGACTCCCTCAACACCCCCGAAGCCCCCCGCCCCGGCGATCATGTGCCGCACATCCCCGGAGTGTCGGTCCGGCATACCCGGGTCAAGGGGGAGCCACGGTTCCCGGACGGGCCGAAGGCCGATCCTGCCGGGTCGCACTTCGAGCGGCGGATCCGGAGCTTCCAGCCGCGGCGGAGCCGGGTGACCGCCGGGCAGGCCGATGCGCTGCAGCGGCTGTGGCCCAAGTGGGGGCTGGACATCGACGGGCAGCGGACCCTCGATCTCGGCGAGCTGTTCGGGAACGGCAATCCCGTCGTGCTGGAGATCGGGTTCGGGATGGGTGAGGCCACCGCGCAGATGGCCGCCGCGGACCCGGAGACGAACATCCTCGCCGTGGACGTGCACACCCCGGGGCAGGGGAACCTGCTCAACCTCGCCGACCACGACGGGCTGTCCAACGTCCGCGTGGCCAACGGGGACGCGATCATCCTGCTGCGCGAGATGCTCACCCCGGATTCGCTGGACGGCCTGCGCGTCTACTTCCCCGACCCGTGGCCGAAGAAGCGGCATCACAAGCGGCGGCTGATCCAGCCGGAGTTCCTCGACCTCGCCGCGGCCCGGATCAGACCCGGCGGGATCGTGCACTGCGCGACCGACTGGGAGCCGTACGCCGAACAGATGCTCGAAGTGCTGACGGCGCATCCGGAGTTCGAGAACACGCAGCCAGAGGGCGGTTTTGCGCCCCGTCCCGACTTCCGGCCGCTGACCCGTTTCGAGGGCCAGGGACTGGACAAGGGACATGTCGTGAACGACCTGCTCTTCCGTCGCGTACAGCACCACAACCAGCCCCCCACCGGCGCCTGACGCCCCACGGCCCTGCGGGCAATCCGAAGTACCGTCGCGGGCGGCGCCCTCCCTCGTTAGGGTCAATGCCGTGGCCACCTTTCCCCCGTACCCGACGCATCCGCCACACCCCGGCGGCCCGGCCGGCGGTGCGCTCGGGCACGCTCACTGGTGGCAGCGCAGAGCGGTCCGCTACGGCGCGCTCATCACCCTGCTCGCGCTCTCCGGGCTCGTCATCCTCGCCCTGGTGCGCGAACAGACCGGCACCGAAGGGTTCCTGGTGGGGCTCGGGCTGGCCGTGCTGCCCGTGCCGCTTCTCATAGCCGCGTTCCGCTGGCTGGACCGCGTCGCCCCCGGCCCCTGGCGCAACCTGCTGTTCGCCTTCGCCTGGGGGGCCTGTGCGGCGGCGCTGATAGCGATCGTCGCCAACAGCTTCGCCACGAAGTGGATAGCGACGGCGACCGCCGACCCGTCCAGCGCGGACACCCTCGGCGCGACCGTCATAGCGCCCATAGTCGAGGAGTCCTCGAAGGCGGCCGCCGTGCTGCTCGTCTTCCTGTTCCGCAGACGGGACTTCACCGGGATCGTCGACGGGGTGGTGATAGCCGGGGTCACCGCCACCGGCTTCGCGTTCACCGAGAACATCCTCTACCTGGGCACCGCCTTCGGCACCGACCAGCTCAACGGCGACCGCGGCATCGCCTCCGTCACCGCGGCGACGTTCTTCGTGCGCATCATCATGTCCCCGTTCGCGCACCCGCTGTTCACCGTGCTCACCGGCATCGGCTTCGGCATCGCCGCGCTCTCCGCGGAGCGCCAGCACCTGCGGCGGGTCCTCGTCCCGCTCTTCGGCCTGCTGCTCGCGATGAGCATGCACGCGATCTGGAACGGCTCCTCGGACTTCGGCGAGTACGGCTTCTTCGCGGTGTACGCGGCCTTCATGGTCCCCGCGTTCGGCCTGCTGACCTGGCTGGTGATCTGGACCCGCCAGCGCGAACTGCGCACCGTGCGAGAGGAACTGCCCGCCTACGCCGTCGCGGGCTGGCTCACCCCCGCCGAGCCCTATGCCCTCGGTTCGATGCGGGCACGCCGGCTGGCCCGCGAACACGCCGCCCGCCACCTCGGCAAGCCCGCCGCACGCGAGGTCGCCCAGTACGAGGCGTACGCGACCTCCCTGGCCTTCTTGCGGCACCGGGGGCGCCGTGGCCGCGCCGGTGCCGACTTCGTCGTCAGGGAACGCGAGTTGCTGTACGAGCTGTGGCGGCGCCGGGAGGTGGCCCGCCCGGCGCTGGACCACGCGGCACGGATGACGGCGCCCCCGGTGCCGGTGGCGGCGCCGCCCTGGCCGGTGTACGGGGCGTACGGGTACCCGGCGGTGCCGAATCCCGCGTACAACCCGTACCGGTCGTAGGACCCGAGGCGGTCAGGCCGACGCTTCCGTCAGGCGGGCGACCTCGGTGTCGGTGAGCGTCAGTTCGCCCACCGCGAGCAGCGCCGGGAGCTGCTCCACCGTCCGCGCGGAGGCGATCGGGGCGGCGACCGTCGGCTGGGCCGCGAGCCAGGCCAGGGCGACCGTGGCGACCGGGGCGTCATGGGCCTGGGCGATCTCGTCGAGGGCGGTCAGGACCCGCTGCCCCCGCTCGGACTCCAGGTGCTTGGCCGCGCCGCCCGCCCGCGGGCTGTCGACCGTCGCGCCGGGCCGGTACTTGCCGGTGAGGAAGCCGGAGGCGAGGGAGAAGTACGGGACGGCGGCCAGACCGTAGCGCGCGGCCACTTCCTGCAGCTCGCCCTCGTACGTGTCGCGGGAGACCAGGTTGTAGTGCGGCTGCAGGGCCACGTACTTGGCAAGGCCCTCGCGGTCGGAGAACTCCAGGGAGGCGCGGAGCCGGTCGGGCGAGATGTTGGACGCGGCGATGTGCCGGACCTTGCCCGCCTTCACCAGCTCGTCGAGCGCGCCGATGATCTCCTCGACCGGCACCTCGGGCTTGTCGAAGTGGGTGTAGTAGAGGTCGATGTAGTCGGTGTCGAGGCGCCGCAGGGACGCCTCGGCCGCGGCCTTGATGTTCGCGGCGGACAGGCCCTGGAACTCTGGGTGCTGGCTGACCTTGGTCGCGATGACCACGTCGTCGCGGTTGCCGCGCGCCCTGACCCACTTGCCGATGATCGTCTCGGACTCGCCGCCCTGGTTGCCGTCGACCCACGACGAATAGGAGTCGGCGGTGTCGACGAAGTTGCCGCCGGCGGCCGTGTACGCGTCGAGCACGTCGAAGGAGGTGGCCTCGTCGGCGGTCCAGCCGAAGACGTTGCCGCCGAGGGAGAGCGGGAAGACCTCGAGGCCGGAGGAGCCCAGCTTGCGCAGAGAAGGAGAAGTCATGGTCTACGTCAACGCCCGCCCAGGAGGCCGCTCTTCCGCAGTGGGCGCAAAGATCCCGTAAACAAGCGGACTACGGCACTCCGGGTACGGACGGAGAGCGTACGGGTGTCAGGGGTTGAGGCCCTTGCTGCGCAGCCACGTCATCGGGTCGATGCCGGTGGCATTGCCGTCGAGGTGGACCTCGAGGTGCAGGTGCGGGCCGGTCACGTTGCCGGTGGCGCCGATGCGGCCGATGACGTCACCCGTGCTGACCTTCTGGCCGACGCTGACGCTGATCGACGACTGGTGGCAGAACCAGAGCTCGGTGCCGTCGTCGAGGGTGAGGATCGTGCGGTAGCCGTACGAGCCCGCCCAGCCGGCCTGTGTGATGGTGCCGGAGTGGATGGCCTTGATGAGCGTGCCCGTGGGCGCGGCGAAGTCGAGGCCCGTGTGGTAGCCGGAGGACCACATGGAGCCGGCCTGACCGAAGGTGCCGGTGATCGTGTACGACACGACCGGCAGCTTGAACTGCTTGGCCAGCTCGGCGAGCTTCGCGGCCTCGGCGGCCTTCTTGGCGTCCGCCTCCGCCTTCTCCTTCGCGGCGGCGGCCTTGGCCGCGGCCTCCTTCTCGGCCTCGGCGGCGGCTTCGTCGATCTGCTTGGCGAGGGCCGCCTCGGTGGCCGCCTGGCTCTTGCTGTCGATCTGGACCTGCTGCGACTCGGCCTGCGCCATGATCCGGTCGCGCAGTGCCTCACCGGCGCCCTTGGCACCCTGTGCGCTGCCCTCGGAGGTGGTGGCGACATCGCTGAGCGCGGTCGCGGAGCCCTTGGGGGCGTCGGAGCCGCCGTCGAAGACATGGCCCACGGAGGCGAGATCGGGCATGGAGATCGACACCGGCGGCTTGCCGGTGTTGGCGCTGGCCATGCCGCCCGCGCCGACGGCGGCTATGACGCCGACGCCCAGGACCGTGGAGCTGCGGGCGAGTCCCCCGCCGCGCTGCTTGGCGACGCGGTGCCGGCCGCGTACCGGGGCGATGGAGTCCTCGGTGGGATTCCACTCCTCCCAGGGGCCCTCGTCGGTGCGTCGGACGGCGAAGCCGAAGGGCTCGGTGCTCGGCACGAACGGGGCTTGCGGGGCAGGCGGGTTGGACGCCACGTGGGCGTGCTCCTTTCCTTCCTTCTCGCCTACCGGGTTAGCTGACGGGTTCGGAGCAGGAAGGTCTCCTACGCGCGTATACCTGCCGTGCTGCCACGGCTGTATCAGCGCGATTCACCCCAGGGTGGTGGTTCCCCGGTTCCCTTGCGGGATTCGGCGCGTGCGCACGGAGCCGCCTCTTGTGACGGCTGGGACGACCGCGCTGCGTTATCGAACGTTAATAGACCCGGGGTGCCGATTCCAAGGTGTTCCGCTTGATCATTAACCTTTCCGACCTGGACGTACGGCGCATGAACGGCGAAAAACGGGCGAGTTGACCGCGCCTCAGGAATCCCACGGACATTGACGGTTTGTCAGTTGTTATGCGGAGGGGGTTCGCCCGATCACACCCGGTCACAACCGGCCGCACCTCGTCGCGCCCGGCCGCACCTGCTCAGGGGCGCCTTACGGCGAGCAGCGCCATGTCGTCCGTCATGGCCTCATCGGCATGCCTGCGCACCTCCCGCGCGAGGGTGACGAGCAGCGCGGCGGGGTCGTGGAAGACCCGGCCGGCGAGTCGTTCCGCCGGATCGAAGAACACCCCGTGCTCGTCCCGCGCCTCCGACAGTCCGTCGGTGTACAGCAGCAGCGTGGCCCCGCTGCCGAACGCCGTCTCCTCCGCGCGGTCGGGCCGGCTCCCGAGCCCGCCCATGCCGAGCGGCAGAGCGGGCTCGCGGGCGTGCAGGGTGCGCACGGTGCCGTCGGGGCACAGCAGCAGCGGGGGCGGGTGGCCGCGGGTGACGATGCGTACGACGCCCTCGCCGTGCGGGAGTTCGGCGAGCACGGCGGTCGTGAACCCCTCGAACAGCTCGATCCCCGCGCGCCGCGCGGCCTCCCGCTCCAGCGCCCGGTCCAGCCGCTGCGCGACCGCCTCCAGCGTGGCCTCCTGCTCGGCGGCCTCCCGGAAGGCCCCGATGACGACGGCCACAGCGGCCACCGCCCCCATCCCCTTTCCGCGTACGTCGCCCACGACCAGCCGTACGCCGTGCGGGCTGTCCTGCACGGCGTACAGGTCGCCGCCGATGGACGCGTCCGCCTGCGCGGCCTCGTACCGTGCCGCGATCGCGAACCCTCCGATCCGCTCGGCGGGCTCGGGCAGCACGGCGCGCTGGGCGGCCTCGGCGATCTCGCGCTGCGAGGCGAGCTCCTCGCTGCTGCGGCGGACGAGGAGGTTGATGAGGACGGCCAGCACCGAGACCGTCGCCACGGTGGCCAGCTCGGTCACCGCCTCGACCTGGAGGAGGATGCCCACCTCGGCGTGGATCGCGGTGACGACCAGGACGGTCGCGCCGCCGGTGAGGACGGTGCCCCGGCGCGAGTACAGCGGGGCGGCGACCAGGGGGGCCGCCGTGAAGAGGGGGCCCGCCGTGAACCGCGACGGGGTGAGGTAGTCGTAGCAGGCCCCGCCGACGATCAGCAGTGCCGGGAGCAGCCGCACGAAGGTGCGTGCGTATGAGATCGGCCCCTCGTGCTCCACCGCTCCAGGTTTCCCGGGACGGCGGCGCGGGGCGAGCCGGATGGCCCGACCGGGGGAAACACTCAGGGCCGGAGTCCAGTGACTGGACTCCGGCCCTGAGCCTTGAGTAGCGGGGACAGGATTTGAACCTGCGACCTCTGGGTTATGAGCCCAGCGAGCTACCGAGCTGCTCCACCCCGCGTCGTTGTGTAACCAGCATACGCCATCCGCGGGGCTGTCTGCGCCAGGGTTTGCGTCCGCCCCCGCTCACCTGGGTTTTCCGGTGTCCGTAAGGGCCCGCGGGGCCCGCGTCAGGCGGCCGGGTTGTCCGCGTGGGTGAGCGTCTCCCAGGAGACGAAGAGGTCGTCGGTGCCGGCCGGGCGGGTCTGCGCGACCAGCTTGTGGGCGGCCGGGACGGGGGTGCCGAGCCGGTTCTCCAGGTGGTTGAGGACGACCTCCAGGTCGGGGCCCATGTTCCCGACGACCCTGCCGCCGCACAGCCACCGCGGGGGCTTCTCCCCCATCTCGTAGCGGGCGTGGAAGTCGAGGGCCGCCTTCAGCCGGTCCTTGACGTCGCCGTACAGGTCGACGCCCTGGTGCCAGGCGGTCTCGGCGATGTGCGCGGTGGCGGCGAGGGAGTAGCCGACGTGCTTGAAGTTGCGGCAGGTCTCCTGTGCGATCCCGTCCTCGAACTTCGTCTCCTTGAACCAGTACGTCTCCAGCTTCTGCACGGTGTTGGCGTCGGAGCCGGCCGGGGTGAGCGGGATCTTGCCGTCCTTGCGCAGGTAGAAGTAGTCGGGCACCAGGCCCCGGAAGCGTTTGACGGCGGCGTCGAAGGTCTTGTGGTCGTCGGTGAAGACGGCGATCCCGATGGCGGCGTCGGTCATCGCGAGGTCCCAGTTGCCGTTGTAGTCGGGAAGGTCCCTGGTGACCTCGGGGAGGTAGGCGGTGCGCAGCATGGCCGCGAACCGCCGTACCCGGTCGGCGGGCCAGCCGGCGCCCGGTGCGTACCGGATGATCTCCGCGGCCCGCGCCCAGGTCGACCCGGCCCAGGAGGACTGCAGCTGGGCGTCCTGCGCCGTGTGCCGCTTCAGCTGCGCCGACCAGGCGTCCATGATCTCCCGGGCCTTGGCGGCGTGCTCACGCTGACCGGTGACGCTGTACAGGAGGGCCTGCGTGTAGGCGGCGATGGCGTCCTGCCGCTCCTCCAGACAGCCCTTCGCGCCCTTGCCGCCCCAGGGACAGTTGACGATCGCGGTCGGCTGGGCCGTGTACTTGTACGAGCCGTACTTGCTGTCCCGCATGTCGAGGAACGCCTGCAGCCAGGGCTGCTTGCCCGCGATGACGTTCTTGCGTACGACGTCCAGCTGGGCCTGGCTGACGAGGACACCGGGGTGGGTGAACGGTGCGCCCGGGGGCAGCGCCCTCGCCATGGTGCGGGTGCCCGGGTCGGTGCCGCAGGAGGCGACGAGCGCCGTCAGCAGGAGGACGAGGAGAACTGCCGCCGCACGTCTGGGAACTGACCTCACTGGCTCTACCTCCGCGATCGCCTCCGGCCGGTACGGTCAGCGTCGCCGTTCGCGGAGTTGGGCGCAGGATCTGTTGGGCCGATCGGCCGGTGCGGGGGGTGTGGTGGGCGGTGCTGGGGGCTGCGCCCGCAGACTCCCCTTCGGCCTGAACGGCCTCGTCCTCAAACGCCGGACGGGCTGAGAGATGCCGACCGGCGCTGAAAGATCACCCCCCAAGTCACCCCCACCGAGTCACTCCCCTCAAGTCACCCCAGCAAATGCTCGTTCGGCGCCTTTGCCCGCCCCGCGTACTCCTCCAGCACGACCACCTCGACCCCGCGCCCCGCCAGCAGCCCGCTCCCGTCCGCCCCCGCGACGAACGTGTCCGGCTCGCGCCAGGCCGTGACCACCCGCCGTACCCCCGCGTCGAGGATCAGTCGTGCGCAGGGCTTGGGGCGGGAGGCGCGATGGGCGCAGGGTTCCAGGCTGCTGTACACCGTCGCCGTGGCCAGCCTCGGGTCGGCCGGGTCCAGTTTGGCCAGGGCCGCCTCCTCGGCGTGGACGACCGGGTCGTCGCCCTCGCGGGAGTGACCGCGGGCGAGTTCCGTGCCGTCGGCGGCGACGATCACCGCGCCGACGCTGAAGGCGGTGCGCGAGGGCGGGCACTCGGCCGCGAGGTCGCAGGCGAGGGCCAGCCAGTGGTGGTCGGCGGCGGTGGGGAGCGGGCCGGTGCCGGGGGCCGTGGGCTCGTAGCGCATGAGGACCACGTCCTCGATACGGCGGGTTTCCGTGAGGCGCAGGCGGCCGGGCTGGTAGGCGCCGGGGCCGAAGAGACGGGGGGCGTCCGGGTCGCCCACGAAGACGGGGGCCAGGACCAGCTGGAGTTCGTCGGCGAGGCCCTGCTGGAGGAGCTGGGTGTGGATCGTGCCGCCGCCCTCGACCATCAGGCGCCGCACGCCGCGTACCTCGTGCAGATGCTCCAGGAGGCGGCGCCAGTCGAGGTCGGGGCCGAGCGGGACGAGGTCGGCGGCGATACCGAGGGCGCGGGCGCGCTCGGCGCCCTTGTCGGTCGTGAAGACGAGCTTTTCGCCGCCCGTGTGCCAGAAATGGGCGTCGGGGTCCAGGTCGCCGGAGCCGCTGACCGTGACCTTGAGCGGGTACTCCGGCTGTCCGGCCGCCACGCGGGCGGCGCGGCGCTCGGGCGAGTTGACCAGCAGACGCGGGTTGTCGGCGCGGATCGTGCCGGCGCCGACGAGGATCGCGTCGACGGAGGCACGGACCTCGTCCACGCGGTCGAAGTCCGCCGGGCTGGAGAGCAGGAGGCGCTCGGGGCCGGTGTCGTCGAGGTAGCCGTCGAGGGAGACGGCGGCGGACAGCAGGACGTACGGGTACGGCATCGGATGCGCTCACTCTCGGCGGCGGTCAGGCTGGGACGACGGGCTGCGATCTGGACGCTTGGTTAAAGTTTGAAACAAACCTACACTGGTGGCATGACGACTCGCTGGCTCACGGAGAAGGAGCAGCGCGCCTGGCGCGCGTACATCGCGGCGACGCACCTCCTGGAGGACGCCATCGACCGGCAGCTCCAGCAGGACGCCGGCATGCCGCATCTGTACTACTCCATCCTGGCCAACCTCTCCGAGGCGCCGGACGGCAGGCTGCGCATGACCGATCTCGCCGAGCGGGCGAAGATCACACGCAGCCGGCTGACGTATGCCGTGACCCGGCTGGAGAAGGACGGTCTGATCCGGCGCGAGGACTGCCAGTGGGACAAGCGCAGCAGCTTCGCCATGCTGACCGCCGAGGGAATGGCCGTTCTGGAGCGGACGGCGCCCGGGCATGTGGAGACCGTGCGTTCGCTGCTCTTCGACCAGCTGACCCCGCAGCAGGTCGAGCAGCTGGAGGAGATCTTCTCGGGAGTGGTGCAGGCACTGGAGCGGGAGGAGGAGCGCCCGACCTCGGATGAGGTTCCCTGGCGCCGCCGCTCCTCCGGACCGTGTTCCTGAGGGGTTCCTGAGGCAGCCCGGAAACCCGGGGCATCCCGAAAAGCTGTTGCTTCAAATTTAAAGCATGGGGTAGGGTTCCCCACCATGCAGCTGCTTCAAAACTGAAGCAGATATGGACGACCCCGGAGACCCGCATGCCCGACTTCCCCGCCGCCACCCCGCGCGCCCGCGTCCGGGTGCCGCTGCGCTTCCAGGACGGCTACAGCGTCGACGCCGAACTGGTCACCTTCCACGGCCTGACCGACGGCCAGGAGCACGTGGCCGTTGTCCTGGGCGACCCGGCTCCCGGTACAACGCCTCTGGTCCGCCTGCATTCCGAGTGCCTGACCGGCGACGTGTTCGGCTCGGCCCGCTGCGACTGCGGTCCGCAGCTGCGGGAGGCGGTGGAGCGGATCGCGGACCGCGGCGGTGCGCTGCTCTACCTGCGCCAGGAGGGGCGCGGCATCGGCCTGTACAACAAGCTGGACGCCTACGCCCTCCAGGACCAGGGCCTCGACACGTACGAGGCGAACGCGGCCCTGGGGCTGCCCGAGGACGACCGCGACTACACGGCGGCCGCGCAGATGCTGGGGGCCCTGGGCATCGACAGCCTGGACCTGCTGTCCAACAACCCCGACAAGGCGGCCCAGCTCCGCGACCTGGGCGTCGACGTCCGCGACCGCGTGCCCACGGGGGTCTTCACCACTGCCCACAACGTCCGCTACCTGCGTGCGAAGGTCCTCCAGACCCAGCACACGCTGCCGCTCGCGGAGCTGAGCGCGGGCTGACCCGGGCCGGGTGGGGCCGATGACCGCAAGGTGCCGGGCAGCCGCTGTTCACCCCACGCACGGGCCTTCCCCATGCAGCCGCGCCAAGCGCCCCACCCGCACGGCGCGGCGCAGCGGACTACACCATCCGCGCCGGTCAGACGAGGGCGAACTCCCGGGCGCAGACGGCACCTGGCAACGCCGACTCGCCCGCCCCACCCACAGCAACTCGGCCCCCGGCGAGCCCGCGCGCAGTCGGGCCGCTGGGACCACACAGGTGCGCAGACCGGACCTCGGCCCAACTTACTGCGGGCCGCCCCCTCTTCCGGCGTGCCACAACCGTTTCTCCGCCCTCCCACCCCTATCTTCAACCCCAACATGTTGTGGCCGAAGGCGAGTTGGTGCCCACAGATTGTGTACAAGGGCGCAACCCTGCGGAATTGAGCCACGCATGTCCGGGACAGCGCGGATCGACGACGAGTGAGGGCGTTCATGACTGAGCGATTCTGGGACGGTACGACACGGGCGGCCGGCGAGACGCGGGCGGCGGCCCGGCCCGCCGTACCGCGCCCCGCGAGGCGTATGCGGTCGACGACCCGGTCATTCAGCGTCGGCGAGGGCAAGGGATACCTCACCGTCGCGCACGCCCCCGACGGCCGCGTGGCCGGGGTGACGGTGCGCATGGCCAAGCAGGGCTCCACGCTCGCGGGCATGATGGACGCCTTCTCCTCGACCGTCACCCGGGGCCTGCAGCACGGCGTCCCGCTCGACATCCTCGTGGCGGACTACGTCGGGACCCGTTTCGAACCCTCCGGCCTCACCAACGACCCGGACATCAAGCAGGCCGGCTCCGTCATGGACTACGTCGGCCGCCGCCGCGGCTGAGGATCGCACGAAAAACGACACGGCGCGCGGACAACCGCAAGATCCCAAATGACTACTATCAGTGCATATATTGTCACAATACGTAGCCAGCCAGGGCGTCGCGCCCGGGTAAGAAAGGGTCTAACCATGCGCAAGTTCCAGCGCGTTGCCGTCGTAGCCGCAGCGATCGCGGGCCTGTCCGCCTTCGGCGCCGGCGTCAGCTTCGCCCACGACCACGGCCACGACGACGACGAGGGCGTCACCGCGGTGGCCAACTCCCAGTCCAACGCCGTGGCCTACGACGACGACAGCCGCAGCGGGCGCCACGGCAGCCCGGACGCGGCCCCCGCTTTCACGACGGGGAGTGACTTCAGCCTCGGGAACGTCACTCCGCCGGCGTCCAAGTAACGAACCCCCGCCCAGCAGGCCACGGTGAACGGCCACGGCCTGCTGGGCGCTCACCCAGCAGGCCGTTCATCCGGCAGCAGCCGTCCGCGACTTACTTGCCGAAGGCGTTGCTGCAGCCCATGTCCGAGCCCTCGGAGGTGCTCTGCGCCCCCGTGTTGCCCTCGCCGTTGAGCGCGTTGCCCAACAGGCCGTTGATGAGGCCGACCTCACCGAGGACGCTGATGTTCAGGTCGTGCGACCTGCAGGTGGTGCTCTGCTGGACACCGACGCCACCGTCGGCGTGGGCGCCGCCGGCGCTCAGAAGCCCGACAGTCCCGAGGGCGGCGACCAGGACGGCGGCCTTGCGAAGCTTGTGCATGTCATCTCCGGTGGAGCGAAGTGGATGCGACCTGTGACAGATCAACTCCTTGTTGCAACCGGAGATTAGTGGTAAATACCCCAAAACGGACGGCAGCGCGCCAGGTGTCGTGATCTCGCATGTGTTCTCGCGGCGAAAACCCCGCGGCCGGCGTCACACGCCCCGGGAGTCGCCCGCCGTCGGATGTCCGCCGAGGAGCGCCGAGCCGAACCGGTCAGCGTCCGAAGTGCTGAACCCACGGCGACTTCGGTAGCCGGACACCGTCCGCACACCGACGAAAGTCAGCGTCGGCCCGCCCGCTCACGCTGCCCCGAAAACGAGTCAGCGCCCGAGCCGGCCGAAGCCGGCCCGAGCGCTGTATGGCAGGTCGGAGGGCGTATCCCCCGACCAACACCGGTAGGCCCTGTGGGACTCGAACCCACAACCAATGGATTAAAAGTCCACTGCTCTGCCAATTGAGCTAAGGGCCCCTGGCGATGTTGCCTCCCCGAGCATAGCCGGACACGGCCGCGTCTCCGATCGGGTATCGGGGACACGGCCGTGTCCGGAGGCGAAGATCCAGCCGGAGTGTCAGGGATCGACCTTTTCGGGGGCTCCCGCGGAAGCGTCCCCGGAGGCCGCCACGCGGGCAGCCTCCCTGGCCCGCGTGCGTTCGTGGCCCGGGTTGAGGAACCAGTGGCGGGCCGAGGCGCCCCACCACGCCGCCGCGAAGCCGAGGACGACCAGGACCGCGACCGGGGCGTAGTTGAAGCTCTCCCAGGTGACCGGTGAGACCTGGGGCAGCATGAAGAGGACCGTGATCACGCCCACCCACACCACCGAGACGATGCCGATCGGACGCGACCAGCGGCCCAGGTGCCACGGCCCCCGCGCGAAGTCGTCGCCCTTGCGCACCCGCAGCAGCGTCGGGATGACGTACGCGATGTACAGGCCGATGACGGCGATCGACGTCACCGCCGCGTACGCCGTCACATTGATCAGATACGGCAGGCCGAGGAGCAGCGCCCCGACCGCCGCCAGCCACACCGCCGCCACGGGCGTCCTGGTCCGCGGGCTCACCGTGTGCCACACGCGCGAGAAGGGCAACGCGCCGTCGCGTGAAAAGGCGTAGATCATGCGGCTGTTGGCCGTCACCGAGGCCATCCCGCAGAACAGCTGCGCGCCGATGACGACCAGGAGCAGCAGCTTGCCCGCCGTGGCGCCCAGGGCGTCCAGCAGAATCTGGGCCGGCGGCGCGCCGGTGGGCGAGGCGAGCTCCTTGTCGTAGGACTGGATGGCGAAGGTGAAGCCGAGCAGCAGCACGAAGCCGGCTATCCAGGACGTCCAGATGGACTGGACGATGCCCTTTGGGCCGGCCGTCGACGCGTCGTGCGTCTCCTCCGTCATATGGGCGGAGGCGTCGTAGCCGGTGAAGGTGTACTGCGCCATCAGCAGGCCGAGGAGCACCACGTACACCCCGCTGCCCCAGCCCGTGTTGTTCACGAACTTCGTGAACACGAAGGACGCCGACTGGTGGTGGTCCGGCACGAAGGCCAGCGCGCCGACGATGACGCCGACGCCGAGCACGTGCCACCACACGCTGATGTCGTTGAGAAGCGCGACGATCTTCACGCCGAAGGTGTTCAGGAGACCGTGCAGCAGCAGGATCGCCGCGAAGAGCAGGACGGTACGGCCCGGTGTGACCTTGAAGTCGAACTGCAGGTTCAGATACGCGCCCAGGAAGGACGCGGCGCCGAAGTCGATGCCCGCGGTCACGGCCACCTGGCCCAGCACGTTGAACCAGCCCGTGAACCACGCCCAGGCGGCGGCCGAACGCGGGGGCGCCAGGCGGTGGGCCCAGAAGTACAGGCCCGCCGAGGTCGGGTACGCCGAACAGATCTCGGCCATCGACAGGCCGACGAACAAGGTCATCAGGCCTACGGCGACCCAGCCCCAGGTGATCACCGAGGGGCCGCCCGTGTTCATGCCGAACAGATAGAGGGTGAGACAGCCGGAGAGGACCGAGATGATCGTGAAGGAGACCGCGTAGTTGGAGAACGCCGACATGCGGCGGGCAAGGACCTGCGTGTAGCCGAGCTGGGCAAGCCGTTCTTCGTCGGACAACCCCGAGTCGGAGGGTCCCGACTTCCCGCTCGCTATGGCGTCATCTGTCATGCCCCCAGCGATTCCCTCGCCAGAGGCGTGACATGCATCACAGCATGGCCAAAAAATGCCCCTGCCGGCCTGCCCGACGCCATCGATCCGCAGCCGCCCGCCGCAGGAACCATTGCCCGTGCGGCCGTTGCGGCGAAGGCGCACCGCGGTGTCCCGCACGACCAGCCCGTTCTTCCCGTCACCGGCGCTCCCGCCGACGCCGGCGGCCGTCTCGTACGCCGCTTCCCGGACGCCGTAGACCTTTGCGCGGACCTCCGGCGTCCGGCACATCCGACGGAACATGCGAAGGGCCCGTACGACCGAAGTCGTACGGGCCCTCGCTCAGTTCACCCGGCGTCAGCCGTTGCGCTTCCAGCGCGGCTTGTCCTCGCGGCGGCCGAAGGAGGAGCTGCCGCCGGTGCCGCGGTGGTCGTCACGGCGGCCGTAGGGGCGCTCGTGGCCGCCGGAGCGGAAGCCCGGGCGGTCGCCCTGACGGTCCCGGTTGAAGGGACGGTCGCTGCCGCGGTGCCCACCGCGCTCGTCACGGCGCTCGAAGGAACGGCCGGCCGGACGGTCGTCGCGACGGAACCCGCCACGGTCGTTGTCACGGCGCTCGAACCCACGGCCACCACGGTCGTCACGACGCTCGAAGGAACGCCCACCACGGTCGTCCCGACGGTCGTCACGGCGGAAACCGCCACGGTCGTTGTCACGACGCTCGAACCCACGGCCACCACGGTCGTCACGACGCTCGAAGGTACGGCCGCCACGGTCGTCCCGACGGTCGTCACGGCGGAAGCCGCCACGGTCGTTGTCACGACGCTCGAACCCACGGTCACGGTCGCGGTTGAACCCGCCCCGGTCGCCCCGGTCGTTGTCCCGGCGCTCGAAGGAACGGCCACCGCGGTCGTCACGGCGGTCGTCACGGCGGAAGCCGCCACGGTCGTTGTCACGACGCTCACGACGCTCGTACGACGACGGCGCCTGCGCCCGGTCGACGTCCTGCGCGGCGGGCTGCTCGGGCACCGACACCTCGGCCGCCTCGACGGCGGCCTCGGCCACCGCCGCCTGCGCCTCGGCCACCGCGGCCTCCGGGTCCTCGCCGCGCTCGCGGGCGACCCGGGCGACCAGGCGGTCGGCCTCCTCGCGCAGCTCGGCCGCGCGGCGCTGCGCCCGCTCCAGCTGCTTGGTGAGGTGCGCGACCTCACGCTCGGCCTGCTGCGCCGCGTTGCCCGCGGACTCGGCCTGGACCTCGGTCATCGAGCGGGCGCCGGTGATCTCGGCGACCTCGGGCTCGAAGGCCGTACCGGAGTTGATGATGTGACGGCCGGCGTCGACGCCCGCGTCCTCCATGAGCCGGAAGATCTGCCGGCGCTGGTGCGGGAGGGAGAGGGAGACGACGGTGCCGGTGCGGCCGGCGCGAGCGGTACGGCCCGCGCGGTGCAGGTAGTCCTTGTGGTCACCGGCGGGGTCGACGTTCAGGACCAGGTCGATGCCGTCGACGTGGATGCCGCGGGCGGCGACGTCGGTGGCGACGAGCGCGTTGACGTAGCCGTCCTTGAAGTCGGCCAGCGTGCGGGTGCGCGCGCCCTGGGTCATGCCGCCGTGCAGCGCGTCGGCCTTCACCCCGGCCTCGCGCAGCTGCTCGGCGATGCGGTCGGCGCCCAGCTGGGTGCGGACGAAGATGATGGTGCGGCCCTTGCGGGAGGCGATGGCCGCGGTGACCGGCGCCTTGTCCTTGGGCTTCACGATCAGGATGTGGTGGGACATCGTCGTGACGTTGCCCTGGGCGCTGTCGACCTCGTGCGAGACCGGGTCGACCAGGTAGCGCTTGACCAGGGTGGAGATCTCGTTCTCCATGGTCGCGGAGAACAGCATCCGCTGGCCGCCGGCCGGGACCTGGTCGAGCAGCTCGGTGACCTCGGGCAGGAAGCCCAGGTCGGACATCTGGTCGGCCTCGTCGAGGACGGCGACCTCGACGTTCTCCAGGGAACAGGCGCCGCGGTTGATGATGTCGCGCAGTCGGCCCGGGGTGGCGACGAGGATGTCGACGCCGCGCTCGAGGGCGTAGATCTGGTTGCCCATCGACGTACCGCCGCAGACGACCTTCATCTTCAGGCCGACGACGTCGCCGTAGGGCTGGAGGGCGTCCGCGACCTGCATCGCGAGCTCACGGGTCGGGGTGAGGATGACCGCGCGGGGCTTGTGCTTCTCGGTGCGGCCGCCGGCGAGACGCGCCAGGGTCGGCAGACCGAAGGAGAGGGTCTTGCCGGAGCCGGTGCGGCCACGGCCGAGGATGTCCTTGCCGGCCAGGGCGTCCGGGATGGTCGCGGCCTGGATCGGGAAGGGGGTGGTCACACCGTTCTGCGCCAGCTTGCGCACGACGCCCTCGGGGAGACCGAGGTCCGCGAAGGTGACCTCGGGAGCATCTTCGGTGCCCTCGTTCTCGGGCACGACGATGTGATCAGTACTGGAAATGGACATGCGTAAGCGAAACCTTCCGGAGTCTCGTCGGCACGCGCCCGTCAACTCCGTGATTTCGCAATACGACCGCCTCAATGCGGTCAGCCACGGCAAGGGAGAGAACGCGCCACGCGGCGCTCTCTGCAATGGCGCCGGGCAATGGGATCAAACGATCTACCACCATACGCACCCTGCACACCCCAAGGCAAACCAAGTCACCGAGACGCTCGTCACGTCCCTACGCGGGCGACCCCGCCGTCGGCGCCGGCTCCCGCTCCGCCAGCTGCGGCGAGGTCTCCTCGTGCGCCGACGAGGACGGCTCGGCGACCGTCGGCTCCGGCGAGGCGGGGGTCGGCTGCTCGGTCGGCGTCGGCTGCGGCTCGGCCGTGTGCGTCGGAGTCGGCGAGGCGACCGTCGGCGCGGGGACCCCGGGCTTCTCGCTCTTGCCGGGCTTGCCCGCCGGAGGGGCGGACCGGCCGTCCCCCGCGGACGGCGAGGCCGAGGGGGAGGCCGACTCCCCGTCCTTCCCCTTCTCCCGCTTGCCGCCCTTGTGCTTGCCGTCGGCGACGCCCGCACCGACGCCCCTGCCGGACAGGCCCGACCCGCCGTCGGGCGCCTCACCGCCCCGCTGCCCGGCGGAGTGCGACGGCTTGGCGCTGCCGCCTCCCCCGTCCTCCCCCACGCTCATGCAGCCGGCGGCAGCGGCGACGGCCATGACCGTGGCAGCCAGACGGACGGGTACGTACAAGCGGCGCACGGGAAGCCACCTCCGAGGCGGGGGAAGGAGTCAACCTGCCCAACTCCCGCCGCCCACAAGAGGACACGCGCCCCGCTCACCCGTATCCCAGGGCATGCAACCGGGCGTCGTCGATCCCGAAGTGGTGCGCGATCTCGTGCACCACGGTCACCTCGGTCTCCGCGACGACGTCCTCCCGCGACGCGCACATCCTGAGCGTCGGCCCCCGGTAAATGGTGATGCGGTCCGGCAGTACCCCGGCGTACCACTCACCCCGGTCCGTCAGCGGAGTCCCCTCGTAGAGCCCGAGCAGCTCGGGATCGTCCGCCGGCGGCTCGTCCTCCACGAACACCGCGACGTTGTCCATCAGCCGCGTCAGCTCCGGCGGGATCCGGTCGAGCGCCTCGGCGACCAGTTCCTCGAACTCCTCGCGCGTCATCTCCAGCACAGGCCCATTGTCGGCCACGTCCCGTCCGTACGAGAGTCATGAACCCGCTCGCATATCCATGCCCGCACTTGGGCATACGGGACCAATGGCCCGCGTCCCCGCCATCGCCGCCACCGTCCTGAACCGGGTACGCAAGTCCCCGCGCACCCTCGCCCGCCACTACCGCGCACGCCGTCCCCACCCGACCCTCGAACTGGTCCGGCAGCCGCACCCCTGGCCCCGCGCCCTGGGTCTGGCAGCCGTGGTCCTGCTCGGCGCCTGGCTGGGGCTGCTGATCGTCGGAAACGTCCGGGTCCCGGTCGGCCCCATGGACACGACGATGACCCTGCGCCCCTCCCTCAGCGGCGGCACGAAGATCAACATCTCGCCGCTCGGCGCCCTGCACCTGAACAGCCACCACGCACCACTGCGCCTGGACGTGAACGTCGACCAACTCGACCCGGTCCGCGCCCAGGCCCTGGTGGACCATCCCGAACGCCTGACCGGCCTCCAGGACGAGGTCGCCCACGACGTCGAGCACGGCACCCTCGACCTGGCCCTGCGCTCCTGCGTCGCCGTCGTCTCGGGAGCCACGGCCCTGGGCCTCGCGGTCTACCGCCGCCCCCGCCGCGCCCTCGCCGCCGGCGGCACGGCCCTGGCCCTCCTGATGGCCTGCGGAGCCTCGGTGTACGCGACCTGGAACCCCGAGTCCGTCCTCGAACCGAAGTACTCGGGCCTCCTCTCCTCCGCGCCCTCGCTGGTCGGCAACGCCCGCAACATCGTCACCGAATTCGACGTCTACCAGAAGGAGTTGGCCCGCCTGGTGACCAATGTGACGAAGCTCTACGACGTCACGTCCACGCTCCCCGCCTACCAGCCGGACCCGACCACCGTCCGCGTGCTGCACGTCTCGGACATCCACCTCAACCCCGCGAGCTGGAAGATCATCGCGTCGCTGGTGGACCAGTACAAGGTCGACGTGATCGTCGACACGGGCGACACGATGGACCACGGCTCGGCGGCGGAGAACGGCTTCCTCGACCCGATCGCCGACCTGGGAGCGCCGTACGTCTGGGTCCGCGGCAACCACGACTCGGACATCACGCAGCGCTATCTGGAGCGCATGAAGAACGTGCACGTACTGGACGGCGGACGGGCGGAGACGGTCGGGGGCCTGCGCTTCGCGGGCATGGGCGATCCGCAGTTCACCCCCGACCGCTCGAAGGTCCTCGGAGCCGCCCAGTCGGAGGAACTGGCCGGCGACCGCCTGGCGACCGCCCTGAGCGACCAGAAGAGCGCGGGGACCCCCGTCGACGTGGCCATGGTCCATGAGCCGTCGGCGGCCCGCGAGGTCGACGGCGAGGTGCCGCTGGTCCTGTGCGGCCACCTCCACCACGAGGGCGACGAGATCCTCCCGCGCGGCACCCGGCTGCGCATGGAGGGCTCGACGGGCGGCAGCGGCCTGCGCGCCCTGGAGCACAAGTACCCGGCCCCCATCGAGGCCTCGATCCTCTACTTCGACCGCGACACCCGCCGCCTCCAGGCCTGGGACTCCATCAAGCTGGGCGGTCTGGGCGAGACGACGGCGGAGGTCACCCGCCACCTGTCCCAGGAGAACAAACCGGGAGCCGCCCCTTCCACTCCCGCCCCTTCAGCACCCTCCGGCTCCACCCCGTAAACCGTTTTGGCGATACCTCCCGCCATCCCATATGCTTCTCACGTCCCCGACGCGCTGAGAAGCGCCCAGGCGGGCCGATAGCCCTCATCGTCTAGCGGCCTAGGACGCCGCCCTTTCAAGGCGGTAGCACGGGTTCGAATCCCGTTGGGGGCACGCAAAACCGTGTGCGACACTGGTGGTCGCCCACACAGCTTGGTCCTGTGGAGCAGTTTGGAGTGCTCGCCACCCTGTCAAGGTGGAGGCCGCGGGTTCAAATCCCGTCAGGACCGCTGAGGTTTCCTCGGAGACCTCGTGGCTGGGTAGCTCAGTTGGTACGAGCGATCGCCTGAAAAGCGATAGGTCGCCGGTTCGACCCCGGCCCCAGCCACAAGCACGAAACCCCCCTACCGGACATCCGGAGGGGGGTTTCGTCGTCCACAGGGGACCTGAGGGGGGTTCTTGAGACACATCGCCAGAGGGCTGGTCACGGTCGGTGCCGTGCTGGTCGGCACCCTTGCCCTGCCCGGCACCGCCCATGCCGCCGGGCCGAACGTGGAGGACGCGTACAGCGACTCGGCCGACTGGTCGGTCCTCGACGTACGCCTCAACTACAGCGGCGACATCGACAAGGTCACCGCGACGCTCCGCCCGGTCGGCGGCAGCGAGTCGGACCCGCCGGTGGCCACGATCACCGACTTCACGAAGAAGTACTACGTCAGCTCGTGGGAGGGGATCTGGGCCTCCCAGCCCATCCACCTGGACACGCTCGGCGACTACACGGTCGACGTCGAGGCCACCGACAGCAGCGGCGAGACCACCGTCCAGCAGAACGCGGGCACCCTGCACTACCAGAAGCAGCCCGTCATCACCGGCTTCGCCGTCACGCCGACCGAGCCGGACATCGAGCACCGCACGGTCACCGCCACCGGCGACATGGTCGTCCGCGACCCCAGCACCCGCGAGACCGTGCCGCTGCCCGGCGCCACCGTGGACCTCACGTTCGACGAGAACCAGGACACGACCGTCGTCACGGACGAGGCCGGCCACTTCGCCGCCTCCGACGAGACGACGTCGGGCGGCTGGACCTTCGCCCAGTACAACGGCGACCTGGGCTTCGCCACCGTCCCCTGGGTCGACGTCAGGCCGCAGGCCGCGCCGACCCGGTTCGTCCTCGACAAGAGCAGCTTCCACGTCACCGCGGGCGACAAGGTCGACGTCACCGGCACCCTCCAGTACCAGTACGGCGACGAGTGGAAGCCGCTGTCCGGCATCCCGCTGGAGATGGACTACAAGGACTGCACCACCTGCAACCCCGTCGACGCGACGACCGACGCGAACGGCCGCTTCTCCTTCGTGAAGTCCCCCTGGGGCAGCACGAGCGTCTTCGAGGTGGCCTTCCAGCCGTACCCGTACAACCCCTTCATCCAGCGCACCACGACCGCGGACGTCACCGTCGCCGTCACCGCGACGACGAAGTTCTCCGGCTTCACGGCGTCCCTGGACAAGTACGCCCAGGTGACCGTGAACGGCACCCTCGACCTGATCGGCCGCGACACCAGCGACCAGGCCAGTGTCGACATCCAGTACTCGGCCGACGGCCAGACCGGCTGGAGCACGAAGAAGACCGTCAAGACCGGCTTCGGCTCCCAGTTCACGGTCGAGAAGCTGCCGGGCTACACCGACGGCTACTGGCGCCTGCACTACGGCGGTTCCTCCACCAAGGACATCAAGGGCACCCTCAGCACCGCCCTGCGCCGCAACCGCGCCCTCACCCGGATCAAGGACGCCAACGCGTCCCCCGAGCCGGTGACCAAGGGCCGCACGATCACGGTGAAGGGCGTGCTCCAGGAGCTCAAGGTCGGCAGTACGACCTGGAAGGCGTACGGCGGCAAGAAGGTGCAGATCCTCTTCCGGCCCAAGGGCAAGACCACCTGGTACCTGATGGCCACCGTCACCACGCAGACCAACGGCTCCTTCAGCAAGGGGTTCAAGGCGACGCAGGACGGCACCTGGGTGCCCGTCTTCCTGTACCCCGACAGCAAGCACTTCGTCGGCGACGGCCGGGAGGACTACGTCGACGTGCGGTGACCGGCTTGGCACCGCGCCCCCCGGGCGCTACCTTCCGGGGCCATGGGGGACGCCGAGTTGGAGAAGAGCCGGGCCCGGTACGGGCTGCTGGCCGTGGTGATCAGCAATCTGGCCATCGCCGGGGTCGCGATCTTCGGGGTGTGGCGGCTCGGTGGGGACAGGTCGGTGATCGTCGGCGTCCTCACCGCCGCCTTCACCGCGGTGAGCAGCATGACCACCGCCTACCTGGGCATCAAGGCCGTCTCCAACACCGCGAAGTCGATCGCGCTGGGCGAGGGCGCGGCACGGCAGCAGCAGCAGCCGGCACCGGCGCCTGCGGCCACGCCCGCCGCCCCGGCCGCGCCTCCCGCTCAGCGGACCTCCGAGGCCCCCTGAGGCACCGGCCACAAATGGTTCGCCAGGGATTTCCCAGGGATGAGATCCTGGATCGCGTATGTCTACGCATCCTGCCCCCGGCACTCCGGCATCTGGCACCCCGGCGCCCGGTTCGCCGGCCCTCGGCGATCTGGCCCCCCGCCTGACCGAGCTCTCCCTGCGCGACGCGCAGCGGCTCGGGCGCAGGCTCGAAGGCGCGCGCAAGATCCGTAAGCCGGAGGCCCGTGCCGCCGTTCTCGCCGAGATCGAGGCGGAGATCGGCAAGGCCGAGGAGCGGATCGGCACCCGGCGCGCCGGCGTGCCCGCGATCACGTATCCCGCGCAGCTCCCGGTCAGCCAGAAGAAGAGCGACATCGCCGACGCGATCCGCGATCACCAGGTCGTCATCGTCGCCGGTGAGACCGGGTCCGGAAAGACCACCCAGATCCCCAAGATCTGTCTCGAGCTCGGGCGTGGCGTCAGGGGGATGATCGGGCACACCCAGCCCCGTCGTATCGCCGCCCGCACGGTCGCCGAGCGCGTGGCCGAGGAGCTGGACACGCCGCTCGGCGAGGCCGTCGGCTGGAAGGTGCGGTTCACCGACCAGGTGAACCAGGACTCGACCTTCATCAAGCTGATGACGGACGGCATCCTGCTCGCCGAGATCCAGACCGACCGCGAGCTGCGCGCCTACGACACGATCATCATCGACGAGGCCCACGAGCGGTCCCTCAACATCGACTTCCTGCTCGGGTATCTCGCGCAGCTGCTGCCGAAGCGGCCCGATCTCAAGGTCGTGATCACCTCCGCGACCATCGACCCCGAGCGCTTCTCCCGGCACTTCGGCGACGCACCGATCATCGAGGTCAGCGGGCGGACGTACCCCGTCGAGGTCCGCTACCGGCCCCTCCTCGAAGAGGACGGCGACGACTCCGACCGCGACCAGATCACCGCGATCTGCGACGCGGTCGAGGAGCTCCAGGGCGAGGGCAAGGGCGACATCCTCGTCTTCCTCTCGGGCGAGCGGGAGATCCGCGACACGGCGGACGCGCTGGTCAAGAAGAACTACCCCCGCGCCGGAGGCGCTAATGGGCAGGGCACCGAGGTCCTGCCCCTCTACGCGCGCCTCTCGCACGCCGAGCAGCACCGCGTCTTCCAGCCGCACGCGGGCCGCAGGATCGTTCTGGCCACGAACGTCGCCGAGACCTCGCTGACCGTCCCGGGCATCAAGTACGTCATCGACCCGGGCTTCGCCAGAATCAGCCGCTACAGCCACCGCACCAAGGTCCAGCGCCTGCCGATCGAGCCGATCTCGCAGGCCAGCGCCAACCAGCGCAAGGGCCGCTGCGGCCGTACCTCCGACGGCATCTGCATCCGCCTCTACTCCGAGGACGACTTCCTCGCCCGCCCGGAGTTCACGGACGCGGAGATCCTCCGTACGAACCTGGCGTCGGTCATCCTGCAGATGACCGCGGCCGGCCTCGGCGACATCGAGAAGTTCCCCTTCATCGACCCGCCGGACCACCGCAACATCCGCGACGGCGTGCAACTGCTCCAGGAGCTGCACGCGCTGGACCCGGCCGAGAAGGACGTACGCAAGCGTCTCACCCCGACCGGCCGCAGGCTCGCCCAGCTGCCCGTCGACCCGCGGCTGGCCCGTATGGTCCTGGAGGCCGACAAGAACGGCTGTGTCCGCGAGGTCATGGTCATAGCCGCCGCGCTGTCCATCCAGGACCCCCGCGAGCGCCCCGCCGACAAACAGGCCCAGGCGGACCAGCAGCACGCCCGCTTCAAGGACGAGACCAGCGACTTCCTCGCCTACCTCAACCTGTGGCGCTACATCCGCGAGCAGCAGAAGGAGCGGGGTTCGAGCTCCTTCCGCCGGATGTGCAAGCAGGAGTACCTCAACTTCCTGCGCATTCGCGAATGGCAGGACATCTACACGCAGTTGAGGACGGTCGCCAAGCAGATGGGCATCCACCTCAATGAGGAGGACGCCCCCGCCGACCGCATCCACCTATCGCTCCTCGCCGGACTCCTGTCCCACATCGGCATGAAGGACGTGAAGGACGGCGCGAAGAACGAGTATCTGGGCGCCCGCAACGCCAAGTTCGCGATCTTCCCGGGCTCGGCCCTCTTCAGGAAGCAGCCGCGGTTCGTGATGTCCGCGGAGCTGGTGGAGACGTCCCGGCTCTGGGCCCGCGTCAACGCGAGGATCGAGCCGGAGTGGGTCGAGCCGCTCGCGGAGCATTTGCTGAAGCGCACGTACAGCGAACCGCACTGGGAGAAGGACCAGGCGGCCGTGATGGCGTACGAGAAGGTCACGCTGTACGGCATCCCGATCGTCGCCCAGCGGAAGGTGAACTACGGCCGCATCGACCCCGAGGTCTCCCGCGAGCTGTTCATCCGCAACGCGCTCGTCGAGGGCGACTGGCGTACGCACCACAAGTTCTTCGCCGACAACCGCAGACTCCTCAGCGAGGTCGAGGAGCTGGAGCACCGCGCCCGGCGCCGGGACATCGTCGTCGACGACGACACGCTCTTCGACTTCTACGACCAGAAGGTGCCCGAACACGTCGTGTCCGGCGCGCACTTCGACTCCTGGTGGAAGCGGAAGCGGCAGGAGCAGCCGGAGTTCCTGGACTTCGAGCGGGAGATGCTCATCCGGGAGTCGGCGGAGGCGGTCACCAAGGCCGACTATCCCGACACGTGGCGGCAGGGGCCGCTGAAGTTCCGGGTGACGTACCAGTTCGAGCCGGGAGCCGACGCGGACGGCGTGACGGTCCATGTCCCGCTCCAGGTCCTCAACCAGGTCACGGACGAGGGCTTCGACTGGCAGATCCCGGGCCTGCGGGAGGAACTCGTCACCGAGCTGATCCGCTCGCTCCCGAAGCCGATCCGCCGCAACTACGTGCCGGCACCGAACTTCGCGAAGCGCTTCCTGGATACGGCGTCGTCCCCGGAGGGGCGCAATCAAGCACAGTCGTTGCAGGAGCCTTTGACGGTGACGATGGCGCGCGAGCTGAAGCGCATGGTCGGAGTGCCCTTCGAGGCGTCGGACTTCGACTGGTCGAAGGTCCCGGACCATCTGCGCATCACGTTCCGCATCGTCGACGAGCGGCGGCGCAAGCTGGCCGAGGACAAGGACCTGGAGGCACTGCGGCTCCGGCTGAAGCCGAAGGCCCGCAAGGCCCTCTCCCAGGCCGCCGCGGCCACCGCCTCGCGCGAGGGAGGCCCGTCCCTGGAGCGCAAGGGCCTGACGGACTGGACGATCGGCTCGCTGACCCGCGTCTTCGAGACGCGCCGGGCGGGCCAGCCGGTGAAGGCGTATCCGGCGCTGGTGGACGACGGCGACACGGTCTCGGTCCGCCTCTTCGACACGGAGGCGGAACAGGCGGAGGCGATGTGGAAGGGCACGCGCAGGCTGATCCTGCGCAACATCCCGGTCAACCCCGCCAAATTCGCGAGCGACCGCCTGACGAACGCCCAGAAGCTCGCCCTGTCCGCGAACCCGCACGGCTCGATCCAGGCCCTGTTCGACGACTGCGCGATGGCGGCGGCGGACAAGCTGATCGGGGACTTCGGGGGCCCGGCCTGGGACGAGGAGTCGTACCGGAAGCTGTACGACAAGGTGCGCGCGGAGATCGTGGACTCGACGGTCCGTACGGTGGGGCAGGTGCAGCAGGTACTGGCCGCCTGGCAGGCCTGTGAGCGCCGTCTGAAGTCCGTACGCAGCCCTGCGCTGCTCCCGAACCTCCAGGACGTCCGGGGGCAGTTGGACGGCCTTGTGAAGCCCGGCTTCGTGACGGAGACGGGGCTTCGCCGCCTGCCCGACCTGATGCGCTACCTGGTCGCCGCGGACCGCCGCCTCCAGCAGATGCCCACGGGTGTCCAGCGGGACACGACGCGCATGGAGAAGGTCCACGAGATGCAGGACGAGTACGCGTGGCTCCTGGAGCAGCTGCCCCAGGGCCGCCCGGTTCCCTCCTCGGTGCTGGACATCCGCTGGATGATCGAGGAGCTCCGGGTCAGCTATTTCGCCCATGCGCTGGGGACGGCGTACCCGGTCTCCGACAAGCGGATCGTGAAGGCGATCGACGCGGCCGTCCCGTAACCGGCCGCGCACAGTGGGTGAGTTCGACCAGCGGGCTCACCCTCCTGTACAGTCTCTTCTCGCAGCGCAACGCACGAATGGCGCCGCGAAACCTGGTCCTGTGGAGCAGTTTGGAGTGCTCGCCACCCTGTCAAGGTGGAGGCCGCGGGTTCAAATCCCGTCAGGACCGCAGTGAAGTGAGAAGGCCCGCACCGAACAAGGTGCGGGCCTTCTTCGTGCCCGAACCCATCCACCACTCGTCACCCTGCCAGGCGGAGGCCGCGCCCGCGCCGCCAATCAGCCCGTCCGGCGTTTGAGGACGAGGCCGTTCAGGCCGAAGCGGGGGGCTGGGGGCGGCAGCCCCCAGGGACGGCCACCGCGGCGCCGTGCGCTGTCACACCGGCGAGGCCCCGTCACGCTGCACCGGCGCAGCCCCACGCTGTCTTGACGGCGTCACATTCCGTCGGTACCCAGAAGACAGGGCCGTTCCCCGTTCGGCCCCGTGGAGGTGGCGTATGGCGGCGTCGGTCAGGCACGAGACACGGGCCCTGCTCCGTGCGCATCTGTCGGCCGCTTCCTCGTACGGCCATCTGACCCGCCACTGCCCCATTTGCCACCACCTGCTGCGGCTGGCGATGGACTCACCGAGGGCCGGCGAGGTCCCGGACGAGGTCGTCGAGGAGGAAAGTGCCGCCGGCGCATGACGGCCGGCGGCCCAACGCCCGCCCCGCCATGGGAATCTGGACCGCCCGCCTCCACTAGCGCACGGACGCAGAGGGCAACAAGGACCGCGGCGTGTGACGGGTGTCACCGCATGAGTTTCTGAAAGCGCGGTACTTACACCTCGCCTACAAGTGGTCAATTTTATATGTGCAATTGCACCACTCGGGGACTCCTCCGCGAGGCTGCCGCAGGGCCCCGGCCGCGCGGGCCCCACAGGCGGTCCGACACCCTTCCCCAGACTCCGACAAGGCCGATCACAGCGCCTCGGGCCAGACAGGCCCCGCGCACAAAAAAGATCGCGCTGGACCCGGCGGAGTCCAGCGCGATCAACGACGCACCCTGTTACTTGCTTGGAAAGCTCTGAAGAGCGTGGGCGTGGAGCCTGTTGGGGCAGACCCCGCGTCGCTTGGAGCCAAGAGTTCGGGCGCCGCGGCAAGTGGGGGACCTGCCGGTTTGCCCTGTTATGCAGTTGTTCAGGCCTCGCTGCGCTGCTGCGGGATGCCCGCGAGCAGTGCACGGACCTCCGCCTCGCGGTAGCGGCGGTGCCCGCCGAGCGTACGGATCGAAGTGAGCTTTCCGGCCTTCGCCCACCGCGTGACCGTCTTGGGGTCGACGCGGAACATCGTGGCGACCTCAGCCGGGGTCAGCAGCGGCTCGGCATCAGGGGTGCGAGCGGTCATGAGCGGCCTCCTCGGGAGAACCGAACCTTCTCGGTTCTTTCCTCTAAATTCTGCACCTTGACCCGCGTTGCCCGAAATGGTGGACGCGAGTCGAGTCGGTTATAGGACGAACGGCTTGTCCTCGGCACTACAACTACACCATCTGTCCAGCCGCGTCGGCCAAACCGATGGAATTGCCCCTCCAGGTGTTCATCAGCGACGGAAGCCGATGGACCATGCCATAGCGGACAGTCACGTCACTGTGACGATCAGTCACAGGACAATCAGGAGCCACGAGACCCCCCAAAGCGTGCAATGCTGAGATTCCGCCCACAGTGGTACGCACCGGGACGGACGGAGCCCTCCCCGGACTCCTTGTCCTATTTTGGCACGAGGAGGGGCAAGGGACGCAAGGGCCGCGTAAGTGCGGTCCATCACGCTTGGCACAGCTTGAGATGAACGCCCGGATCGGGACCTACGTCCCATGTTGACGAAACCTCAGGAAACTCAGAGCACACTTCGGTGCGAGGACGAAACCCCAAAACGGGCGATTCGTCAAACGTCAGTTCGTTACCTGAGATGGCTCTCAGTTGGCCGAGCGCCGGTCCCGGACCGCCCGCCAGCGCTCCACCAGCCGCGCGTACGCCGCCCCCGCGGCCGCCCCGTCGCCCTGCCGCAGCGCCTCGATGCCCTCGGCGACGTCCGCCGCGGAGTGGTCGTCCTCGAGCTCGCCGGCCGGCAGCGTGTGCACCAGGCCGCCGTAGTCCAGCTCCACCGTCGAGCGCGGGTGGAACTCCTCCAGCCAGCGCCCCACGTCCACCAGGCCGTCGATCAGCGGCCCCTCGTCGATGCCGTCCTTGAGGGCCCGCAGCGCCCGCGCCACCCGCCGCCGCGCCTGCACCATGGGCGTCTGGTAGCGCAGCATCGGGGGGATCTCGCCGGAGCCCTTGTCGAAGCGCCGCTCCTCGTCCGCCACCAGCACGAACCAGTGCAGCGGGACCTGCCAGGTCGCCGTGCGGATCCACGGGCGGGCGTCCGGGTTGCGCACCAGCCAGCGCTCGTAGTCCTGGGTCGCCTGGCGGCGTACGACCTCCGGGAGCACCGCGTCCAGCACCGGCCTCGGCAGCTCCTCGGGCAGCTCCTGGAGGGCCTGCCAGCCGCGCAGCCGGGTCCGCCAGGGGCATACGCACAGCACCCCGTCGGCCTCCAGCACGAAGGCGTCGCTGCTCTCGTGCACCGGCACCGGGATCGGCGGGGTCGGCACCAAGTCGGCCAGGGAGCGGCGCAGTTCGTCCTGGTACGAGGGACGGTCGGCGCGCCGGGCGTAGCGCGCCCAGTGGCTGCGCTCCGGCTCGGGGAAGGCGGCCAGTGGCTCGTACACGCGCAGGTACGTCGCGTACGGGACGATCACCGAGGACACCTTGGGCACGCCTGCTCCCTCCCCCGCCCACCACCGGGAAAACCTGCCGAACCCGCTCACAAACCGGCGGGAAATCTATGCAAATCGTCGCACGGACGTACTCCGCGAGTGGGTGATCCTGAGCACTGCGCGGTGACGGGGGCGCCCAGGCTCTAATCTCATGCTCACAGCACCCGCCACCCGCACGGGAGCTGGTCTCCGACCGCCGCTAGCTACTCAGGAGTCACCACAGTGACCGACGTAACCGGCGCACCTGCTGATGTACTGCACACCCTGTTCCACTCGGACCAGGGCGGACATGAGCAAGTCGTGCTCTGCCAGGACCGCGCCAGCGGTCTCAAGGCCGTCATCGCCATCCACAGCACCGCCCTGGGCCCCGCCCTCGGTGGTACCCGCTTCTACCCGTACGCGACCGAGGCGGAGGCCGTCGCCGACGCGCTGAACCTCGCGCGCGGGATGTCGTACAAGAACGCCATGGCCGGTCTCGACCACGGCGGCGGCAAGGCCGTGATCATCGGCGACCCGGAGAGGGACAAGGCCGAGCAGCTGCTGCTCGCCTACGGGCGCATGGTCGCCTCCCTCGGCGGGCGCTACGTCACCGCGTGCGACGTCGGTACGTATGTCGCCGACATGGACGTCGTGGCCCGGGAGTGCCGCTGGACGACCGGACGCTCCCCGGAGAACGGCGGCGCCGGCGACTCCTCCGTCCTCACCGCCTTCGGCGTCTACCAGGGCATGCGGGCCAGCGCCCAGCACCTGTGGGGCGACCCCTCGCTGCGCGGCCGCAAGGTGGGCATCGCGGGCGTCGGCAAGGTCGGCCACCACCTGGTCCGGCACCTGCGCGACGAGGGCGCCGAGGTCGTCATCACCGATGTGCGCGAGGAGGCCGTGGGACGGATCCTCGCCGCGCACCCGCAGGGCGTGAGCGCCGTCGCCGACACCGCGACCCTGATCCGCGCCGAGGGCCTGGACATCTACGCCCCCTGCGCGCTCGGCGGTGCCCTGAACGACGACACCGTGCCCGCGCTGACCGCGAGGATCGTCTGCGGTGCCGCCAACAACCAGCTCGCCCACCCAGGCGTCGAGAAGGACCTCGCCGACCGCGGGATCCTCTACGCGCCGGACTACGTGGTGAACGCCGGCGGTGTCATCCAGGTCGCCGACGAGCTGCACGGCTTCGACTTCGAGCGGTGCAAGGCGAAGGCGGCGAAGATCTTCGACACCACCCTGGCCATATTCGCACGTGCGAAGACGGACGGGATTCCGCCGGCCGCGGCGGCCGACCGGATCGCCGAGCAGCGGATGCACGAGGCCGCCGCGGGGCGCAGTCTCTGACCTTCGGGAGGTTTGGCCGGTACCCGTCGGCGCACACTTAGAGAGAACTCTCACGTTCGTCGGCGGGTCGCCTGCCGAGAAGTGGTTAAAATCGCGGTTGACCAGCGGGGACGGGGCGCCCCGAGGGTCCTGGACCCGGGCCCGTCCTGCGGGCGACGTACCGTATGGGCGCGGGCTCAGGTACCGTGGAAGCCCTACGGACCGGTCTCTCCGCGGAGAGCCCGTTCCAGATCATGAACGCGTGTCAAGACTCTGGGGCCGTCGAGCCCCGTCACCGAGGGGGTCGAGCCATGGGGCGCGGCCGGGCCAAGGCCAAGCAGACGAAGGTCGCCCGCCAGCTGAAGTACAACAGCGGCGGGACTGACCTGTCGCGTCTGGCCAGCGAGCTGGGCGCTTCGACTTCGAGCCAGCCGCCGAACGGCGAGCCGTTCGAGGACGACGAGGACGAAGACGACCCGTACGCCCAGTACGCGGATCTCTACAACGACGACGATGAGGACGAGGACGACGAGTCCGGTCCCGCGTCGTCACAACATCGCCGCGGCGCTTGACGCACTAGCTGTGCTTGACCCGGTCCGGGGTGGTCCACACCACCGGACCGGGTTTTGCGCTGTCCCAGCGGCCGTCAGGCGCTGTAGTCGCCGACCAGCTCCGCGCCCGTGGCGTGGTCCCCGCGGTCGGTGATCTCTCCGGCGACCCATGCCTCGACCCCGCGGTCGGCCAGAGTCGCCAGGGCCACGTCCGTGGACTCCTCGGGGACGATGGCGATCATGCCCACGCCCATGTTGAGGGTCTTCTCCAGCTCCAGGCGCTCGACCTGACCCGTCCTGCCGACGAGGTCGAAGACCGGGGCCGGGGTCCAGGTGGAGCGGTCGACGATCGCGTGCAGCTCGTCGGGGATGACACGGGCGAGGTTCGCGGCGAGGCCGCCACCCGTGACATGGCTGAACGCGTGCACCTCGGTGGTACGGGTCAGGGCCAGGCAGTCCAGCGAGTAGATCTTGGTCGGCTCCAGCAGCTCCTCGCCGAGGGTGCGGCCGAACTCCTCGATCCGCGCGTCGAGCGACAGACCCGCCTGGTTCAGCAGGACGTGCCGGACGAGCGAGTACCCGTTCGAGTGAAGCCCGGAGGCCGCCATGGCGATCACCGCGTCACCCGTACGGATACGATCCGGGCCCAGCAGCCGGTCGGCCTCCACGGCGCCCGTCCCGGCGCCGGCGACGTCGAAGTCGTCCGGGCCGAGCAGCCCCGGGTGTTCGGCGGTCTCGCCGCCCACGAGAGCGCAGCCGGCCAGCACACAGCCCTCCGCGATGCCCTTGACGATCGCGGCCACCCGCTCGGGGTGGACCTTGCCGACGCAGATGTAGTCGGTCATGAACAGCGGCTCGGCGCCGCACACCACGATGTCGTCCATGACCATCGCGACCAGGTCGTGGCCGATGGTGTCGTACACACCCAACTGGCGCGCGATGTCGACCTTGGTGCCCACACCGTCGGTGGCGGAGGCGAGGAGGGGACGCTCGAAGCGCTTGAGGGCGGAGGCGTCGAAGAGGCCGGCGAAGCCGCCGAGGCCGCCGAGGACTTCGGGGCGCTGCGTCTTCTTCACCCACTCCTTCATCAGCTCGACGGCGCGGTCGCCCGCTTCGATGTCGACGCCCGCGGCTGCGTAGCTGGCACCAGTTGTCTCAGACATGGCTATGAGAGCTTTCGTGTCGTACTGCAGGTAGGGCGGGCTCTACGGGCGACGGATCGCGTCGGCCGCGGCCGTGGCCGCGGGACCCGCGGCCAGCTCCGTCTCCAGCAGCTGCTTGCCGAGCAGCTCGGGGTCGGGGAGCTCCATCGGGTACTCGCCGTCGAAGCAGGCGCGGCACAGGTTCGGCTTGGCGATGGTGGTCGCCTCGATCATGCCGTCGATGGAGATGTACGCCAGCGAGTCGGCGCCCAGCGAGGTGCCGATCTCGTCGATGGTCATGCCGTTGGCGATGAGCTCGGCGCGGGTGGCGAAGTCGATGCCGAAGAAGCAGGGCCACTTCACGGGCGGCGAGGAGATCCGGATGTGGACCTCGGCGGCCCCGGCCTCCCGGAGCATCCGCACCAGCGCCCGCTGGGTGTTGCCGCGCACGATCGAGTCGTCGACGACGACCAGGCGCTTGCCCTTGATGACTTCCTTCAGCGGGTTCAGCTTCAGACGGATGCCGAGCTGGCGGATCGTCTGCGAGGGCTGGATGAAGGTCCGGCCGACGTACGCGTTCTTCACGAGACCCGCGCCGAAGGGGATGCCGGAGGCCTCCGCGTAGCCGATGGCGGCCGGGGTGCCGGACTCCGGGGTCGCTATGACCAGGTCGGCCTCGACCGGGGCTTCCTTCGCCAGCTTGCGGCCCATCTCCACGCGGGAGAGGTACACGTTCCGGCCGGCGATGTCGGTGTCCGGGCGGGCCAGGTACACGTACTCGAAGACACAGCCCTTGGGCTTCGCTTCCGCGAATCGAGAGGTGCGCAGGCCGTTCTCGTCGATGGCGACGAACTCGCCCGGCTCGATCTCACGGACGTAGCTGGCGCCGCAGATGTCGAGGGCGGCGGACTCGGAGGCGACGACCCAGCCGCGCTCCAGACGGCCGAGGACCAGCGGGCGGATGCCCTGCGGGTCACGGGCGGCGTAGAGGGTGTGCTCGTCCATGAAGACGAGGGAGAAGGCACCGCGCACCTTCGGGAGGACCGTGTGGGCGGCCTCCTCGATGGTCAGCGGCTTGCCGTCCGCGTCCTCCTGGGCGGCGAGCAGCGCCGTCAGCAGGTCGGTGTCGTTGGTGGCCGCCACGCGCGGGGTGCGGCCGCCCTCCTTCTTCGGGAGGTCGGCGACCATCTCGGCGAGCTGGGCCGTGTTGACCAGGTTGCCGTTGTGGCCGAGCGCGATGGAGCCGTGCGCGGTGGCGCGGAACGTCGGCTGGGCGTTCTCCCACACGGAGGCGCCGGTGGTCGAGTAGCGGGCGTGACCGACCGCGATATGACCCTGGAGCGAACCGAGCGAGGTCTCGTCGAAGACCTGGGAGACGAGGCCCATGTCCTTGAAGACGAGGATCTGGGAGCCGTTGC
This sequence comes from Streptomyces sp. NPDC001137, assembly GCF_040298885.1. NCBI lineage: Bacteria > Bacillati > Actinomycetota > Actinomycetes > Kitasatosporales > Streptomycetaceae > Streptomyces > Streptomyces sp. NPDC001137. The sequence goes on from NZ_JBEPBA010000019.1 coordinate 51,634, forward strand.
TGACCGCGATACCCGCGGATTCCTGGCCCCGATGCTGGAGGGCGTAGAGCCCGAAGTAAGTGAGCTTGGCGACCTCTTCACCGGGAGCCCAGACTCCGAAGACGCCGCAGGCGTCCTGAGGGCCCTTCTCACCGGGGAGCAGATCATGATTGAGTCGACCGTCACCACGTGGCACGGCTCCGAGTGTAGGCGAGATCGACCACTGGTCCGAATTGGGGATACCTGCCGCCAATGGATCACTGCTCGGCGACCGCCTTGGCGGTTTCTCCGTTTGCGCTGGTCAGCGTGAGGGTTTGCTGATCCAACCCGTAGCTGACGGTGCCGTCGAAGAGGCGCAGGAGGCCCTTCTCCGTATGCATGAGTGAGGTGTCGCACATCATTCGTGTGGTGGACGGGGCGCCGAGGGTGATATGTCCGTCGCGGACCGTGGCGTTCGCGGTGACGTGGTTGCAGCCGAGGCGGCCGGTGACCTTGCCGGACTTCTTGTCGAAGGTGAGGTACGCGGACGACTTCTGCCGGCTCGGCAGGCCGGTCGCCGTGCCGTTGGAGTCACCGAGTGCCGTGATCGTCCACTTCGTCCCGTACAGCGGGGCGCTCTTCTCCTGGGGCTCCTCGGTCAGCCGGATGCGGTCGCCGTCGTGGGTGGTGAGCGTCAGGCCGTCGTCCTTGGTCTCGACCGTGAGCGCGTGGTCGGTGAGGGTGGCGGCGAGGGCCCGCTCGAAGGCCATGCGCCGGGGCTCGCAGGCCATCAGGGTCTGGCGGGCGTTCGTCAGTTCGACGCGGTGGTCCTTGAAGGCGGCCTTGGCGCCGAACTCGTTGCAGCCGTAGTTGCCCACGGCGGTTCCGTCGGCGCGGATCCGGAGGTCGGCGTCGGACGGAGCGCGCCGGGTGGTGCCGTCCACGGTGACGCTGTCGACCTTCCAGTGGACGCCGGACACCTCCGACGCGACGGAGGCGCTGCCCGTGTCGCTTCCGCACGCCATGACGAGCGGAAGCACGATCAGGACGGCGAGGGTGAGTCGCTGTTTGTCCATGCCGATGGGACGGGAGGGACGGGAGACCGGTTCCCCCCGTTCACCTCATCAGCGGCAGCAGCCCGCTCAGGTCGGCCCGTTCCCCGCTGGCGCTGACCCGGGCCTCCTGGATGGCGTCCGCCCAGGTCAGGCGCCCGGTCGCGAGCCGGATCCAGGTCAGCGGGTCGGTCTCGACGACGTTCGGCGGGGTGCCACGGGTGTGCCGGGGGCCCTCGATGCACTGCACGACGGCGTACGGCGGGATCCGCACCTCGGTGGAGGCGCCGGGCGCCTTGGCGGCCAGGGCGTCGGCGAGCAGCCGGGTGCAGGCGGCGAGGGCCTGGCGGTCGTACGGCACCTCCAGGCCCGGCACGGCGGCGTTCAGGTCGTCGGTGTGGACGACGAGTTCGACGGTGCGGGTGACGACGTAGTCCGCGAGGGGCACGGCGCCGAAGTTGGTCTCCAGGAGACGGCTGCCGGGGTGCTCGTCGAGCAGCCGGCCGAGGCTCTGCTCGATGTCCGCGAGATAGGCGCCGAGGTCGGTGTGCTGCTCGGCGAGGTGCCGGGTGAACTCGTCGATGGCCGAGGAGTTGGCGGCGGTGGCGAAGGCCCAGTCGAGCAGCACGGCGTCCTGCTTGGCGGGCTCCGGCTTGTCGAGCGACCGGTGTACGGCCGTCACCGCCATCCCGATGTGCGCCACCAGCTCCCGCACGGTCCACTCACCGAGCCGGGTGGGGAGCGCGAACTGCTCGGGGGACAGCTTCCGTACGGTCTCCCGTACGTTCCCGAGCTGGGCGAGGACCGCGGCGCGGACCTTGGCCGGGTCGTAGGTGCGGGGGCGCTTCTTGGCCGGAGGCATGGCGGCGAGCCTATGCCTTCACGGCGTAGCCGCTCAGCCCCTTTTCGACCAGGTCGAAAGCCTGCCGGGCCCGCTCCGCGGCATCGGCGGCGACCTCGTCGGCGGTCTCACCGCGTGCGATGCGGGCGTGATGCTCCTCGATGAGGGCGTTGCGGGCGGCGCTGAGCATGGCGGCGGCGACGGTGGCGAGCATGGGGTCGCCGGTCTCCTCGGCGAGCAGCGCGGCCAGGTCTCGGGTGCCCTTCTGGGCGGAGAGGAAGGCGCGCTCCATCAGGACCGGGGTGCCGAGGACGAGTTGGCGCAGCTGCCGGCCGAGCGGTTCGGGGTGCAGCCCGACCGAGGGGTCGCGGGCCTCGGCCATCTCCAGGAACTGCCGGCGCACCGCCGCCACGGCGGACTCGCCGGCCCGGCGCTCGCGCACCGCGCGGGCCGCGTCGGCGAAGTGCTCCTCCATGGGCAGGAAGACGAGGTCCTCCTTGGAGCCGAAGTAGTTGAAGACGGTCATCTTGGAGACCTCGGCCGCGTCGGCGATCTCCTGGACCGAGACGGCGTCGAACCCGCGCTCGATGAACAGCTCGACGGCCACCTGCCAGATCCGCCGCGCGGTCTGCGCCTTCTTGCGCTCCCGCAGCCCCATCGCTTCAGCCATACCCTCACTGTACCAAGGCGAATTTTAAGCCGAGATGAAACATTGACTCAGTACACAAAAGGGTTCATGGTGGTGTCATGACCGAGACCCAGCGCAAAGTCGCCTTCGTCGTCTGCCTGCTGACGATCGTCCTGGCCCTGCTGGACATGCAGATCGTGTCCGCCGCGACCGTCCCGATCGTCCGGGACCTCGACCCCGGCCACGGCATCGACAAGATCCCGTGGCTGGTCAGCGCCTACGCGCTGGCGTCGGCGGCGTTGCTGCCGCTGTACGGCAAGCTGTGCGACGTCGTCGGCCCGAAACGCGTGTTCACCGGCGCGATCGCCACCTTCCTGCTCGGCTCCGCGCTGTGCGGCGCCGCCCAGTCGATGGCGCAGTTGATCGCGGCCCGGGCCGTGCAGGGCCTGGGCGGCGGTGGCCTGATGAGCGTGACGATGGTGGTCATCGCCCACCTCAAAGGCCCGGAGGAGAAGAGCGCCGACAGGGGCACCAACCTGGGTGGCCTCATCGCCGGCGGGGCCATGGCGGTCGGCCCCTGGATCGGCGGCCTGCTGGCCGATCACGCCAACTGGCGCTGGATCTTCTACGTCAACCTGCCCGTCGGTGTCGCCGCCCTGACCGGCGCCGCACTCGTCCTGAAACTCCCCGAGCACCACGTGCGCCGCCCGGTCGACTACGCGGGCGCCGCGCTCGCGGCCGGTTTCTCCAGTGCGCTGCTGCTGGTGACGGACTGGGGCGGGAAGCGGTACGCGTGGACGTCTCCGGTGATCACCGGGATCCTCCTGACGGGGGTCGCGGCACTCGCCCTCTTCCTCTGGCGGCAGCTCCGCGCCCCCGAACCGGTTCTGCCCCTCCCTCTGTTCAAGATCCGCGAGGTGCGCCTGGGCTTCGCCGTTCAGGCCATCATGGGCGGGGCGATGATGTGCGCGATCTACTACGTCCTGATCTACCTGCAGGTCGCCCGCGGTATCACCAGTTCCTCAGCGGGCCTGTACCTGGTCCCGATGGCCGCCGGCCTGGCGACGGTCGGCCTGCTCACCGGCCCGCTCACCGCACGCGGCTGGACGGCCCGCACCTTCACCCTCACCGGCACGGCCACCAGCGCCGTCGCCTTCGCCCTCCTCGCCACGACGACCGCCCCGCACACCTCACTCTGGCTGATCCGCGGTGAACTCTTCCTGGCCGGCGCCGGCTTCGGCCAACTGGTCGGCCAGCTGATCCTCCTGGTCCAGAACGCCGCCCCACACCACCAGCTGGGCGTCGCCACCAGCGGCATCCGCTTCTTCCAGACCCTCGGCAACGCCCTGGGCACCGCCCTCTTCGGCACCGTCCTGGCCCGCCTGTACGCCGCCCACGGCCCCGGCGGTGACATCAGCACGCTGGCCCGGCTCACCGGGGCCGCTCACCAGGACGGAGTGCAGGCCTTCACCGACGCGACGCAGGCGGTCTTCTGGGGCGGGGCGGCACTGATGACGCTGGCAGCCGTACTGGCGCTGCGGCTGCCGACGTCCCCGCCGGCCGAGGGCGGCACTCCGAAGACCGCGCTGGAGCACCAGCCCGCTGGGGCCTGACCACTCACGGGCGATCATCCGTGCGAGTGATCACCGGCGAAGGCCGCCCCCGCTCGCCCGGAAGGGGGTGGAACAGCGAGAAGGTGTCCGCCGACCAGCCGAGAAGGCCCCGCCCGGATGATCCGGGCGGGGCCTTCACCGTCGTACCACTGCCTACGCGAGCAGCGCCGGGATCGTCCCCTCGTGGGCCTCGCGCAGCTCCTCCAGGGACAGTTCGAACTCGCCCTGGAGCTCGACCGAGTCGCCGTCCACGACACCGATGCGCGTGACGGGCAGACCCCGCGCCCCGCACATGTCGTTGAAGCGGACCTCCTCGGAGCGCGGCACGGCGACGACCGCGCGCCCCGCCGACTCGGAGAAGAGGAAGGTGAAGGCGTCGAGCCCGTCCGGTACGACCAGGCGCGCGCCCTTGCCGCCGAGCAGCGCCGACTCGACCACGGCCTGGATGAGGCCGCCGTCGGACAGGTCGTGCGCGGAGTCGATCATGCCGTCGCGGGAGGCGGAGATCAGGATCTCGGCGAGGAGGCGCTCGCGCTCCAGGTCGACCTTCGGGGGCAGACCGCCGAGGTGGTCGTGGATCACCTGCGACCAGGCCGAACCGCCGAACTCCTCACGGGTGTCGCCGAGGAGGTACAGCAGCTGCCCCTCCTCCTGGAAGGCGACCGGCGTGCGGCGGGCCACGTCGTCGATGACGCCCAGGACCGCGACCACGGGCGTCGGGTGGATGGCCACCTCACCCGTCTGGTTGTAGAGCGAGACGTTGCCGCCGGTCACCGGGGTGCCGAGCTGCTGACAGGCGTCGGCGAGACCGCGGATGGCCTCCGCGAACTGCCACATCACGGCCGGGTCCTCGGGCGAGCCGAAGTTCAGGCAGTCGGAGACGGCCAGCGGCTTGGCGCCGGTCGTGGCGACATTGCGGTACGCCTCCGCGAGGGCCAGCTGCGCGCCCGCGTACGGGTCCAGCTTGGCGTACCGGCCGTTGCCGTCCGTCGCGATCGCGACACCGAGGCCGGACTCCTCGTCGATGCGGATCATGCCCGAGTCCTCGGGCTGGGCCAGCACCGTGTTGCCCTGTACGAAGTGGTCGTACTGCGAGGTGATCCACTTCTTGGAGGCCTGGTTGGGCGAGGCCACCAGCTGCAGGACCTGGTCCTTCAGCTCCGCCGAGGTCGTGGGCCGCGCCAGCTTGCCCGCGTCGTCCGCCTGCAGGGCGTCCTGCCAGTCCGGGCGCGCATAGGGCCGCTCGTAGGTCGGGCCCTCGTGCGCCACGGTCCGCGGGTCCACGTCGACGATCTTGCCGCCGTGCCAGTAGATCTCCAGGCGGTCGCCGTCGGTCACCTCACCGATGACGGTGGCGATGACGTCCCACTTGTCGCAGATCTCCAGGAACCGGTCGACCTTCTCCGGCTCGACGACCGCGCACATGCGTTCCTGCGACTCGCTCATGAGGATTTCCTCGGGCGAGAGCGTGGAGTCGCGCAGGGGTACGTCGTCCAGGGTCACGCGCATGCCGCCGGAGCCGTTGGAGGCCAGCTCGGACGTGGCGCAGGACAGGCCCGCCGCGCCCAGGTCCTGGATGCCGACGACCAGCTTCTCCTTGAACGCCTCCAGGGTGCACTCGATGAGGAGCTTCTCCTGGAAGGGGTCGCCGACCTGCACGGCGGGACGCTTGGACGGCTTGGCGTCGTCGAAGGTCTCGGAGGCCAGGATCGAGGCGCCGCCGATGCCGTCGCCGCCGGTCCGGGCGCCGTACAGGATGACCTTGTTGCCCGCGCCGGACGCCTTCGCCAGGTGGATGTCCTCGTGCCGCATCACACCGATGGCACCGGCGTTGACCAGCGGGTTTCCCTGGTAGCAGGCGTCGAAGACGACCTCGCCGCCGATGTTGGGCAGGCCGAGGCAGTTGCCGTAGCCGCCGATACCGGCGACGACACCCGGGAGGACCCGCTTGGTGTCGGGGTGATCAGCGGCACCGAACCGCAGCGGGTCGACGACCGCGACCGGGCGGGCGCCCATCGCGATGATGTCGCGCACGATGCCGCCCACGCCGGTGGCCGCGCCCTGGTAGGGCTCGACGTACGACGGGTGGTTGTGCGACTCGACCTTGAAGGTCACGGCGTAGCCCTGGCCGACGTCGACCACGCCCGCGTTCTCGCCGATGCCGACGAGAAGGGCATCCGACTGGGGGGCCTTCTCGCCGAACTGGCGCAGGTGCACCTTGCTGCTCTTGTACGAGCAGTGCTCGGACCACATGACGGAGTACATGGCGAGCTCGGCACCGGTGGGCCGGCGGCCGAGGATCTCGACCACGCGCTCGTACTCGTCCTTCTTCAGGCCGAGTTCGGCCCAGGGCAGCTCGACGTCGGGGGTCGCGGCCGCGTGCTCGACCGTGTCCAGAGGCGTCCGGCTCATGCGCCCACCAGCTTCTTGAGGATCGAGGTGAAGAAGGGGAGGCCGTCGGTGCGGCCAGAGCCGATGAGGGGCTCGACGGCGTGCTCCGGGTGCGGCATGAGGCCTACGACGTTGCCGGCCTCGTTGGTGATGCCGGCGATGTCGTTGAGCGAGCCGTTGGGGTTGAAGTCCAGGTAACGGAAGGCGACGCGGCCCTCCGCCTCCAGCTTGTCCAGCGTGTACTGGTCGGCGACGTACCGGCCGTCCATGTTCTTGAGCGGGATGTGGATCTCCTGGCCCTGCTCGTAGTCCACGGTCCAGGCGGTGTCCGCGTTCTCCACCCGCAGCTTCTGGTCGCGGCAGATGAAGTGCAGGTGGTCGTTGCCGAGCATGCCGCCCGGGAGGAGGTGGGCCTCGGTGAGGATCTGGAAGCCGTTGCAGATACCGAGCACCGGAAGGCCGGCCTTCGCCTGCTCGATGACCGTCTCCATCACCGGCGAGAAGCGGGAGATGGCGCCGGCCCGCAGATAGTCGCCGTAGGAGAAACCGCCCGGAAGGACGACCGCGTCCACCTGGTGGAGGTCCTTGTCCTTGTGCCAGAGGGCGACCGGTTCCGCGCCCGCGAGGCGGATCGCGCGCTGGGTGTCCCGGTCGTCGAGGCTGCCCGGGAAAGTGACGACGCCAATACGAGCGGTCACTTCGCGGCCTCCGCGACTTCCTCCACCTTGACGGTGAAGTCCTCGATCACGGTGTTGGCGAGGAAGGATTCCGCAAGATCGTGGATGCGGGCGAGGGCGGCCTCGTCGACCGGCCCGTCAACTTCCAGTTCGAATCGCTTTCCCTGACGTACGTCGGAGATGCCGTCGAAACCCAGACGCGGCAGTGCGCGCTGCACCGCCTGGCCCTGGGGGTCGAGGATCTCCGGCTTGAGCATGACGTCGACTACGACGCGTGCCACGTGCACTCCCGGTGGTGTGGTGCGGAGCAGGTTCCTGCAGTGGTTTCAGACTACCTGCACAAAATTTCTACGCGCGTCGACTTGTAGGAAACTACGTGACGGCTGTCACGATCCGGTGTGGCGGCCCGTCCCTCCAGAAAATTTCCGGGAAAGATCCCGGATCGACATCCGAAACCTATTGCGCTCGGACACGCGGGAGGATTTAGTCGGGCTTCACATTGCATTGTCGGGCACTGTACAAATGAATTGTCAGCGTGCCGCACGAAGGGACCGATTATTCGTGGCGCAGAAGGTCGTGGTCACTCTCTTTGACGACATCGACGGCTCGGAAGCGGCGGAAACGATCGCCTTCGGACTCGACGGCAAGTCGTACGAGATCGACCTGAATCAAGCCAATGCCAAGAAACTGCGTAAGGCGCTCGAGCCGTACGTGGAGGCCGGCCGCAAGCGGTCGAAGTCGGGCCGGACCTACCGGCAGACGGAGGTCGCCCCCGATCCGGCGGCCGTCCGCGCCTGGGCCCAGGCCAACAAGATGGACGTCCCCGCCCGCGGCCGGATCCCCAAGAAGGTCTACGAGGCGTTCAGCGCGGCCCAGTAGCCGCCGCCCGACGACCGGTCACCGGCCCCTCGGGAGAACCGACTTGCGCTGCACCCCTCCTGGTCAGCTAGAGTCTGGAGCACGCCGAGGGGCAAGGCCGAAAGGCCCGGCTCACGGAGTACATGCGGGTGTAGTTCAGTAGCAGAACATCCCCCTTCCAGGGGGAAGGCGCAGTGTGCAATTCCTGTCACCCGCTCTGCACCGCCGGTCAGAACCACTCTTGTGGATCAGGTAGGCTGGTGCTCGCGCCGATCGGTGGGAGCCGGTCGGAGGCAATGCGGACGTAGCTCAGTTGGTAGAGCGCAACCTTGCCAAGGTTGAGGTCGCGAGTTCGAGCCTCGTCGTCCGCTCTGACGGAAGGCCCCAGTCTTATGACTGGGGCCTTCGTCGTGTTCAGTGCCTCTCCCTCCGCCCCTCTGACATTTGTCATGCCGAGTGATGACAGCGCGCACTGCTCCCGGGTCCCGGGCGCCGGGACGCTGAAGTCATGGACACGAACGAACACGAACACGTGATTGAGGTCACTGACCTGCGGCGTGTGTACGGGGGCGGGTTCGAGGCGGTGCGCGGAATCTCTTTCTCCGTGAGCCGCGGCGAGATCTTCGCGCTGCTCGGCACCAACGGCGCGGGCAAGACGTCCACGGTCGAACTTCTGGAGGGGCTCGCCCGGCCGGCCGGGGGCCGGGTACGGGTGCTCGGCCACGATCCCTACGAGGAGCGGGCCGTCGTACGGCCGAGGGTCGGAGTCATGCTGCAGGAGGGCGGGTTCCCGTCCGAGCTGACCGTCGCTGAGACCGCGCGGATGTGGGCCGGGTGCGTGAGCGGGGCGCGGCCCAAGGACGAGGTGCTGGCGCTCGTCGGGCTCGGGAAACGGGCCGGCGTACGGGTCAAGCAGCTGTCCGGGGGTGAACGGCGTCGGCTGGATCTGGCGCTCGCGCTGCTCGGCCGGCCCGAGGTGCTGTTCCTGGACGAGCCCACGACCGGGCTCGACGCCGAAGGGCGCCTCGACACCTGGGAGTTGGTGCGGGCGCTGCGCGACGGCGGCACCACCGTGCTGCTGACCACGCACTATCTGGAGGAGGCGGAGGGGCTCGCCGACCGGATAGCGATCCTGCACGAGGGGCGCGTCGCGGCGACCGGGACGCCGGCCGAGGTGACCGCCGCGCAGCCCTCGCGGATCTCCTTCCGGCTGCCCGACGGCTACTTCCTCGGGGACCTGCCGCCGCTCGGTGAGCTGGGGGTGTGCGGGCACGAGGTGGACGGGAACCTCGTACGGCTGCGGACGCGGGAGTTGCAGCGGGCGGCCACCGGGCTGCTGGTGTGGGCCGAGGGGGCGCGGGTGGAGCTGCGGGGGCTGGATGTGCGGTCGGCCTCGCTGGAGGAGGCGTTCCTGGGGATCGCGCGCGACAGGGCGGTGGCGGCATGAGTGCGGCGGTCCTCGGCCCGGTCGGGCGGCGGTTGCGGGCGCTGGCGCGGGCGGAGCTGACTCTGCTCGGGCGCAACCGGAGTGCGGTGGTCACGGCGCTGCTGATGCCGATTGCGCTGCCGTTCAGTGTGCGGCCTGCCGTCGACCAGATGAATCTCAAGGCGGAGGGGCTGACCGTCGGCGCGGTGATGCTGACCGCCGCGATCGGCTTCTCCTTCCTGTTCGCGGTGTACACCTCCCTGGTGAGTGCCTACGTCGCCCGCCGCGAGGAGCTCGTCCTCAAGCGGCTGCGCACCGGCGAACTCGGTGACGCGGAGATCCTGGCCGGCACCGCCCTCCCCGCCGTCTGCCTCGGCTTCGCCCAGGCCGTCCTGTTCTGCGTCGGCTGTGCGGTACTGCTCGACGCGGGGGCGCCCCGGGCGCCGTATCTCACGATCCTCGGGCTGCTGTCGGGCCTGGTGCTGTGCGCCGCACTCGCCGCGCTCACCGCCTCCTTCACCAGGACCACGGAGAGCGCCCAGATCACGGCGGCGCCGCTGGTGTTCGTGTCCATGTTCGGCTCAGGCATCATGATCCCCACGGAACTCCTGCCGCACCGGCTGGCCTCCGTCTGCGAACTGCTTCCGCTCTCCCCCGCGATCCGGCTGGTCCGGGGCGGCTGGACCGGGCAGTTGAGCGCCTACGAGGTGCTGGGCGCGGTGGCGACCGCTCTGGCCTGGACCGTGGTGGCGGTGTTTGCTGTACGGCGGTGGTTCCGCTGGGAACCTCGACGCTGACGGACGGGGGAGCAGTGGTGTTCGGGCTGATACGGGGGTGGCAGCGGCGGCACTGGCGGGAGCGGAGCAAGGCCGAGCGGGTCGAGCTCCAGACTCTGGTGACCTGGTACGTCACCACCTGGGTCTTCTCCCTGTCCTGGCTGGCACTGCCGCTGGTGGGCGGGCTCGAGCGGCGGCCCGCCCCGGCGGTCGTCGCGGGCCTGCTCCTCCTGGTGAGCGCCCTGCAGTGCGTGGAGGCCAACCGGCTCACCCGCCGCGTGCTCGACCACTACCTGGGCCGCGCCGAACTACCGGTCCGCGCGCTGCGCCCCGCCGCCGCCCTGATGGGCCTCGCACTGGCCCTGACTTTGGCCCTTGCCGCGCTGGGCGGAGCCGACGCGGTGACGATCAGGCTGGTCATCGGTGCCGCGCTGATGCCCTTCGGACTGCTGTACGGGCTGGTCGTGTCCATGCAGGTGTTCGTGCTCAGGTCCGCCGCGCTCGCCGGGGTGCTGATGTTCGCGTTCGCCTGGGTCGATCCGGACCCGGCCGGGATCGTCATGATCGGCGTCCTGACCGGCTTCGGGACGCTCTTCTCGCTGCTCGCCTGCCGCTGCGGGGCCTGGACCCTGTCCGTGCTGTGGGAGGCGGAACGGGCCCGGGAGGTCGAGGCCCGCCTCGCCGTCGCCGAGGAACGGCTGCGGTTCGGGCGGGACCTGCACGACGTGATGGGGCGGAATCTCGCCGTGATCGCCCTGAAGAGCGAGCTGGCCGTGCAGCTGGCGCGGCGCGGACGGGCCGAGGCGGTGGAGCAGATGATCGAGGTGCAGCGGATCGCGCAGGAGTCCCAGCGGGAGGTGCGGGATGTCGTACGGGGATACCGGGAGGCCGATCTCGGGGTCGAACTCGCCGGTGCGCAGGGCGTGTTGAGCGCGGCCGGGATCCACTGCGAGGTGAGCGGGGAGCCCGGCGGGCTGGAGCTCGGGGTCCAGTCGGTCCTCGGGTGGGTCGTGCGGGAGGCGACGACCAACGTGCTGCGTCACGGGGACGCGGTGCGCTGTGACATAGCGCTGAAGGCCGTCGAAGGACGTGTGGTGCTGACCGTGGAGAACGACGGCGCCTCGGATCCTGCCGGTGGCGGCGGGTCCGGACTGGCCGGGCTGCGCGAGCGGCTGTCGGCGGTGGGCGGGACGCTGAACGCGGGCCGGGTCGGGGCGGATGGGTTCCGGGTGACGGCCGAGGTGCCGCTGAGCGTGAAAGAGGTCACCGCATGACCGCCGTCGTACGGCTTCTGCTCGCCGACGACGAGCATCTGATCCGGGGCGCGCTCGCCGCGCTGCTCGCCCTTGAGGACGACCTCGTGGTCGTGGCCGAGGCCGCGTCCGGCCCTGAGGCGCTGGCGATGGCGCGGGCCCACGAGCCCGATGTGGCCGTGGTCGATCTTCAGATGCCGGGCGCCGACGGTGTGAAGGTCGCCACATCCCTGCGGGCCGAACTGCCCGGCTGCCAGGTGCTGATCGTCACCAGTCACGGGCGGCCGGGGCATCTGAAGCGGGCACTTGCGGCGGGTGTGCGGGGCTTCGTTCCGAAGACGGTGAGTGCGCGGCGGCTCGCGGAGATCATCCGGACCGTGCACGCCGGGAACCGTTACGTCGACCCCGAGTTGGCCGCCGACGCGATCGCCTCCGGGGACTCGCCGCTGACCGTGCGGGAGGCCGAGGTGCTGGAACTCGCCGCCGACGGGGCGCCCGTCGCGGAGATCGCCGAGCGGGCCGCGCTGTCGCAGGGGACCGTACGGAACTACCTTTCGTCGGCCGTTTCCAAGCTGGGAGCCGAGAACCGGCATGCGGCGGTGCGGCTCGCGCGGGAGCGGGGTTGGGTATAGTTGGCTCCGCGCCACGGCGCACTGCGGACGTAGCTCAGTTGGTAGAGCGCAACCTTGCCAAGGTTGAGGTCGCGAGTTCGAGCCTCGTCGTCCGCTCCGGTTCGAAAGGCCCCCGGTTCCCGCCGGGGGCCTTTCGCGTGTCTACGCCCAGCTGGTACCCGTCAGGCGCTCGTACGCCTCGATGTACTTCGCCCGGGTCGCGTCCACGACCTGCTGCGGCAGCGGCGGCGGGGGCTGCTCGCTCCTGCGGTCCCAGCCGGACTCCGGCGAGGTCAGCCAGTCGCGCACGAACTGCTTGTCGTACGACGGCTGGGCGCGGCCCGGCTGCCACTGGTCGGCCGGCCAGAAGCGGGAGGAGTCGGGGGTGAGGATCTCGTCCGCGAGGACCAGCGTCTCGCCGTCGAAGCCGAACTCGAACTTGGTGTCCGCGAGGATGATGCCGCGGTCCCGGGCGATGTCCCGGCCGCGACCGTAGACGGCGAGGGTGGCCTGGCGCAGTCGGGCGGCGGTGTCCGCGCCGACCTGGCGGGCGACCTCCTCGTAGGAGACGTTCTCGTCGTGCTCGCCGACCTCGGCCTTGGTGGCGGGGGTGAAGATCGGGGCGGGGAGTTCGCTGCCGTCGACCAGGCCCTCGGGGAGGGCGAGGCCGCAGACCGTGCGGGACTCGTTGTACTCGAGCAGGCCCGAGCCGGTGAGGTAGCCGCGGGCGACGGCCTCCACCGGGACCATCTGGAGCGACTTGCAGACGAGGGTGCGGCCGGCCCAGTCGGCGGGGGCGCCGGAGGGCAGGTCGGTGCCGATCACGTGGTTGGGGATCAGATCGGCGATCTGGTCGAACCACCACAGGGACAGCTGGGTGAGGACGCGGCCCTTGTCGGGGATCTCGGTCGGCAGCACCCAGTCGTAGGCGGAGATGCGGTCGCTGGCGACCATCACGAGGTCGCCGGCCTCGTTCTGGTACAGCTCGCGCACCTTGCCGGTGTGGAGATGAACCAGGCCCGGAACCTGGATCGGCTCGGGCTTTTCTACGAATCCGGACACGGTTCCTCCCCGTGGTTCTGTCCAAGAGAGTTCGATTCTCCCGTATGCCGGGGATCGCCTTTGGAGTGGGGTGGGCTCGAATGGGGCGGTGACGTGGGCTTACGTGAGTTCAGTCACGTTTGCAGATGCGGTCCAGGAGGTTGGCAGTGGCGCGCTGGACGCGTGTGTCGACGTGGCCCGGACGGTCCAGGGCCGGGGACCAGGCGAAGGTCCCGGAGGCGAACACCAGGGCGCCGGAGGGGGCTCGGTAGAGGGAGGTCTCCTGGTGGCGGAGGGTTCCCTCGGAGTCGGTGTACGGGGAGTGGGCGAGCAGGATGCGCTCCTCGTGCTCGGGGAGCGGGGTGCGCGGGAAGTAGCGGTCCGCCTCGCCCGCGACCAGGCCCTCGATCGGGTCGCCCTCATGGGCGCCGGTCGCCTCCCACAGCCAGTGGTCGGCGTTGCGGACGATCAGGGGGTGGGGGTCGGGGACCCGGCCCGCGTACTGGATGCCCACCAGTTGCTGCTCGGGGCGGTCGATCTCGCGCCAGAGGACGGGCCGGCCGGGACCTTTGCGCTTGCGGCAGGTCAGCAGGCGGTCGGGGACGCCGGACGGGGACGGGCCCAACTCCACCTGCCAGTACATGGTGTTGGCGGAGAGGAAGACGAGGGACGTGCCGTGCTCGCGGGCGAGTTCGACGGTACGGCGCATGCTGGCCGACCAGTACTCGTCGTGCCCCGGGAAGACCAGGCCGCGGTAGCGGGTGGGGTCCACGTGTCCCGCGTGCAGGTCGCGGGCGTCGGCGTAGGCGAGGTCGTAGCCGTAGCGCTCGGCCCAGCGGATGAAGTCGTAGGCGTGGCCGACGTGCAGGGGGAGGCCGGCTCCGGCGTACGGGCGGTCGAAGGAGACCGTGGTCGCCGCGTCGGACTCGCCCAGCAGACGGCCCTGTTCGTCCCAGGCGTGGTAGAGGCTCGCGCCCGTGCGGCCGTCCTCCGGGTAGAGGTTGTACGCCTGCCAGGTGACGTCGGGCAGCAGCAGGAGCAGGTCCGCGGGGTGGTTGTCGCGGACCGTGAAGGGGATGTGGGAGCGGTAGCCGTCGACGGTGGTGAGTACGGCGACGTAGGCGCCGATGCTCCAGTAGCTCGGGATCTGCAGGCGCCAGGAGAGCCACCAGTGGTGGCAGGAGACCGTGCGGTCCGCGGCGAGCGGCGGGGGCTGGACGATGCCGGAGAGACGGGGGCTGGTGGTGATCTTGGCTGCGCCGTCGCCGCCGTAGTGGCCGATGCGGTAGATGTCGACGCTGAACTCCTGGGGCGGGTCGACCGTGATGTGGAAGTCGACGGCCTCACCGGGGGCGACGGCACCGGTGGAGATGAAGCCCTTGATCTGGCGGTGGACGTCGTCCGCCGAGCGGGGACCCCCGGCTCGCGGGGCCGGGACGCGGGGGGTGTCGGGGGAGTCGCCCGACGACTGCTGGGGGCCGTCCACGTACCAGGGGACCACCTGGCCGGTGTCGTCGAAGTATGTCTCGCTGCCGCGGAGCCAGGGCACCGGGCCCTGGCCGAAGGGGTCGGTCACGGCATGCGCCAGCGCCCCGGATTCCCAGCGGCGGATCTGCTCCTGACCCATGGTCGCTCCCCTCCCTCGATTCCCCGCGGTCGCGTGGTGTGCCTGTCGCATGGTGTGGCGTACCTGGCTTGTGGCCCTGGCGTGCCTGGCTTGTGCCGTAAGCCCTTGCCATGTGCTCGATCGGTCCCAGCACATCACATTGCGCACCCATGTGGTCACTATTCGTTGCGAATTGGCCGAAAGTGGAATGGGGGGTTCCGGAACCGGTGACCGTCACACAAGCCGGACGGGCTTCTCGGGGCGTATGCCGGATTCGAGAAGCCAGGCCCGCAGGGGGGCCGGGTCGCCGTCCTCGACGAGGCTGAGGACGCGGGGGGTCAGATCCGTGGCCCGCTCGCCCTTGATGAGGAGGGACGGGCCGTCCAGCCAGTCGAGGCCGGGGGTGGCGCCCGCGGTGTCCATGGCGGCGCAGCAGACCATCGCGGTGACGTGGTCCGCGAGCAACTCGCGAGCCGTTCTCGCGGGTTGGAGCGGGAAGAGCGGGAGCGTGGCTTCGTCCCAGAAGGCGGCGTCGGGGGCGGTGCGCTCCGCGGGGGTGGCCGCTGTGGCTTCCTCGCGGGCGAGCTCGGCGGTGAGGCCTGCGGCGAGGGTGGCTGTGCGTTCGTTTTCCGGCGGCTCGGCCTCGGCTTCGCCTTCGGCCTGGATGTTCGCGCCCGCACCACCTGTGCTGCTTCCGTCGTCGGGTGCGGGTGGCCGCTGTGGGGCTTCCTCGCCGTCGGCGACCGCGGCTTCGGGGTCCGGGGCCGGTGGGGTCGACAAGTGGTGGAGGATTCTGGAGAGGGTGGGGCCGTCGGGGGGCGGGGTGGTGGGGTCGGGGGTGTGGCTGACGCCCAGGGTGTCGAGGACCCTGTGGAGGCGGGCCGCGTCGGTGCGCCATTTGCGGTCCACGACCTCCTCCGGATATTCGTCCCAGTCGACCGGCGCCCAGTCCGGGCCGGGCTCGGCGGGGCCGCCGTGGAAGAGGCGGGCGGCGAGGAGTGAGGCCGCCCCGTCCACCGCGCCCGGCTCTTCCAGCAGGTCGCAGGCGGGGCGCTCGCCCAGGCGGGAGGCGAAGCCCTCGGCCAGGCGGTCGCGACGGGAGAGTTCGGTGAGGGCCGCCACCACTCCCGCGTCCAGGCGGGAGGGCCAGCGGCCCATCCGCCAGGCGGGCAGCGCGACCCGGGTCAGCAGGCGGTCCCAGCCGGCGTAGGCCAGGCCGACCTGTTCCTGGGCGACGATCCTGAGGCCGTAATCCACAGCCTGTGCACGCTCGGAGGCCGCGGCCGCCACTCCTCGCTCCATCTGCGCCGCATGTTCCCGGCAGCTGCGCAGCAGCACGCGAGCCACCCAGCCGATGCTCGCGCACACCCCGCGGGTCAGGGGACAGCGGCCGGGGGTCGAGCCGACGGCCACCGCCGCGTCCAGGCCCCGTACGAAGCGGCGGGCCGCTGCTATGTCCGGGTGGGCGGAAGGTCCCGTACCGGCGACGACCGGAGCGAGGACCGCGCGCAGTTCGCCGACGCGCATCCACCACAGGAAGGGGGAACCGATGACGAGCACCGGTGCGGCGGCCGAACGCCGGTGGGCGCCCCGCATGCCCGCTATCTCGTCCCGGTCCGCCGCGGGCGGCGGGCCGTGCGCCGGGTGGGTGCGGTCCTCCAGCCAGCTGTCGCAGTCGGGGGTGAGCGCTATCGCCGAGGGTGCGGGGACGTCGAGCCGGTCGGCGAGGTCGCGCACCATCCGGTACAGGTCCGGGGCGGACTCCTCGGCGATCGGGACCGTCGGGCTGACGGCCGGGCGGGCGCGGGCGACCACCAGGGCGATGGCGCCCGCGGCGAGCAGGACGAGGACGGCGAGGGGGGTCATGATCCAGCGGGCGACGTGCCAGAAGGGGCCCACCAGGTGGTCCGTGGAACCGCCGGCCAGCAGGATCACGGCGACCGCCGCGGGCAGCACCGCCACGGCCAGTGCCCTGCTGCGGATGCGCAGCACGGCGAGGGCCCTGGCGCGCGCGGCCTGCGCGCCCGCCTCCACACCCATACCGGTACCGGTCACGGCCGGTCCTCACCCCCTCCCAAGCTGTCCTGGCTGCGCGGCTGTCCTGGCGTTGCTCACTCCCCCACTGTGGCACCCGCCACTGACATCGCAATGCCGGTGGGCCAAGTGCCGGACCGCTTGCGCCGCACCCTAGTTGGGGCCTCGGCCCACGTCAGCCGGATGGGGTATCGGTCACTCGATGGAATGGCTTTGGGGAGAGGTGAATGACGGAAAGCAAAGATCAGGCCCCTGATCCCGAACCGGTTCCGAGCCCGGTCCCGAGCCCGGTCCCGACTCTGTCCCGAACCGGATCCGGAAACCCTCGGGCCCCGGATCCTAAGACGGATCCGGGGCCCGAAAGGTTGGCCGGCGGGTGCGGGCGACGCGGTGGGTCAGGCGTCCTGCGCCGCCTTCGCCGCGATGTCCGTGCGGTGCTGGGAGCCGTCGAGGCGGATACGGGAGACGGCCCGGTAGGCGCGCTCGCGGGCCTCGGTGAGGTCCTTGCCGGTCGCCGTGACGGACAGGACGCGGCCGCCGGCGCTGACCACCGCGTCACCCTCGTGCCTGGTCCCGGCGTGCAGGACGTACGCGTGCGGGGCGTCCTGGGCGGCCACCTCGTCGAGGCCGGTGATCGGGTCGCCGGTGCGGGGGGTGGCGGGGTAGTTGTGCGAGGCGACGACCACGGTGACCGCCGCGTCCTCGCTCCAGCGCAGGGGCGGCAGGTCCTGGAGGGTGCCGTTCGCGGCGGCGAGCAGGACTCCGGCCAGCGGGGTCTTCAGGCGGGCCAGCACCACCTGGGTCTCGGGGTCGCCGAAGCGGGCGTTGAACTCGATGACCCGGACGCCGCGCGAGGTGATCGCGAGACCGGCGTAGAGGAGGCCGGAGAAGGGGATGCCACGGCGGCGCATCTCGTCGACGGTCGGCTGCAGGACGGTCTGCAGGATCTCCTCGACCAGCTTCGGGTCGGCCCACGGCAGCGGCGAGTACGCACCCATGCCGCCGGTGTTCGGGCCCTCGTCGCCGTCGAGCGCGCGCTTGAAGTCCTGGGCGGGCTGGAGCGGGACGACCGTCTCGCCGTCGGTGACGGCGAAGAGGGAGACCTCGGGGCCGTCGAGGAACTCCTCGATGACGACGCGGTCGCAGGAGTTGGCGTGCGCCCTCGCCGCCTCGATGTCGCCGGTGACGACCACGCCCTTGCCGGCGGCCAGGCCGTCGTCCTTGACGACGTAGGGGGCACCGAAGGCGTCGAGTGCCTCGTCGACCTCTTCCGGGGTCGTGCAGACGTACGAGCGTGCGGTGGGCACCCCCGCTCCCGCCATGACGTCCTTCGCGAAGGCCTTGGAGCCCTCGAGCTGCGCGGCCTCCCGGGAGGGGCCGAAGACCGGGATGCCCGCCTCGCGCACGGCGTCGGCGACCCCGGCGACGAGGGGCGCCTCCGGGCCCACGACCACGAGGTCGGCGCCGAGTTCCGTGGCCAGCGCGGAGACGGCCTTGCCGTCCAGGGCGTCGACCTGGTGCAGCTCGGCGACCTCGGCGATGCCGGCGTTGCCGGGGGCGCAGTGCAGCGCGGTGACGTCGGGGTCGAGGGACAGGGAACGGCACAGGGCGTGTTCGCGGGCGCCGCTGCCGATGACGAGGACCTTCACGGGGGTCAGCCTAACGGGGGTTTTGTGCGGGGTGCCGAGCGGGAGGGGGGCTGTGAACTGTACGTTCCTCCAAATTGTGCCGGGTGGTGGGGTGACCGGCCCTGGGGGCTGCCGCCCCCAGACCCCCGCTTTCGGCCTGAACGGCCTCGTCCTCAGACGCCGGACAGGCTGAAGTGTCCTGACCGGCGCCGAGAAAGGCCGCGGACGGAAAAGCTGCCCAAGACAGGCCCAGGCGCGGAAGAGCGGCCCGAGAAAGGCCGCGCGCGGAAGCGCGGCTCACTCGTTCGTGAACTCCTCCACCACCGTCGCCCCCAGCTCGCGCACGATCAGTTCATGGCCGGAGAGGGCCGATTCGTTGAGGTCGGGGTCGTCGTCCTCGGGGATGTCGTCCTCCGGGGAGACCGGGGGCGGGGGTTCCGGGGCCCTGGGCTGGGGCGCGGGTGTGGGGGCGGTCCGGGCCGTCGGGGGCGGTGATGTGGGCGCGGGTGAGGAGGGGGGCGGCGGGGACGCGGGGCGCTGTGTGGGGGTGCCGGCGCCGGGGTTGCCGTAGCCGCCTCCGCCGTAGGAGCCGTTGGAGGGGGCGGGCGGCGGGGCCGAGCCGCCGGAGGGGTCGACGATCGCCTCGATCTTCCACTGCACGTTGAACTGCTCGGCCAGCGCCTGGCGCAGTACGTCCTCGCTGCCGCTGCTCGCGAAGTTGTCGCGGGCGCCCGCGTTGACGAAGCCGAGCTGGAGGGTCGTGCCGTCGAAGCCGGCCACCTGGGCGTTCTGGCTGAGCAGGATCCAGGTGAAGCGGCGGCGGTTCTTGACGGCCTCCAGGATGTTCGGCCAGAGCATCCGGGGGTCCGGGCCGCCGCTCGGCGGCGTGGAGGAAGCGACGGGGGCGGGTGCCGCCGCCTGCGGGGCGGGTGTGGGCGCGGGTGCGGAAGCGGCCGGGGCGCTGGGCGTGGCCGGGGGTTGGCCGGCTCCCGCCGGGGTTGCCGTGGGCCAGCCGCCCGGGCGCCGGCCGCTGCCCGCGGAGGCCGCGGTGGGCCAGGCGCCGGGGGCGGGGGCCGGGGAGGCCGGGGTGGGGGCGGGGGACGCCGGGGCCGAGGGCGGTGGCGAGGGGGCCGGTGCGACAGGCTCCGCGGCGGTGGTCGGGGGTGCAGGGGCTGCGGGGGCTGCGGGTGCTCCCGGGCCGGCCGCGGCGGCTGCGCCGACACCGGCACCGGCGGCCGGCATGCCTGCCGCCGGCGCTCCCGCGTTCCGTACCGCAGCGCGCGCCGCAGCGGGGCCCCCGCCCGGGCCGCCGACGGCACCGGGCATCGGTCCGGCGTGCGCCTCGGGTCCCGGCACATATCCCATGGCCGGTGCGCCGCCGCCCGCGGAGAAGTTCACGCCCCGCTCGATCCGGTCCAGCCGGGCCATCACCGAACGCTCGTCCCCGTACGCGGCCGGCAGCAGCACGCGCGCGCAGATCAGTTCGAGCTGGAGGCGGGGCGAATTGGCGCCGCGCATCTCCGTCAGGCCCTCGTTGACCAGGTCGGCGGCGCGGCTGAGCTCGGCGGCGCCGAAGGTGCCCGCCTGGGCCTGCATGCGCTCGACGACATCGGCCGGGGCGTCGATGAGCCCCTTCTCCGCGGCATCCGGCACGGCGGCGAGGATCACCAGGTCGCGCAGGCGCTCCAGCAGGTCGGCGACGAAGCGGCGCGGGTCGTTGCCGCCCTCGATGATGCGGTCGACGACCTCGAACGCGGCGGCCCCGTCACCGGTCGCGAAGGCCTCGACGACGGAGTCGAGGAGCGAGCCGTCGGTGTAGCCGAGGAGGGACGTCGCCATGGCATACGTCACACCTTCCTCCCGCGCCCCCGCGAGCAGCTGGTCCATGACGGACATGGAGTCACGCACGGAG
The DNA here is from genome assembly GCF_040298885.1 of Streptomyces sp. NPDC001137. Lineage (NCBI taxonomy): Bacteria > Bacillati > Actinomycetota > Actinomycetes > Kitasatosporales > Streptomycetaceae > Streptomyces > Streptomyces sp. NPDC001137. The sequence goes on from NZ_JBEPBA010000019.1 coordinate 71,939, forward strand.
CCCTGACCGGCCCGGACCACCAGGGGCAGCACACCGTCCTCGACCGGGATGTTCTCCTTGCCGCAGACCTCGCCGAGGTAGTCGCGCAGCGTCCCCGGCGGCACGAGACGGAACGGGTAGTGGTGCGTCCGCGAGCGAATCGTGCCGATGACCTTCTCGGGCTCGGTGGTCGCGAAGATGAACTTGAGGTGCTCCGGGGGCTCCTCGACGACCTTCAGCAGCGCGTTGAAGCCGGCCGACGTGACCATGTGGGCCTCGTCGATGATGTAGATCTTGTACCGGCTGGCGGCGGGCCCGAAGAAGGCCTTCTCGCGCAGCTCGCGTGCGTCGTCCACACCGCCGTGCGAAGCGGCGTCGATCTCGATGACGTCGATGGAGCCCGGTCCGTTGCGCGCCAGGTCGCGGCAGGACTGGCACTCCCCGCAGGGCGTGGGCGTGGGGCCCTGCTCGCAGTTCAGGCAGCGGGCCAGGATGCGTGCGCTCGTCGTCTTGCCGCAGCCGCGCGGCCCGCTGAACAGGTACGCGTGATTGACCCGGTTGTTCCGCAGCGCCTGCTGCAGCGGGTCGGTTACATGCTCCTGCCCGATGACCTCGGCGAACGACTCCGGGCGATAGCGGCGGTACAGCGCGAGAGACGACACGCATACGAGGTTATAGGCGCCCACTGACAACGCGGGCCGCCCGGATGCGCCCGGCAGATCCCGGGAAGCACAAGACCCCCCACGCACCCGCCAGAGCCAACCTACCCTTGCTGCCTTCCGGCCCTGGGGGAGTTCAGTCAGATAGCGCCGCGTGAGGGGCTGGGCCCCAGCTTACCCGATCGCCGGGCGCCCGAACGAGTTCGCTAGCACCCTCCGACGTCATGTAATGTTTCCGGCGGAGGATTCGCCTAGAGGCCTAGGGCGCACGCTTGGAAAGCGTGTTGGGGGCAACCCCTCACGAGTTCGAATCTCGTATCCTCCGCCAGTGCCTCACCGGGCACGATGTCGAAGGGCCCCACCGTTCGCGGTGGGGCCCTTCGACGTTGTGTGGATGAGCGGCGGCTGTCAGCAGTTCGTGCTGCCCGGTCGTGGGCCACGAGGGTGTCGTGCGGTCAGCGGCGCCCGGGCGAAACGGAGTGGAGTTCCACGCCGACCCGGCACGGGAGCGGCGGCAGGGCGCCGGTGAACGGTGCCGGGCGGCCGGTGGGCGTGCCGAAGAGGGCGGCCGCCTGTTCGGGGTCGAGTGCGAACTCGATGCGGTCGCACTCCGCGGGGCGGTCGGCGGGGCCGACGACCAGGTGGAACGCCACCCCGCCGTCGGCGTCCTGGTTGGCGGTGACCAGAGCGTCGACCACACCAGAGATCTCATGCCGGGTGATGGTCTCGGACTGCATCTTCATGATGTTCCTCCTGATGTTCTTGGTCTGGGTGGGTTCGTGCGGGGCGCTTGCGCCTACAACTCGGGGGCCTTATCCAGCAGGGGGTGCCCCCACTGCTCCGCGAGCGCCGCCTCCAGGGCGGCGCCGACCCGGTACAGGCGGTCGTCCGCCATGGCCGGAGCGATGATCTGGAGTCCCACGGGCAGGCCGTCGTCCGGAGACAGGCCGCAGGGCAGTGACATGGCGGCGTTGCCCGCGAGGTTGACCGGGATCGTGCACAGGTCGGCGAGGTACATCGCCATGGGGTCGTCGACGCGCTCCCCGAGCGGGAAGGCCGTGGTCGGCATGGTCGGCGAGACGAGGACGTCGACGTCCTCGAAGGCCCGGGTGAAGTCCCGGATGATCAGGGTGCGGGCGCGTTGGGCGCTGCCGTAGTAGGCGTCGTAGTAGCCGGAGCTGAGCGCGTAGGTGCCGAGGATGATGCGGCGCTTGACCTCGGGGCCGAATCCGGCCTCGCGGGTGAGGGCGGTGACGTCCTCGGCCGAGCGGGTGCCGTCGTCGCCCACCCGCATCCCGTACCGGATCGCGTCGAAGCGTGCCAGGTTGCTGGAGCACTCGGAAGGCGCGATCAGGTAGTACGCGGGCAGGGCGTACGTGAAGGACGGGCAGGACACCTCGACGACCTCGGCGCCGAGTTCCCGCAGCAGCTCCACGGCCTGCGTGAAGCGTCGTATCACCCCGTCCTGGTAGCCCTCACCGGAGAACTCGCGCACCACACCGACGCGCATTCCCCGCAGGCCGCCGTGGCGCGCCGCCTCGACGACGGGCGGGACGGGCGCGTCGATGGACGTCGAGTCCATCGGGTCGTGCCCCGCGATGACCTCGTGCAGCAGGGCCGTGTCCAGCACCGTGCGCCCGCACGGGCCACCCTGGTCGAGGGAGGAGGAGTAGGAGACGAGCCCGTAGCGGGACACCGAGCCGTAGGTCGGCTTGACGCCGACGGTCCCGGTCAGGGCGGCCGGCTGGCGGATCGAACCCCCGGTGTCGGTGCCGATGGCCAGGGGCGCCTCGTACGCGGCCAGGGCGGCGGCTGATCCGCCGCCGGAGCCACCGGGGACCCGCGTCATGTCCCATGGGTTGCGGGTCGGCCCGTAGGCGCTGTTCTCGGTGGAGGAACCCATGGCGAACTCATCCATGTTGGTCTTGCCGAGAATGACGATCCCGGCGGCCTTGAGCCGGAGCGTCAACGTCGCGTCGTAGGGCGGGATCCAGCCTTCCAGCATGCGGGAGCCGCAGGTGGTGGGCACGCCCTGGGTGGTGAAGGCGTCCTTCAGGGCGAGCGGGACACCGGCCAGCGGGCCGGGTCGCTCGCCCCGTGCCAGCCGGGCGTCCACCGAGCGGGCCTGGGCGAGGGCCCCTTCGCGGTCGATGTGCAGGAAGGCGTGCACCTTCTCGTCGACGGCGTCGATGCGGGCGAGGTGGGCCTCTGTCACCTCGACGGCTGTGACCTCCCCTGCGGCGATCTCCGCGGCGATCTGTGCCGCGGTGAGCCTGATGATGGCGCTGTCCGTCATGCCGGGCCTCTCCCGTGTGGTGCGATACGGCGTACCGCCTCCGCGAGGACCTCAGGAGGCTGGGCGAAGGGGAGGCGGAGGAATCCTTCGAGGTGTACTTCGGTGCCGAAGCGAGGGCCCGCCGCCAGGCGCACACCGTCGCGTTCCGCGAGGGCGGCGATCTCGCGGGCGGGCCGGCCTCCGGCGTGGGCCCACAGGGCGAGCCCGCCGTCCGGCACCCGGAAGGTCCAGTCGGGAAGTTCGGTGCGCAGGGCCGCGACGAGTGCGTCGCGCCGGGTGCGGGCGCGTTCACGCTGGACGGCGACCGTGTCCGCGAACACGCGGGCGTCGTCGAGGAGGTGACGGACCACCAACTGTTCGAGGACGGGAGGTGCGAGGTCCACGCCCGCGCGCCGGACCGCCAGGGTGCGGACGAGCTGGGGTGTGGCGCGGATCCAGCCGACGCGCAGTCCGGACCACAGGGTCTTGGCCGCGGAGCCGACGGTGATCACGCTGCTCCCCGGGTCGAGGGCGGCGAGCGGGGTCGGTGCCGGGGCCAGGGGCGTGAGGGACAGCTCGGCCAGCGTCTCGTCGACGAGCAGGGTCACTCCGGTGGAGGCGGCCAGGGCGACGAGGGCGCGGCGCCGGTCCTCGGACATCAGCAGGCCGGTGGGCTGCTGGAAGTCGGGGGTCAGACAGGCCAGGCGGGGACCGGCACAGCGCAGTGCGCTGTGCCACGCCGGCACGTCCCATCCGTGGTCGCACAGCGCCACGGGAAGAGGGCGAGCGCCCGCCGCCTCGACGGCGCGCACCAGGTTGGGGTGTCCCGGCGACTCCACGGCCACCCGGTCGAACGGGCCGGTCAACTCCCGCAGCAGCAGCGCGAAGGCGCCGGTCGCTCCGTTCGTGACGAGGATCTGTTCGGGGTCGGTGGGCACACCTCGCCGTGTGTACCGCCCCGCCACGGCTTCCCTCAGCTCATCGAGCCCCGCGGGGAAACACCCATGGCCGTGCGCGTACCGGGCCAGCTCCCGTCCGGCCGCGTCCACCGCCGCCGGCAACCACGGCTCGGGAGCGGGCAGCGAGGCCGTCACCAGATCGATGACGCCCTCCCCTCCCTCCCGCACTCCCCCCTGGCCGGCCCTGCGCGGAGGCGGAACCCGAAGCGGCACCCCCGCCCCGCCTTGCGCCGCCGGTGCCGGCTGCGACGGCAGGATCGTGTAGGTGCCCGACCCGTGGCGGCTCTCGGCGTGACCGGAGGAGCACAGGAGCCGATAGGCGGCCGTGACCGTGGTGCGGCTCACGACGAGGTCGGCTGCCAGCCGGCGTTCGGCGGGCAGGCGCGTGCCGGGTGGGATACGACCGTCGCGGACGAGGTCGAGCAGACAGGCCGCCAGTTGCCGGTACGCACTGCCCTCTGTGCCGCGCCAGTTGCCGAGCAGCACTCCCAGCGGAGGAACAACGGCCTGTCGCGCTCCGTCCACGCCCATCCCCCCATTTCGTCCGCTGTGTCGCTTCATGCCTTCCCCCCGCCGGTGCCGCCCCGCACCCGAGCCTGCTCAGGCCCCCAGTGACGCGATCCGTTCGCTCTCGCCGCTTGTCAGGTCGTTGGCGAGCCTGTTCCAGACCCCGGCGTAGCCATGGGCGAGTTGGGCCAGGGATTCCCGGCAGTGGGGCGGGACCGTGGCGGCGATGCGGCCGCCGTCGCGGGCGATCACGGCGCAGGCGTCGAGGACCCGGAGGACGTTGCGGCCGGCGTCGCTGAACCGCAGGGAGGGGTCGCGTCGCAACGCGTCGAAGAGACGCAGGATCTCGTCCTCCGCGATGGGCCGACCCGTGCTCGCCGGCGGCACCCGGCGCTGCCCGGGCGGGACGGACGGCTGGGCCTGCGCAAGCCTCGGGTCGCGGACGCTGCGTTCGGGTACCGGGCTCTCGCCGCGCCGGATGCGGGCCCGCACGTCGGCGACGGTGGCCGGAGCCAGGCCGGCCCGCGCGGCGATCTGGCGCAGGGAGGCGCCGGGATCGCTCCTTATGAGCTCACCGGCGAGTTCGCGGCGCTGTGAGGAGTCGACCGGGCGGGAGCGGCCGTCCCGGCCGATCCTGAACCCCCCGGCTTCCGTGTCGGCGCCGCCGCGCAGTCGGGCCACCTTCTTCGCGGAGAGCCCGGCGAGGGCCGCCACCGCCCGGTCCGCCCAGCGCGGGTGCGCAGCGAGGATGCGTCGTGCGGCGGCGATGCGGTCGTCAGTGGAAAGGGGCCGGCCGTGCGTGACGTTGGTCGCCACGGCGAGCAGCCGGGCGGCGTCCAGGTCCCCCTCGAAGAAGCGCGCGGAGATGTGGTCGGCACCCCGCAGACAGGCGGCCCGCAGACGGTGCGCACCGTCGACGACGGTCATGGTGGCACGGTGCACGAGGATGGGCGGGAACTCCGCCTCCGTCTCGGCCAGTGTCCGTACGTAGTCCTCGTCCTCGCCCGCGCTGCGGGGCGAGAAGTCGTCGAAGTCGACGACGAGTCGTTCGATCGGTACCAGCTCGACGGGCTGGTCCAGGAATCCACGGTCGCGCAGCCTGATCAGATGGTCCGCGCCGTCCGGCGTCGCCCCGGCATCCGGAAGATCACGAGTGCCCTGGCCGTCTCGGTGGTCGCGACTGTCTCGGTCCACAGCTGTCCCCCTCAGGAAATCGTCCCACGTGCACGCTGGTTCAGGCGGTGCGGGGCGGCTCACTGCCAGCCGAGGTCGTCCTCTCCGGTCAGGAGCGGCGTGGCACCGGCGACCGTGTGAACTGCCGTGCTGTGGGCGGGAGTCAGTGCTTCGGCGGCGGCCGCACCGGCGCCCGCGGTCATGATGACCGCTCCGGCCACGATCACACCGCGCAGGAGCCGACGGGAAGCGTTGGAGGGGTGCTTGCGCGACATAGTTTCTGCCTTTCTGCTGGCTTTGTGCTGGCAGGAAGAAGTGTTGTCGCAGCTCCAGCGGCTGGAACAGTGGTTCCGCGCGGGGCAAACCGGCCCTGGCCTACTGTGTCCACCCCCGTTCGCAGAGGGGAACGGGGGAATTCATGCGTATCCCCGGATTCGACCAAGGATACGCAAAGCGCAGGGCGGAGTAATTCATTCCGTGTGCCCCGGCAGGTATTCGGGCACAATCAGCGGCACTTGGGCGCTCCAGAACTCCCAGTCCTCGAGCAGGGGGTGGGCGGCACAGGTACGCCGCCACAGCGACTCGGCTGCCGCCTCGGCTTCCTCCAGGGACGGAGCCCTCAGAAAGATCCCGACGGTGGGGGCCGATGCTTGATCACGATGGACACTGACGTGCTCGAACCCCTCGACCTCCGTTCCGCATCCGGCGACAGCAGCCGCGGTCCAGCCGGGCATGGCGCAGCCGTCGGGATGTGGCCGCAGATGGACGTGAACGAGATACATGTGCCACCTCAGGAAAGTCAGGAACACCCCCAGGGAATGCGCCTTACCGATGCAATACTCCCCCGCCGCAAAACACCAAATTAAGGACACCGGCTTGCCCATAACAACCAGGTCACGTACTGTCGGCTGACTCTTGACTGTTGAGCGCCACCGGTAATTGTCCAACGTTGAATTTCCGACTGGGGGCCGCCAAAATAAATGCTTAACGTTCTGGGTCTTGACGCTGTCACGGAGTCCGTCTACAAGGCGATGCTCACGAATCCCCGCAGTGGTGTCGCCGGTGTGTGCGCGCTGCTGGGGCTTTGCGAGCAGGAGGTTCGGGGGGCCCTGGACCGCCTCAGCGAGATGGCGCTGGTCCGCGCCTCGACCGAGGACCCGAGCCACCTGTACGCGGTCAGCCCGCATGTCGGCATGGAACTCCTGCTGGCCCGGCAACAGGAGCAACTCGCCGCCCAGCAGCAGCGGCTGGAGGCCAGCCGCGCGGCCGCGGCGAAACTCATCCTCGAATTCGACGGTCAGCGCCAAACCGGCCCGTCCGCGGCCGGTATCGAGCATCTCCAAGGTCTCGACGCCATTCGCGATCACCTCGCGACCCTGCACGACAAAGTCACTCACGAACTCCTGACGTTCGCACCGGGCGGCCCCCAGACACCCGCGAACATGCAGGCGTCCCGCCCCCTCAACCAGCAACTGCTGGAGCGCGGCGTGCGCATGCGCACGATCTACCTGGAGTCCATCCGTTCCTGCCCGGACACCATGGAATACGCGCACTGGCTCGCGGAGCAGGGCTGCCAGGTCCGGACGGTGCCCTCGCTCCCCAACCGGATGATCATTTACGACCGGGAGTCAGCGATCCTCGCCACCGACACCGACAACACCGCCGCCGGTGCCGTACAGGTGTCGTCGCAGGGAATGATTGCCTCGCTGCACGCCCTGTTCGAGAGCGTCTGGCAGTCGGCCGATCCACTGGACGCGATGAGGCAACCGGATCCCGGCGGCCTCACGCGACAGCAGTCTGAAGCCCTGAGACTACTGGCTCAAGGCTCCACAGACGAAGCCATCGCCAAACGCCTCGGGGTTTCCGCCCGCACCGCCCGCCGGATCGCGCACGGTCTGATGACCCATCTGGACGCCCGCAGCCGCTTCCAGGCCGGCGTGTACGCCGTCCAGAAGGGCTATTTGCCGGCGCTCCCGGAATAGAGCCACAGAAACGATTTTCTGTCCGTGGCCGCGGCAGGCCCAGGCGCCTCAAGCCACCAGTGCCGGGGTCACGGCCGGCTCGGGGAAGCCGAACTGGTGCAGGGCCTCCTCGGGGGTGTGGGCGACCTTGACCAGACGCCGCTCCTGGTCGCTGAGGAACCCCTCCGCGACCAGGTGGTCGAGCATGGCCAGCATCGGGGTGAAGAAGCCCCTGTGGTTGACCACGACGATCGGCTTCTCCATCAGCGACAGCTGGTTCCAGGTCATCACCTCCATCAGCTCGTCCAGCGTGCCGATGCCGCCCGGCAGCACCGCGAAGGCCGACGACAGCCGGTACATGAGGGCCTTGCGCTCGTGCATCGAGCGGACGACGAAGACCTCTCCGGGCGCCTTGTCGGCGCGCTCCCGCTCGTGCAGCGTGCGCGGGATCACCCCCGTGACACTGCCACCGCCGTCCAGAACCCCGGCGGCCACCGCGCCCATGACCCCGACACCGCCGGCGCCGTAGACCAGATCGAGCCCCCGCTGGGCGATCATCCGGCCGAACTCCCGGGCGAAGTCCGTGTACGCGGACTGCACACCCGGCCTGGCGCCGCAGAACACCGCGACGCGTTTGCTCTTGCTGAGCCTGAGTTGCATGGCTTGTCCCCTTCCTTGGGACTGTTCCTGCTGCTTCTGGGGCTACTACTGCTCGTGGTCCCGTGCCCGGGCCAGTTCCCGACGCGCCGGACGCCCGGACGCGGATCGCTCGCTGAGACCGGTGACGCGCATCGCGGTACGCAGCAACACCCGCGCGCCCGCGACCAGGTCGCGCGGGGCGGTGTCCTCCTCCGGGACATGGCTGATGCCGCCGATGCTCGGCACGAAGATCATTCCGATGGGCGCGATGTCGGCGACCATCTGCGCGTCGTGCCCGGCACCGCTGGGCAGGACCTCGTGCGCGAGGCCCAGTTCGTCGGCGCTGCACTCGATGGCCGCGCGCAGCACCGGGTCGGTGGAGACCGGGTCGGAACGGGTCTCGGCGACCACCTCGATCTCGGTGCCCGTGTCCGCGGCGATCGTCCGCAGGGCCCGGCGCAGGGTCTCCTCGGCCGCCGCCGCCCGCCACACATCCGTGTCCCGCAGGTCCACCGTCAGCCGCACCATGCCCGGGATGGTGTTCGGCGTGTTGGGGTGCGGGTCGAGCCGGCCGACCGTGCCGACGCGGCACAACTTGCGATCCCGCGCGATGTGTTCCACCGCCAGCACCACCCGGCCGGCCGCGGCGAGCGCGTCCCGGCGCCCCTCCATCGGGCTGGTGCCCGAGTGTCCGGCGGCGCCCCGCACCTCCACCGTGAGCACGGTGCGGCCCGTGATGGCGTCGACCACCCCGATCCGGTTGCCGCTGCGCTCGAGCACCGGCCCCTGTTCCACGTGGAGTTCGAGGTAGGCGGCCACCGAGCCGTGCGGCCAGCCCGCGCTGCCGAGCGCGTCCAGGTCGCCGCCGGCCAGCCGCAGCGCCTCGCGCAGCGGCCGCCCGTCGTGGTCGCGCGGCTCCCGGGGCAGTTCGGCCAGCCGGCCCGCGATCGCCATGGAGCCCCAGAACGGCTGCGGGAACAGCGCCCCCTCCTCGTTGGCGAAGGCCACCGCCACCGGCTCGTACGGCAGGTGGACGCCGCTGTCCGCGAGGGTCTGGAGCACCTCCAGGGCAGCCAGCACTCCGTACGCGCCGTCCAGGCGGCCGCCGTTGACGACGGTGTCCAGGTGCGAGCCCATCATCAGGGCCTGCCGCTCGCCGGGCTGCTCGCCGAGCCGGGGCCGGGGACGCACGATGAGGTTGCCGGCCGCGTCGACCGCGGGGACGAGGCCCGCGCCGCGGGCCTCGTCCATCAGGTAGCCCCGCGCTTCCCGGTCGGCCGCGCTGAAGCCCTCCCGGGTGATGCCGCCCGTCCGCTCGTCCAGACCGATCCGGCCCAGCGCGGCGATCCGACCGAGCAGCCGGTCCGCGTCGATGTCCAGGGACAGCAGCCCGTCCGCCCCCTGTACCAGGGTGTCGCCCATCCTTACGTCCTCCCGTTCGGGTCGTAGGTCCGCGAGGCCCGCCACGTCGGCGAGGCCGCTCACAGGTGCCGCTCCCACCACTCCAGGACGGCCTCGAATCGCGCCAGCCGGTGGCTGGGCAGCCCGGAGCGGGACATGTCGTGCCCCTCGCCCGGGAACAGCAGCATCTCGACGGGGACCCCGCGCACCTTCAGCTCCGTGAACAGGCGCTGCGCCTGCTCCTGCGGGCAGTGCTTGTCCTCCTCGGACTGGATGACCAGCATCGGCGTGGCCATCCGGTCCACGTACGTCAGCGGGCTCTGCTCCGCCCAGCGGGCGCGGTCGGCGCCGTAGAGGGAGACCGCGAGGTCCGCCCCGTCGTCGCTGGTGGCGGCGTAGCTGTCGATGGCGTAGAGCCCGCGCTCGCCGATCATGGCCCGGAACCGTTCCCCGTGGTGGGCGTTGAACCAGGCCGCCATGTAGCCGCCGAACGAGCCGCCCATCACGCCGACCCGGCCGCTGTCCAGCTCGGGGAGCTCCAGCGCCTTGTCGAGGATGGCGAGCAGGTCGGTGGCGGACCTGCGGGGCAGGTCGTCGCGGACGTGGGCGCCGTGCGCCTGGCCGTAGCCGGAGCAGCCGCGCGGGTTGCCCAGCACCACCGCGTACCCGGCGCTCGCGTACACCTGCGCCTCGTCGAAGGCGGCCGGGCCGTTGAGGGTGTAGCCCCACTGCGTGTACGGGCCGCCCTTGACCTGGAAGATCACGGGGTGCGGGCCGGGGCCCTCGGGGCGCACCACCCAGGCGTGCAGCGGGTAGCCGTCGGGGGCGTACGCGGTGAACTCCTCCATCGGCAGCAGCCCGCCGCGCTCGACGAGTTCGGCGCCGTACGGGGTCAGGACGCGCTCGGTGCCGTCGCGCCACACCACCAGGTCGCCGGCGCTGGCGGCACTGGCGACGACGGCGACGACGGTGGTGGTCTGGCCGGGCGTCTCGGCGACCGCGTAGCCGTTGACCTGGCGCCGTCCGGTGACCACGGGAGTGGGCTCGCCGCCGTCGTAGGGCACCAGGACCAGGTTGACCTCGCCGCGGTGGTCACTGGCGAAGTACACGCCGTCGGCCGCGGGCCAGATCATCTGGCTGGCGAAGCTGAGGTGGTGGGCGTCGCCGGTGAGGCGGCGCGGCAGGACCGGACCGGCGGCCGGCTCCTCGGCGGGCCGCACCGGCACCGACCACAGGCCGTAACTCGCCGTGGCGCACGAGTTGTTGTTCTTGTCGAGCTCCGCGCCGCAGAAGACGACCGAGCGGCCGTCCGCGGCGAAGCGCGGCGTGAAGAGGTACAGGCCGCCCTCGGTCAGCGGCCGCAGGCCGGTGCCGTCGGCGCCGACGGCCCACACGTCGGTCCGGGAGTCGTTGCCGCGCTCCTCGTGCCGGGCCGTCACGAACGCCAGCAGCCGGCCGTCGGGGCTCCAGGTCAGATCGCCGTGGTCGTAGTCGCCGTCGGTGAGCTGGAGCGGCGCTGCCTCGGCGTCGAAGGGGTCGGTGACGAAGACCTGCCGGGGGCGGTCGTAGGTGTAGCCGAAGCCGTCGAGCTGGTAGACGAGCGTGGTGACGCGACGCGGCCGCTCCTGCTCGGCCGGGCCCTGGTAGCGGCCCGGCGCGGGCACCCGGCTGGTGTAGGCGATCCGGGTCGAGTCCGGGCTCCACACCGGCTGCCCCGCGCCCATCGGGTGGTCGGTGACGGGGAACGCCTCGCCCCCGCCGTGCATCGGCAGCAGATGGATCTGCGCGCGGCCGTGGGCGCCGGGGCGCAGGAAGGCGAGGAAGCGGCCGTCGGGCGAGAAGGCGGGCGCACCGTCGTAGGGGCCCTGGGTGATGCGGCGCGACGGGGTCTCGCCCGTGGTGTCCACGATCAGCATCTCGGTGGTGTAGCCGTCGCCCGCCAGGTCGGCGCGGGTGACCTCCACCACGGCGTGGGCACCGTCCGGTGAGAGCGTGGGGCGCCCGAGGACGGGCAGCAGGTCGATGTCAGTGGGCAGCATGTCGGGTCCTCACAGACTCACAGAAGGGTGAAACGCTGTGCCGGGTCGATGAACAGGCCGTCTCCGGGGCGCACGTCGAAGGCGTCGTAGAAGGCCTCCACGTGTCCGAGCACTCCGTTGCAGCGGAACTCGGCGGGCGGATGCCGGTCCGACGCGAGCCGCTCGGCCATCCGGGCCGGGGTGGTGCGGGCGCGCCACATCGTCGCCCAGTGCGCGAAGAAGCGGCGCGACTCCTCGGGCCCGGCCGCGCCGGTACGGGCGGTGAACGCGGCGTGCGCGACGGTCACGCCGGCGATGTCGGCCATGTTCTCGCCGACCGTGCGGGCCCCGCTGACCCGCATCCCGGGGAAGCCCTCGGGCTCGTACGCGTCGTACTGGGCGACGAGCAGCTGGGTGCGGCGGGCGAACTCGGCCCGGTCCTCGGGCGCCCACCAGTCACGCAGCCGGCCGCGGCCGTCGTAGCGGGAGCCGCGGCTGTCGAAGGCGTGCGCCATCTCGTGGCCGACGATCGCGCCCAGCACCGCGAAGTTCCGCGCGGGGTCGCCCGCGGGGTCGAAGACGGGCGGCTGGAGCAGAGCGGCGGGGATGACGACCTGGTTGAGCCCGTGCCGGTAGTACGCGGTGACCTGGTGCGGGTGGATCTTCCACTCGGTGCGGTCGACCGGGGTGCCGAGGCGGGCGAGTTCCCGGGCGATGTGCCGGGAGCGCCCGCGCTTGACGTTGCCGAGCAGGTCCCGCGGGTCCACGTCGAGGGCGTCGTCGTCGGCGCGGGCGGCCTCGGGGCGGCCGACCTCGAAGACCATGTCGTCCAGCTTGCGCAGGGCGGCGTCCCGGGTGCCGGCCGCCATCCAGCCGGCCCCCTCCAGCCGGGCCCGGTAGGCGTCCACCAGCGCGCCGACCAGGTCGCGCGCGGCCTCCACGGTGCCGGGTGCGACATGCTCGGCGAGATAGCGGTCGGCGATGGCGTCCCCGAGGAACGTCTCGACGAAGGACACCACCCGCAGGCGGCGCGGCCGCGGCTCGGTGAAGCCGTTGAGGGTACGGCCGTAGAAGGCGAAGTTGTCGGCGAAGACCTGGCGCGGACCGAACGGCACCATCTCGTGCACGTACCGCCACGACAGCCACAGCCGCAGTTCGTCCAGGCCGGTCTGCCGCCACCAGTCGTCGAGGCCGTCGGCGAAGTCCGGCTGGCGCAGCCGGACGGTGGCGTCGGCGGGCACCTCGCCCAGGCCGCGCAGCCAGGCCGCCCACGGGAACCCGCCCTCCCGGGCGGCGAGTTGGGCGGCCGTGCCGGTCCAGGGGCGTACCGGAGTGCGGGTGCCCGGCTGCGGCACGGTGTGCCGGGCGGCCAGTTCGGTCTCCAGCCGTACGACGTCCCCGGCGGCCCGGGCGGTGTCGGGCAGCCCGGCGTGGGCGAGCATCACGGCGATGTGCCCGGTGTAGTCCGCGAGCAGCTCCGCGCGCCCGTAGTGGCCGGCGGAGGGCAGCCCGAGACCCGCCTGGGAGAGGGTGAGGACGTACTGGTCGGCGCGCACGGTGTCGACGGCGACCGAGAAGTCGAAGGCGCCGCCGACCCCCTGGGCCTGGAGCCGGCCCATGACCTCGGCCAGCGCCTCGCGGTCGGCCGCGGCCCGGACCGCGGACAGGTCGGCCGCGAAACCCCGGGCTACGCCCAGTTCCTCGATGCGCTCCTCGTCCATGAAGCTGGCGTGCAGGTCGGCGATGCGGCGGTCGGCGCCGCCCCGCCCGGGGTGGGCGACGGCGCGGTGGATGACCCCCTCGACGTCGTCCTGCACCTTGTCCGCGAGCAACGTCAGGGTGGTGGCCTCGGCCCGGTGGGCGGGCAGCACGTAGCCGTCCGTCCAGCGCCCGTTGACGAAGCGGTAGAAGTCGTCCTGCGGCCGGGCGGAGAGATCGGCTTCCGTGCCGCGGGGCAGATACGCCGGCGTGAGGGCCGGGTCCGAGGCCACCGTCATCGCGCGGCCTCGCTCAGCTGCGGGGCGGGCGCCGCGGCGCCGGAGTTCTTCAGCACCCCGTTCGCGAAGACGGCCAGGGCGGCGAGGGCGAACAGGCCCGCGGCGAGGAAGCCGTAGCGCGGGGTGGTGAAGCTGAGGATCGCGCCGCCGACCAGGTAGCCGATCGCCGGTCCGGTGTTGGAGACGGCGCCGAGTGCGGCGAAGGCCCGGCCGCGGTGGGTGTCGGGCACCCTGACGTTGAGCAGGATGTGGGTGACCGTCGCCTGGGCGCCGTTGCCGATGCCGCCGAGGACGTAGAACGGCAGGATCCACCACACGCCCGGGGCCAGTCCGGTGCCGACGATGGCCACGCCGATGCAGAGGAACGTGCCGATCAGGATGGCCTCGTGGCTGATCCGCTTCAGCCGGCGCACCAGCATCCCGCCCGGGATCAGGCCCAGCATCCAGGCGGACATGACGAGGCCGAAGGTCTCCTCGGAGGCGCCGAAGGTCTCACGGACGTAGAAGACGATGAGGACGTTGATGATGCTCGCGGCCGCCATGACCGCGCCGCTCAGGATGAGCACGGCGGTCAGGAAGCGGTCGGAGGTGATCTTGTACGGGGTGGTGGGCTCGTCGGCGCCCGCGCTGTCCTGGCCCGCCGCCTTGGCGTCGCGGCCCTTGTGCAGGCGGGTGCGGATGAGCAGGCCGCCCGCAACGACCGCGGCGAAGCTGAGCGCGTCGATGAGCAGTGGCACTGTCACGCCGAAGCGGCCGATGAGGAAGCCTGCGACGCCGGGTGCGGCGACCATGCCGGCCATCGCCCAGGTCTGGGAGATGGAGGAGGCCCGCGGCACGTTCTCCTTGCCGACGATGGCGCTGGGCAGCGCGCCGAACACCGGGTGGGTGAAGGCGAGTCCGGCGGACAGCAGGACGGAGAGGGCGATCAGGACGGCCGGTGAGGTCCAGATCGTCATCGCCACGCAGATCAGGGCCTGCAGGCTGCCGACGGCGACCATGAGGGTGCGGCTGTCGAAGCGGTCGGCGACCTTGCCGGTCAGCGGCGACAGCAGCACCGGCGGCACGGTCGCGGCCAGCAGCAGGGCCATGACGGCGTAGGAGCCGGCGCCCTGGGCCTGCAGCTGAAGGGCGATGGCCGTCTCGGCGGCGATGTCACCGGCGAAGGACAGACCGCGCATGCCGGCAAGGATGTAGACGTCGCGCCAGGCGGTCCGGGAGACCGGCGGTGACCCGGCCTCGGTGGTGGGTGATGTGGTGTCGGTGGCCATCTCGTGGCTCACTTCCTCTCGACGTGGGGACGGGTACGGCCTCGGGGAGGCACCGGTTCGGCGGCGCCCCAAAAGGGGCGCGGGCCATGTCGACATGCGGCTTGGCCGCGCGGGAGCGACCAGCCGCGATGGAGCCGCGGGCGTCCGACGGCGCGTCGCTGCGCTTCCCCCGGACCGTTCAGCCACCGTCGGCGGCTACCGCGGCACCCCCGGCGAGGTTCCGGCTGCTTCGAGGACGCCCAGGCGGGCGAGCCCGCGGGCGACGCCGACGGATCTGGCCTCGGGGACTCCGGGGAAGAACTCGGCCGCGGTGACGGTCCGTTCGCCGTCGAGGGCGTGCAGCGCGTCGGCGACGGCGTCCGGCACGTTCAGGCGGTGGCCGGCCACCTGGAGGCCGGTCTTGCCGTCGGCGCTGGAGCCGATCTCGACGGGTGTGGCGGTACGGCGGATCAGGGTGCCGGGGCCCAGCGTGTCGACCGCGGCGAGCCGCGCGAACTCCCGGCTGCGGCCCACTCCGCGCCGGGTGCGGCCGGTTTCGACCAGCCGCTTGGCCTCGGCGGCCACGTCCAGCCGGGCGAGCCGGTCGCGCAGCAGCTCCAGCTTGCCGGTGAGCGCGGCGACGGCCTCCTCCGCTCCGTCGGCCAGGTACGGGAAGGCGTGGAAGTCGTCGTCCTCGACGAGCGCGGCGACGGTGTCCTGGAGCAGATGGCGCCAGCGGCGCGGCTCGACCCCGACCGACAGGTGCATCGACAGCTCGCTCTTGGCGGCCGCCGCGTGCGGGGTGCCGTGCGGCACGTACAGGACGTCGCCGGGCTCCAGCGTCACCTCGAGGGCGGGCTCGCCGAGCTCCTCCGGCGTGTAGGAGCCCTCGTCGCCGCGGCGGTGCTCCGGGGTGTCCCACACCCGCCAGGTCTTGGTGCCGTCGACCTGGACGACGAAGACGTCGATCGAGTCGCGGTGCGGGGAGAAGCCGTCGGTGCGGGCCGGGGTGACGAAGACGACCACCTCGGTGTCGCTGGCGAAGGCGTCGGTGAACGGCTCCATCAGACGGCGGGCGGACGGCAGGACGTGGTTGAGGGAGTTCCAGGTGACGGTGCCGCCGGAGCGGAACAGCTCGTACACCTTCTCCGGGTTGAGGGCCTCGGCGAGCGCTGCGCCGCGCGAGACCGTGCGCGTGTAGGCGCCGGACGGCACGCCCTTGCCGCCCTTCGTCACCCGCAGGTAGGACGGCGGGACCGTCTCCAGCGCGAGGAGGTCGTCGAGCTGCCGGACCGAGGGCAGACCGTCCAGCCGGCCCGCGAGTGCGCCCCTGCGCAGCAGCGGTTTCCGGTCGAAGTGCTGGCTGAAGAAGACGTCCGTGTCGCCGACGAAGTCCTCGAAAGAATAGGTGTCCACCTTGTCCTGCCTCCTCATGGTGGGTCGGGCTCCTGCCTCCGGCCGGTCGGCCGGCACGCATGCCGCCGGACACCGGCGATCCCGCCGCGGGCCCCGAAGGCGTGGGGGCCCGCGACGGTTCGCGAGGGGTACCGGCGGCTCGTCACCCGGCCTGGGCCAGCTCGAACACACCCAGTCGGGTGAGTCCCTGAGCCGCCTTGGCCGAGCGGAGCGCGTCCACACCGGGGAACACGTGGGACGCCTCGATCTCCGCGTCCGGGCCGAGCGCGGCCAGGGTTTCGGCGATCGGTGTGGGTACCGCGATCTTGTGGCCCTTGACGACCAGCTGGGTGCGGCCGCCCTCGTCGTCACCGAACGTCAGGGGCACGCCGCCGCGGCGCAACCGCGTGTCCGGGCCGATGTCGTCGGTGTCGGCGATGTTCTGGAAGGTGGTGCCCTTCGAGCTGCCGTCCAGGTGCCGGCCGATGTCGGCGAGCCGGTCCAGCTCGGCCGACGCGTCGACGGACTCCAGACGTGCCACCAGCTCCTGGATCTTCTCCTTGAAGACGGCCTCGACGTGCGCCTCACGCAGCTCGCCGATGTGCGGGTACGCGGTGAACACCTCGGCCGTCAGCAGGTCCTCGAAGGTCTCCCGCAGCAGGTCCCGCCACATGCGCGGACGCATCATGATCGACAGGTGCAGCGAGGCCTTGTCCTCGGCGGTCGCCGCGTGGGGCGTGCCGTAGGGCAGGTAGAGCACGTCACCGGGCTGGAGGGAGACCTCGATCTCCGGCTCGCCGAGGCCCTCCAGGGTGTACTGGGCGTTGTCGCCCAGGCGCGGGGTCGGCGGGTTCCACAGCTTCCAGTGCTTGGTGCCCTCGAGCTGGACGATGAACAGGTCCACCGGGTCGTGGTGCGGCGGGTAGCCCTTCTTGCCGGCGGGCGTCAGGAAGGCCACCGTGTCGGTGCGCACGGCCATCTTCTCGGTGATGAGGCGGGTGAAGTCACGCATGGCCGGGTCGATCTGGTTGAGCGAGCACCAGGTGACGGTGGCGCCGGCCCGGAAGAGCTCGTAGATCTTCTCGGGGTCCACCACGTCCGTGATGGTCTGCCCCTGCACGACGACATTGCGGCTGTAGCCCTGCTCGGGAACGCCGTTGCCCTTGAGGTTGACCTTGATGTACGGCGGCCGGATCACCTCGAGGTTCACCAGCTGGTCCAGCTTGCGGAGCGAGAGTATGTCGCGCGGGTCCCCCGGCACGGCGTTCTTCCGCAGCATGGGCTTCTTGTTGAAGTACTCGGTGAAGAAGACCTGCTCGTCTCCCACCAGGTCCGCGAATGCGTAGTCCGCCATGCCTGCCTCTCAATGAATTCGATTGCGTATGTGACGGGGAAGCCGTGATCGTCCTGCGGCTGTGCCGGGCGAGGGGCGGCGTCCGAGGACGCCGCCCTTCCCCACTGCTACTTCAAGAACAATTACTGAATGTTCTTGTAGTAGGAGGTGGCGAGCAGCTCCTCGGCCGTCTCGATGAACTCGATGTCGTCGAACTCGACGTTCTCCATCGCGATTCACTTCCCTTCTTCGTTTTCCCCGGGCTGTTCCCGGCGACTGATGAAATCTTCGCCCGGAACCGGGATTCTGGTCAACGCGTTCAACTGCGCACGGTCCGCACTTGAATTGCCCGGAAAAACAAAAGCGCCCGGGCGTCGTCGTCATGACACCCGGGCGCGCGAGGCGGAATTACACGGCGAGCCTATGCCGATTCTGAGATCAGATCTCCGGCATAGTTTGCGAGGGAACGGTTGTATCTCGGCAGATGCTTGGCCAGCGCGACGAGCGCGTACGAGAGCGCCTCCCGCTCCCGGCCGACATCGGCGAGCGCGAGGGCGAGAAAGCCGGCGACGGCGTCGTCCAGCAGGTCGGATCCGGCCGCGCGCTCGGCTTCGAGCAGGGCGACACTCTCCTTGACCTGGCCGACGTTCCGCAGGGAGCTGGCCAGTTGGATGACGGCGCGGCGGCGGCGCACACCGGTGAGACCGGCTTCGAGCGCCTGCCGGTAGAGGGGGACGGCGCGGTCGGAGTGACCGGTGGAGTCAAACGCGCAGGCGAGTTCGAAAGGAATCCTCGCATCGTCCGCCGGAAGTTCCGCGACGAGTCCCCCTACCTTTTCGAGGAACTCCTCCTCGTCATGGTCGTCAAGGGCGGACCACAGGGCGGCGATCCGCTCTTCCCAGACCGTATCTGATGTCGTCACTGCGACAACCTTCCAGCTCTAAGCTCTGTTTTTGGCCGATGATGCGGCGAGGGGCGGCGTCCGAGGACGCCGCCCTTCCCCACTGCTACTTCAAGAACAATTACTGGATGTTCTTGTAGTAGGAGGTGGCGAGCAGCTCCTCGGCCGTCTCGATGAACTCGATGTCGTCGAACTCGACGTTCTCCATCGCGATTCACTTCCCTTCTTCGTTTTCCCCGGGCTGTTCCCGGCGACTGATGAAATCTTCGCCGGGACCCGGGATATCCGTCAACCGATCAAGCCCGTGGGCGACTTGCCGCGATGCGCACTGTTCAACAGATGCCGGGCAGCGGTTGAACAGGTGCGCCGGGAAAGGACCCCCGGCTCCGGTCGTTACGTCTGTCGCCAGGGGGTACCCGTGGGACGCCGCCGTCCCCCCGCGGTGGCGCTCGTCCAGCGGAAGGCTCCGGGCTGATGGAGACACCTCTGACCACCAGCCGCTCGATCGTCCCCGCCCCGCCCCGTTGCTGGGTCCCGCGGGGCGTCTACGCACCGCAGACCGACACCCGGCTGCTGCGGCAGGCGATGTGCCGCGAGGCGATCACGGAACGTACGGACGTGCTGGACCTCGGCACCGGGAGCGGAGTGCTCGCGGTGGAGGCGGCGCGGCTCGGCGGCCGGGTCACCGCGGTCGACATCTCCTGGCGGGCGGTCGCGGCCACCTGGTTCAACGCCCTGCTGAACGGGCAGACCCTGCGGGTGCGCCACGGCGACCTCGCCTCGGCCGTGCCCGGCCGCCGCTTCGACCTCGTGGTCGCCAACCCGCCCTATGTACCCGCCCGGGACGAGACGCCGCCCGTGGGTGCCGCCCGCGCATGGGACGCCGGTCCGGACGGCCGGCTGCTGATCGACCGCATCTGCGACACCGTGTCGACGTTCCTGCGGCCGACGGGCGCCCTGCTGCTGGTGCACTCGCATCTGTGCGGCATCGACACCACGCTGGCCCGCCTCACGAACGCCGGTCTGCGGGCCGAGGTCGTCGACCGGACCCGCCTCCCGTTCGGCCGCGTGCTGTGTTCACGGCTCGGCTGGCTGCGCGAGCGGGGGCTGACGTCCGGCGGTACGACGGAGGAGCTGGTGGTGATCCGTGCCGAACACATCTGACCGCCCCCGCCGGGTTCGTGTCCAGCGCGACGGGCCCCTGCTCATCGAGGGACCGGTCGAAGTGGTGGACGAGAACGGCGAGGTGACGGTCTCCCGCCGCTTCACCGTGGCCGTCTGCACCTGCCGCCGCAGCCGCACGTTCCCCTGGTGCGACACCAGCCATCGCCGCCGCGGCCGGCGGCCCTGCGAAGGCGGACCCGAATGAGCCCGGCCCGCCCCCGGTACCAGTCGCGCCACCGGCCACCGCCACTGCCCGAACCGCGGGGCCCGCTCTCCGCCGCCGTGCTGGCCCTGCTGCGGGGTTCGGCCCCCGGGAGCATTCCCGCTGCGGCGGACTGCGCGCCGTACGGCGAGGACCTCCAGCTCGCCCTCTACGTCCTCTACGAGCTGCACTACGAGGGCTTCCAGGGGGTGCCCGAAGGCCTTGAGTGGGACAGTGGTCTGCTGGCCCGCCGCGGTGCGATCGAGGACCGCTTCCTGGGCGCACTGCGCGCGGACGTGCCGGTGGACGGCACCGACACGGCCCGGCAGGCGCTGGACGCACTCCAGGTCGAGCCGGTGGACGCCACGGGCAGCGTCTCGCACTTCCTGCGCGACGAAGGCGATCTCGGCCATCTGCGGGACTACGCGGCCCTGCGCTCGCTCTACCACCTCAAGGAGGCGGATCCGCACGCCTGGGTCATCCCCCGGCTGCACGGCCGGGCCAAGGCGGCGATGGTCGCGGTCGAGTTCGACGAGTTCGGCGCGGGCCGCGCGGACGAGATCCACGCACAGCTGTACGCCGACCTCATGGCGGACCTGGGGCTGGAGACGGCCTACGGGCACTATGTCGACGCCGCCCCCGCGGAGGCGCTCGCGAGCGTCAATCTGATGTCCCTGTTCGGTCTGCACCGGGCGCTGCGCGGGGCGCTCGTCGGGCACTTCGCCGCGGTCGAGGTGACCTCGTCCCCGGCCTCCCGCCGGCTCGCCGAGGCGATGCGCCGGGCCGGGGCCGGACCTGCGGCCGTGCGGTTCTACACCGAGCACGTCGAGGCCGACGCCGTGCACGAACAGGTCGTACGGCACGACGTCGTCGGCGGAC
Source organism: Streptomyces sp. NPDC001137 (assembly GCF_040298885.1). Lineage (NCBI taxonomy): Bacteria > Bacillati > Actinomycetota > Actinomycetes > Kitasatosporales > Streptomycetaceae > Streptomyces > Streptomyces sp. NPDC001137. The sequence continues at coordinate 92,628 of NZ_JBEPBA010000019.1, forward strand.
TCCTGGAGAGCGAACCGGGCCTGGAGGGCGATGTGGTCTTCGGGATCCGCACGACCGGCCATCTGGAGGACGCCCTGGCGGCCAGGCTGCTGGCGGACTGGCGCCGGCCGGGCGGGGTACCGCGGGTCCATGAGACTGAGCGTGCTGGACGTCGGTTCGAACACGGTCCGGCTTGAGGTGAGCGACGCGGCGGCGGGAGTCCCGCTTCCGGTGCACACGGCGAAGTGGAAGCGCGCCTGTCCGAGCAGGTGAGGGACGACGGACGCCTCGGAGAGGCGGGCACCGAGAAGCTGGTCGCGGCCCTGACCGCGGCGGCGGAGATGGCCGGCGAGTGGGACGCGCAAGAGCCCCTGGTGTTCGCCACCTCCGTGGTGCGGGACGCGCCCGACCGGGCCGACGTCCTGCGGGCGGTGCACGACCGGACCGGCCTGAGCCTGCGGGTGCTGCCGGGTGAGCTGGAGGCCCGGCTGACGTTCCTGGGTGCCCGGCGGTGGATGGGCCGGCGCTCGGGCCCGCTGGCCCTCTTCGACATCGGCGGCGGCTCCCTGGAGGTCGCCTTCGGCCGGGGCCGGGTGCCGGAGTTCGCGGTCTCGCTGCCGCTCGGCGCCAACCGTCTCACCAAGGATTTCCTGCACCCGGCGGATCCCCCGAGGACGTCCGGGACGGCCGCCCTGCGCCGCCGGGCGCGGCATCAGCTGCGCGTCGCCTCCGCCCGTATCCGCTGGGAGCATCCGCAGACCGCCGTCGCCACCTCCCGTACGTTCCAGCAGCTGGCGCGGCTGTGCGGGGCAGCGCCTGGGCGACGCGGCCCGTTCGTCGAGCGCGCCCTGCGCCGCTGCGACCTGCGCCGTGCGATCGACCGGCCGGCCGCGCTGCCCGCCGACCGGCGGGCCGAACTGCCCGGCATCTCCAGGGCCCGCGCCCGGCAGAGCCTGGCCGGGGCGATCGTCGCGCACACCGCGATGAAACTCAGCGGAGTGAAGACCGTCGCCATCTGCCCCTGGGCCCTGCGCGAGGGGATCCTGCTGCGCTACCTGGAGGACGGCCCCGGCTGGTGGGCCGACCTGGAGGGCGAGGACGAGGCGGCGCGGACCCTGGACGGCGTCGCCGTGGCCACCCGCCCCCTGCGCGTGGCCGCCTCCTCGTCGATGCCCTGATGGCGGCCGGGCGATCCGGTCCGGCTCCAGAGGCGTGGCGGACGCTGCGCCGCGCGGCGCGTGGGTAGCGTCGGCACGCAGAGGAGTCGCTGGTTTCCCGCCGGTCGGGGCGGGCACCCGCGAGGCGCTTCTCGCTCTCGGCACGGCTGAGGAGAACAATGACCGAAGCGACTAGGCGCCTCGAGGAAGGCGCGGGGCGTGCGTCTCGCGGCGCCGCCGTCCCGCTGGGGCGCACGCTGCTCGCCTGGGCCTCGACGACCGACCACAAGGTGATCGGCCGGCTGTACATGGTGACCTCGTTCTGCTTCTTCCTCCTCGCCGGTCTGCTCGCTCTCGGCATGCGTGCCGAACTGGCCCGTCCGGGGCTGCAGTTCATGAACGAGCACACATACAACCAGCTGTTCACCATTCACGGCACGATCATGATGCTGCTGTTCGCCACCCCGATGTTCGCAGGGTTCGCGAACGCCGTGATGCCCTTGCAGATCGGCGCCCCGGACGTGGCGTTCCCCCGGCTCAACGCGCTGTCGTACTGGATGTATCTGTTCGGCGGTCTGATGGTGGTGTCGGGGTTCGTGGTGCCGGGCGGCGCGGCCGCGTTCGGCTGGTTCGCGTACGCGCCGCTGAACAGCTCGTACTTCTCGCCCGGCGCGGGCGGTGACCTGTGGGTGATGGGACTGGTGGTCACCGGGGTGTCGACCACGCTGGGCGCGGTCAACTTCATCGCCACGATCCTGTGTCTGCGCGCCCCCGGCATGACGATGTTCCGGATGCCGATGTTCACCTGGAACGTGCTGTTCACGTCGATCCTGGTACTGCCCGCGTTCCCGGTGCTCACGGCCGCGCTGCTGGCCCTGGAGTGCGACCGGAAGTTCGGCTCGCACGTCTTCGACGCCACCAACGGCGGCGCCCTGCTGTGGCAGCACCTGTTCTGGTTCTTCGGGCATCCCGAGGTCTACATCGTCGCGCTGCCGTTCTTCGGGATCATCTCGGAGATCATCCCGGTGTTCTCGCGCAAGCCGCTTTTCGGCTATCTGCCGATGATCGGGGCGACGACCACGATCACCATGCTGTCGGCGGTGGTGTGGGCGCACCACATGTTCGCCACCGGCGCCGTACTGCTGCCGTTCTTCTCCGTGATGTCGTTCCTGATCGCGGTGCCCACCGGCATCAAGTTCTTCGCGTGGATCGGGACGATGGTGCACGGCTCGGTGTCCTTCGAGACGCCGATGCTGTGGTCGCTCGGATTCCTGGTGTCGTTCCTGCTGGGCGGGCTCAGCGGAGTGCTGCTGGCCTCGCCGCCGCTCGACTTCCACGTCACCGACTCGTACTTCGTGGTGGCGCATCTGCACTACGTGCTCTTCGGCACCGTGGTCTTCGCGATGTTCGCGGGCTTCTACTTCTGGTGGCCGAAGATCACCGGGAAGATGCTCGACGAGCGCCTGGGCAAGCTGCACTTCTGGCTGCTGTTCCCGGCGTTCCAGCTGACGTTCCTCGTGCAGCACTGGCTGGGCGAGTCGGGCATGCCGCGCCGGTACGCCGACTACCTGGCCTCCGACGGGTTCACCCTGCTCAACACCCTGTCGTCGGCGGGCGCGTTCCTGCTCGGTGTGTCCACGCTGCCGTTCCTCTACAACGTGTGGCGCACCTCCCGGCACGGGCGGACGGTGGAGGAGGACGACCCCTGGGGGTTCGGGCGGGGCCTGGAATGGGCCACCTCCTGTCCGCCGCCCCGGCACAACTTCACGGCGCTGCCCCGGGTGCGCTCGGAGTCCCCGGCCTTCGACCTGCACCACCCCGAGGTCGTCCAGCAGACGAGGCAGGAGGGACTGCGGTGAAGGTGGAGGCCGTGCTCTTCGGTGGCGTGGCCGCCTTTTTCGGCGGCTCGGCGGCGCTCTACGGCGTGTGGTCCCACTGGGACCCGGCCGGCACCGCGGCGCTTGTCGTGGCGTTCGCGATGGCCGCTCTGGTGTCGTTCTTCTGCGCCGTGCAGTACGCCCGGCACGGCCGGCGCCCCCAGGACCGCGGAGACGCCGAGGTGGCCGACGCCGCCGGGCCGCTGGAGTTCTTCCCGCCGCACAGCCCCTGGCCGATCGTCACCGCGCTCGGTTTCGCGGTCACGGCGACCGGCGTGGTCTACGGCCTGTGGCTGTTCCTCATCGGCTTCGGCGTGCTGGGCCGGGGTGTTCTTGGTCTGGTGTTCCAGTACGTGGACCGGGGTGCCGGTCCACAGGAGTGAGCGGGGTGCGCGGGGCGCCCGGCCGGAAGTCGGTGACGGGGCGGTGGCCGCTCTCGTAGCCCCCGGCCACGCTCTGCCGCACCTCGCCGGTCTCCTCGCCCTCGGCGAGACGTTCGCGTTCCGCCTCCAGGAGGGCGTGGCACAGCGCGCGGGTGAGAACGAAGGCGAGCACCGGGCCCACGATCAGGGCGATGCGCAGGATCCAGGTGAGGGCGTTGACCGAGATGCGGAAGGTCGCCGCCAGCACGTCGTTGCCGCCGGCCAGCAGCAGGACGCCGTAGAAGGTGATGCCCGCGACGCCGAGGCCGGTGCGGACGGGCCGTTCGCGGGGCCGGTCGCACAGGTGCTGTTCGGTGAGCCACTCGCCGGTCAGCCGCTGCTCCACGAAGGGGTAGGCGTACAGGACGACGAAGAGCAGCGCGGGCAGGACGACTGCCGGCAGCAGGACGTTCCACATCAGCGTGTGCCCGGCGAGGGTCGTCTCCCACGGCGGTACGAGCCGCAGCGCGCCCTCCAGGAAGCCGACGTACCAGTCGGGCTGGGACCCGGTGGACACCTGGTCCGGCCGGTAGGGGCCGTACACCCAGACCGGGTTGATCTGCGCGACGCCGGAGAGGACGGCCAGCACCCCGAACACCGTCAGGGACAGGCCGGCGGAGGAGGCCGTGAAGCTCGGGTACAGGGGCCTTCCGACAGAGTTCGCGTTGGTGCGGCCCGGGCCGCGCCACTGGGTGTGCTTGAGGTGGAAGACAAGGATCAGGTGCAGGGTGACCAGGGCGATCAGCGCTCCCGGCAGCAGCAGCACATGCAGGCCGTACAGCCGCGGAATGACGTCGTGGCCCGGGAACTGGGCTCCGAAGACGAAGAAGGCGAGGTACGTCCCCACCACGGGGATCGACATCATGATCCCCTGGGCGATGCGCAGTCCGGTGCCCGAGAGCAGGTCGTCCGGCAGCGAGTAGCCGGCGAAGCCCTCGGCCAGGGCGAGCATGAACAGGGTGACGCCGATGACCCAGTTCACCTCCCGCGGCCTGCGGAAGGCACCGGTGAAGAAGATCCGCAGCAGATGGAGGCCGATCGCGGAGACGAACACCAGGGCGGCCCAGTGGTGCAGCTGACGGATCAGCAGCCCGCCCCGCACGTCGAAGCTGATGTGCAGGGTGGAGTCGAAGGCCTGCGACATGCGCACGCCCCGCAGCGGGGTGTACGACCCGTCGTAGACGACCTCCCGCATCTCCGGCTTGAAGAAGAGGGTCAGCCACACGCCGGTCAGCACCAGGACGAGCAGGCTGTAGAGCGCCAACTCGCCGAGCAGGAACGACCAGTGGTCCGGGAACGCCTTGCGCAGCAGCCGGCCGCCCCCGTCGTACACGGGCAGCCGGGCGTCCACCGCGTCCGCCAGCCGCTCCCCGGGGTGGGACGGGCGAGCCGGCCCGGACGCCGTCACGCCGGGCCCATGGCGCGGCCGACGGCTTCCTCGTACGGCACCCACCTCACGGCCGCTCTCCCTTCGACGCCGCCTGCTCCCGGCATCTGTTGCCCGGAGCGCAAGCGGCGAGTACCCCTCGGTCACGAAACACTCGTGCGCCGGAGGTGTCACACCCGATCGGCTGACGCTCACGCCCCCAGCGCACGGGCGAGCAGCATTCCGCGGTTGTTGGTGGAGGTCTTGGCGAAGATCGACTCGAGGTGGTCCTGCACGGTGTGCTCCGACAGGGACATCCGGTCGGCCAGGGCGTGACTGTCGCCACCCTTGGCCAGGTGACCGAGGAGGACGCTCTCCCGGGGGCTCAGGGCGTGGGCCCTGGCGAACACGGCGAGCCGCTCGGACGGTGAGGTCTCCTCTGACCGTGAGGGCCGGCTACAACGCCGTGTGGGCCATGTTCTGCCCGAACGACGGCCTCTGCATGCCCTACTGACACTTCGCGCACCACACCGTCGTACGGCCCCCCAGACGGGAGCGGCGCAGCGGCTCGCCGCAGCGGGGGCAGTGCGGGGACGGGGTGTCGCGGTGGCCGGTGGGCCAGGAGTCGCGGGGTGGGACGCGGCCGGTGGGGACCGCCGAGCGCAGGGTGCTGCGCATCTGGGTGTAGAGGCGGCGGCGGTCGTCCTCGGTGAGCTCGTTCGCGTGGGCGCTCGGGCGCACTCTCGCGCGCCAGAGGATCTCGTCGGCCAGAAGGTTGCCCAGGCCCGCCACGACGGACTGATTGGTGAGGACCGTCTTGATCGTGCCGCGGCGGGCGCAGAGAGCGGCCTCGAACCGCTCGCGGTCCATGGCCAGCGCGTCCGGGCCCTGGCGGGCCAGCAGCCGTTCGACAGCGGGTTCGTCCTCGGCCAGCCACAGCCCCTGGAGCTTGCGCTGGTCGCGGTAGCGCAGCTGGCGGTCCGCGCCCACCGTGAACAGGACGCGGTCGTGGGGCGCGGCCTCCTCGTCGGGGCGGACGCAGACCAGCAGGCCGGTCATGCCGAAGTGGAGCACGAGGGTGGGGCCGCCGGTGCGGGCCAGGAGCCACTTTCCGTGGCGCTCCGCACCCGTGAAGCGGCGGCCCTCCAGCGCGTCCCGCAGCCGCCGCGCGCCCACCCCGTGCAGCACGCCCGGGTCACGGACGTCGACGTGCCGGATCAGCCTCCCCTTCGCGCAGTCCACGAAGACCTTCCGGAATCCCTCGACGTCCGGCAGCTCCGGCATGACGGCTCACCTCGCTCGGGGAGGCTCCGGCGACTTCGCTACCGGGTACCCACCCGTGGCTCCCGCACCACCACGGCCTCCCTCGCCGCCACCGTCACCCTGCCGTCGGCCACCGGCTTCCCGGACAGCAGCTCGGTCGCCCCCGCGGAGACGGCGACCACGGCGTCCTGGTCCGTGTGGTTGATCAGGAAGAGGTAGTCGGCCTCGGTGCCGCGCCGCAAAGCCGCCTCCACGCCCTCCGGAGCGGAGCGCACCGGCTCGACCCCGGCCTCCAGGCGGAGGCGCTCCAGGAGGCCGGCCAGCGCCTCCGGGTCGGGGTGGGTGGCCACGTACCAGGCCGCGCCCGTTCCGTACGCGTTGCGGGTCACCGCCGGCACCCCGGCGAGCGGTCCGTCCGTGTACGACGTCACCGCCTGAGCGCCCTCCAGCCGTACCCGCTCCGACCAGAGCGTGCCCGTGCCGCCGTCGCTCAGGGCCACCGTCTGCCCGGGCAGCAGCGGGAACAGCTCGTCCGTGCGGATGCCGAGGGCCTCGCGGAACGCGCCCGGGTAACCACCCAGCCGCACATGGCAGTTGGCGTCCACCATTCCGCTGTGGAAGCCGACCGCCAGGGTGCCGCCGCGCTCCGCGAAGCCGGTGAGGTTGGCCGCGCCCGCGTCGTCGATCAGATACAGCGAAGGGGCCAGGACCAGGCGGTACGGCGACAGGTCCGCGTCCGGGCGGACGAAGTCCACCGCGACACCCGAGCGCCACAGGGGCTCGTACCAGGCCCGGACCAGGTCCTGGAAGTGCAGCTCGCCGCTGGGCTGCGAGGGGAGTTCCATGGCCCAACGCGCGTTCCAGTCCCAGACGACGGCGACCTCGGCGGTGCCGGTCGCGCCCCGCACCTCCGCCAACGCCCGCAGGTCGGCGCCCAGTTGCGCCACGTCCCGCCAGATCTGGCTGTCGGTGCCGGCGTGCGGCAGCATCGCCGAGTGCCACTGCTCGGCGCCCGCCTTCGCCGCCCGCCACTGGAAGTAGGCGATGCCGTCGGCGCCGCGCGCCACATGGGCGAGCGCGTTGCGGCGCAACTCCCCCGCCGTCTTGGCGCGGTTGACGGGCTGCCAGTTCACCGCGCCCGTCGAGTGCTCCATGAGCAGCCACGGGCCGCCCGCGAGCGAGCGGACCAGGTCGCCGCTGAGGGCGATGTCGATCTGCGACTCGGGGTCGGCGGACTGGAGGTAGTGGTCGTTGGAGACGATGTCCAGCTCGGGCGCCCAGCGCCAGTAGTCCAGGGCGTCGAAGTTGTACATCACCATGAAGTTGGTGGTGGCGGGGGTCTCGGGCGCGGCCTCCCGCAGGACGTCCCGCTCGGCCTCGTACAGCGAGAGCAGGGCGTCGCTGCAGAAGCGGCGCCAGTCCAGCTGGTGGGTGGGGTTGGGGACCGCGCCGGTGGCGCGCGGCGGCAGGATCTGGTCCCAGTCGTAGTACCACTGGCTCCAGAAGGTGGTGCCCCAGGCGTGGTTGAGGGCGTCCAGGCTCGCGTAGCGGTCCTGGAGCCAGGCACGGAACGCCTCCGCGCTCACGTCGCAGTAGCACTCCGCGTTGTGGCAGCCGTACTCGTTGTGGACGTGCCACATCACCACCGCCGGGTGGTCCGCGTACCGCCGGGCCAGCTCGCCGGCCATGCGCAGCGCCGCCTCGCGGTAGGCGGGGCTCGACGGGCAGAACGTCTGGCGGCTGCCGTACGACAGTCTGCGGCCGTCCTTGTCCACCGGCAGCGCTTCGGGGTGCTTGACGAAGAACCAGGCCGGCGGGGCCGCCGTCGGGGTCGCCAGGTCGGCGGCGATCCCGTGGGCGTGCAGCAGGTCGAGGATGCGGTCGAGGCGCGAGAAGTCGTACGTGCCCTCGGAGGGTTCCAGCAGCGCCCAGGAGAAGATGTTGACGCTGACCATGGTGACCCCGGCCTCGGCCATCAGGCGCATGTCCTCGGCCCAGACCTCCTCGGGCCACTGCTCGGGGTTGTAGTCACCGCCGTAGGCGATGCCCGGCACGTTCAGGGCGCGGGTCATCGCTGGGCCCCCGAGAGCAGCCGGCGAGTGGTGGCCACGCCCCATTCGTCCAGGGACAGCAGGCGGTCGCTGGAGGCCATCAGGCCGCCGGTCGCCTCCACGTGCGCCGCCCAGCGCTCCCGTGTCTCCACGGCCGGGCGGGCCATCAGGCAGTCGGGGTCGTTGACCCAGAGGCGGCCGTGCTGCCACTGGCGTCCGGCGCCGGTGAACTCGGCCGGGTCCTGGCCGGGCTGGCTGAAGTCGTCGGCCTCGGGGCGGCGGTGCGGGCCCGTGTCCGGGCTCACCCGCATCGCGTCGAACAGCCCGATCGAGGGCAGGATCGGGGCGCCGCAGCCCAGCAGATACGCGTCCGGGCCGATCGCCCCGCGGATCAGTTCGATGCCCTCGCGGTACGCGGTGAGGGCGTCGACGTCCTTGTGCCGTACGCCGTCCAGCGCGCCCGCGTACAGGAAGTCGACCTTGAAGTAGTCGTAGCCCTCGGTGCGGAGGGTGCGGAAGACCTCGGCGAGGTACGCCGCCGCCTCGGGGTGGGTGGTGTCCAGGACGCGCAGGTCGTGGCCCCAGTTGCGGCCGGCGTGGGTGAAGCCACCGGTGGTGCCGCGGACCAGCCAGTCGGGGTGCTCGGTGGCCAGGTCGCTCGCCGGGTCGACCAGGAAGGGGGCCGTCCAGATGCCGGCCCGGCGGCCGCGGGCCCGGATGGCGTCGGCGATGCCCTCGCGGGAGCGGAAGCGGCCGGAGAGGGTGAGCCAGTCGCCGAGGGCCTTCTGGTAGCCGTCGTCGATCTGGACGACGTCGATCGGCAGGTCGAGGGTGTCCATCGCACGGAGGTTCTCGTGGATGTCGTCCTCGGTGACGTTCGTGAAGTACTCGTACCAGGAGCACCAGACGGTCGGCGCCGGGCGCGGCGGCTCGACGCCGAGGCCCGCGGCCCAACTGCCCAGTACCGCCTGGATGTTCACCCCCGTCCACTCCTTCACCGCGCCGTCGGCGGTGACCTCCGCGATGCCGTCCGCCACCGTCAGGCGGATGGACGGCACCTCGGCGGTCGGGTCCACGGCCGCCCACAGACGGGCCGGGGAGCCGTCGCCGGGGTCGAGCGCCAGCAGGCCCTCGCCCTGGAAGGTGTCCTCGGGGGCGGTCACGCCGGGGCGGTAGCAGACCGTCGCCCAGTTGTCGTTGGTCGGACGGTACGGCTTGTCGCCGAGGGCGTAGGCGCCGCTGGGGCTCCAGGACTGCCAGCCCTCCTCGTGGACCCGGGCGTTGACCGGGTCCACGGGGACGGAGGCGACGGCGGTGAAGGGGTGGTGCTGCACGGAGGTCTCTTTCAAGAGGGAGGGCGTCAGCCCTTGTTGGCGCCCAGGGTCAGTCCGCTGACGAACTGGCGCTGCAGTACGAAGTACACGATCAGGGTGGGGATCGCGGTGAGCAGGGCGCCGGCGGCGACCAGGTTGGGGTCGGTGAAGTACTGCCCGGAGAGGTTGTTCAGCGCCGAGGTGATCGGCATGTTCTCGCCGGTGGAGATCAGCACGATCGCCCAGAAGAAATCGTTGTAGATCCAGATCGAGAGCAGGGTGGCCAGGGCGGCCATCGCGGGCTTGCACAGCGGCAGCACGATCTGCCAGTACATGCGCCACACCGAGGCGCCGTCGACCAGGGCGGCCTCGGTCAGCTCGTGCGGCAGCATCCGCATGTAGTTGCTGAGCACGAAGGCGCAGAACCCGGACTGGAAGGCCACGTGGATGAGGACCAGGCCGAGGGCGGAGTCGTACAGCTTGCCGGACACGGTGATGCCGGGCAGGTCGATCAGCAGGTACATCCGGTACAGCGGGGTGATGATGACCTGCTGCGGCAGCAGGTTGCCCGCGGTGAACACCAGCAGCAGGAAGATGTTCAGCCGGAAGTCGAACCGGGAGACGTAGAAGGCGACCATCGACGACAGCAGCAGCGTGATCAGCACGGCCGGGACCGCGATGATCAGTGTGTTGCCGAAGTAGTGCAGCATGTCCGACTGCTGGAAGGCGTTGGTGAAGTTCTCCAGGCTCAGCTTGTGCGGCCAGGAGACATAGCCCCGGTTGCTGGTCTCCGAGTACGGCCGCAGGGCCGCGAAGACGGCCCACAGCAGCGGGGCCAGCCAGGCCAGCGCGGTGACCACGAGGAACGTGTGCAGCAGGATCCGGGCCGGACGGACCGGCGTGCGCTTCTTCAAAGCGATGGTGCTCATGCGCGCCGCTCCTTCCGGAAGGTCGCGATCAGGTACGGGATGATGACCGCGAGGGAGATGACCAGCAGCACCACCGCGATCGCGGAGCCGTAGCCGATCCGGCTGGACTCGCCGATGATGTTGTTGGTGATCAGGATCGACAGCAGTTCGGTGCCCTGGGCGCCCTTGTTGAACACGAACACCAGGTCGAAGGCGCGCAGCGCCTCGATGATCGTGACGACCAGGACGACGGTGTTGGTGGGGCGCAGGGTGGGGAAGATGACGTTCTTGAACGTCTGCCACTCGTTGGCCCCGTCCAGCGAGGACGCCTCCCGCAGGGACGGGTCGACGCCCTTCAGGCCGGCCAGGTAGAGGATCATCATGTAGCCGGTGTGCCGCCAGGAGGCGGCGATCAGCACCGCCCACAGGTTCAGGTGCGGGTTGCCGATCCAGTCGATGTAGTGGCCCGGCTTGTTCGCCCCGATCAGGCTGTTGATGAGGCCGGTGTCGGGGTTGTAGACCAGCTGCCACACGAAGCCGGTCACCGCGAGCGACACGACGACCGGCAGGAAGAACGCGGTCTGGTACACCCGGGAGAAGCGGATCCTCTTGTCCAGCTGGACGGCCAGGAAGAGGCCCATCGGGGTCGGGATCAGGATGAGCACCACGAACCAGATGATGTTGTGCTCGACGGCCGGCCAGAACTGCGGGTTGTCGGTGAACAACTGCTTGAAGTTGTCCAGCCCCACCCACTTGATCGAGTCGAAGCCGATCCCGTCCCAGCTGGTGAAGGCCAGGAAGATCGAGGAGATCGCGGTGACCCAGACCAGGGCCACGTGCAGGACGGTGGGCACGCCGGCCATGAAGGCCAGCGTGATGCGGTCACGGCGGGTCAGCAGGCGCTTGTGGCCCTGCGGGACCCGCTCGTGGACAGGCGCGGGCCCCGGAGACGGCACGGCCGTCTCCGGGGTCTTCGTGGTGGTTTCGGAGCTCATCAGGACGCGAAGATCGTCTTCTTCTGGCGCTCGATCGAGGACAGCAGGCTGTCGACGCCCTTGGGGTTCTGGAGGAACTTCTGCAGACCCGGCTGCATCACCGTGGAGGTGAAGTCCGGCCGCGAGTCGCGGTCCATGAACTGGGTGAGGCTCTTGGCGTTGCTGATCATGTCGTACGCCTTCTTCTGCAGCGGCGTGTACGACGAGGTGTCGGCCTTGCTGGAGGCGGCCACCACGCTGGAGTCGGCCTTGAGGTAGATCTGCTCGGCCTCCGGCGTGCCCAGGAACTCCATCAGCTTCGCGGCACCCGCCTTGTTCTTGGGCGCCTTGGAGACCATGAAGCCGTCGGTGGGTGCCTCCACGGTGTCCTGCCCGAACTGCGGGTTGATCTCCGGGAAGGCGAAGAAGTCGAGGTCGTCGAGGTCGGCCTTGTTGGTGAACTGCTGGGCCACGAAGGAACCGAGGACGTACATGCCCGCCTTCTTCGACACCAGGGTCTGGGCGGCGTCCTGCCAGGTGCGGCCCATGAAGCCGTCCTGGTGGTAGGGCAGCAGCTCGGACCAGTGGTCGAAGACCGCCTTGACCTTCGGGTCCGTCCACGCCTCCTTGCCCGCCATCAGGGACTTGTGGAAGTCGTAGCCGTTGAGCCGGAAGTTGATCTGGTCGAAGGTGCCCATCGCCGGCCAGGCGTCCTTGTCACCGAAGGCGATCGGGACCAGGCCGTCCTTCTTCATCTGCTTGCACAGGGCCACCAGCTGGTCCCAGGTGGTGGGCACCTGGTAGCCGTGCTGCTTGAAGACGCTCTTGCGGTAGAAGAGCGCCCACGGGTACGTGTACAGCGGCACGAAGTAGTACTTGCCGTCCTCGCCCTTGGACAGCTGCTTCATCGCCTCGGGGAAGTTGCCGCCGATCTTCTGCCACACGTCGTCGATCGGGGTGGCGAGCTTCTTCGCCGCGAAGAACTGCATGCGGTAGCCCGCGAACCAGGTGAACACGTCGTCGGGCGTGGCCTGGAGGTAGGAGTTGATCTGCTCCTGGAAGGTGTTGTGGTCCTTCGTGTTCACGTCGACCTTGATGCCGGACTTCTTGGTGAAGGCGGCGTAGATCTCCGCGAAGGCCTTCTTGGGCACCGCGTCGGAGGAGTTGGAGCCGAGACTGACGGTCTTCGGGTCCGAGGAGGACCCACTGCTGCCACACGCGGACAGCAGGGGTATGCCCGCACCCGCGAGCAGGGCTGCGCCACCCACACCACGCAGCAGGCTGCGACGGCTGGTCGCGGGAAGGGAGAGACCCGAGGGGGAGAGGTCCATGTGCGGCTCCTGGAGGCAGGGGTTCGGTCACAACTACGCCAGGTCGAAAAAAAGTCGAAACCGACCATAAATCAACTCGACCGAACATCGTGGCGCTTATATCAGTCCTATGTCCGGTCATGCGTCAAGAGCCGCCGGGGACCTTTGTGGAAATGTGACCGACATGTTCGTGATCATTTCGGTCCGAGTGATCGAACGATCTCGCCCGGAGATGAGAGTAAATGCCGGATTCGCGTCGCGGCCAGGGCCTGCTAGGCGACGATCCGGACCGACTTCGTCACACTGACCTGGTCGATCTCGGACGTCCGGACCGTGACCTTCATGGTCCAGGTTCCGGCGAGGGGAACGGTGACCGAGCTGGTCCCCCAGTAGCCGCCCAGATCGGTCAACCTGGCGTCGAGCGGGCCGATCTTCTGCGCGGGCAGGCTGAGGGAGAGCCGCAGCTCGGGGACGGTGACGATGCCTCCGTCGGGTCCGAAGACGACCGCCTGCACGGTGTTGTCGCCGACGCGGCCCGGGTCGAGGGTGATCTGCACCTTGCCGCGTGCGCGGCCGACCTCGAAGGGGATCGTCGTGACCGACGCGGCGGGCAGCCCGGCGGACGCGGGCGCCTGCGCCGCCTCCGCGGCCGCACGGCCCGGCAGCGTGCTGCTGAGCACGGTCGTGAGCACCAGCACCACCACGCCGACGACGACCTCGGCGAGCACACTGCGGCGCAGATTGCGCCGGCTCGTGCCGTGGGCGGCCGGGGCGGCCGGTTCCTCCGCGGCGGCCGCGGGAGGCCCGCCCACGGGCTGCGGGACCCGTTCCCGTACGGCCGTGGCGGCGTCCGCCGTCGCCAGCCGCGCGGTCCAGCGCCGCGAGAGCCCCGCGGCCGCCAGCAGGAGCACCACGGCGGCCAGTTTGGCCACCAGCAGGCGCCCGTACGTCGTCCCGGTGAGCGCGCTCCAGGAGCCGAGGCCCCGCCAGGACTGGTAGACGCCGGTGACGACCAGGACGGCCACCGAGGCGAAGGCGATCCGGGAGAAGCGGGCCACGACTGCCGGGGGGAGCTCGGTGCGGTGGAGCAGGACCAGCAGCGCCGTGAGGCCGCCCAGCCAGACCGCCATGGCCAGCAGGTGCAGCACGGCGGACGCCATCGCCAGGGGCACCTGGATGCCCGCCGAGGCGTGCTCGGAGGCGGCCCAGGTGAGCGCGAGAGCCACGCCGAGGGCGCCGCCGGCGGCGAGCAGTGGGCGCGGCCATGCGTCGCGTTTGCGGATTCGTACGGCGAACACGGCGACGACCAGCAGCAGGGCGAGCCGGGCCAGCAGGGCAAGCCCCGGACGGCCCGTGAGGGTGCGGGTGAAGGCGGAGGCGTCGAGGGCGGTCGCGGGGCCCGTGCCGGTCTCGTACGGGGCACGCAGGGCGAGCAGCGCCAGGGTGGTCCCCAGCAGCGTCCACCAGCCCACGACCAGGGGTTTGTGCAGCGGTCCGCGGTCCGTGGGGCGGCACAGGGCCACGAAGGCGGCGGTGCCGATCAGCAGGGCCGCCGCCAGGTAGGCCAGATAGCGGGCGATGTTGTAGAGACTGGCGGTCGCCGGGTTCTCGACCGGCCCGGTGTCCACCGTGGCGGCCGTCGCGGAGGCTTTGCCGACGGAGAAGGTGAACGCGCCGCCCACCGGGTGGCTGTCCGCCGAGACGACCCGCCAGGCCACGACATAGGTGCCCTTGGCGAGGTTCTTCGGCAGGGTCACGCTCGCCGTGTCGGGACGTCCCCCGGCGTGCTCCGCCTCGCCCGTGCGCACCCGCCGGTTGCCGGGGTCCAGGACGCGGAAGGAGTCGTCCAGCAGACCGACGGACTCGGTGAACGTCAGGGTGATGGAGCGGGGCGCCGACCTGAGGACGGTGCCGTCCTCGGGGTCGGTGGACTTGAGGGCCGCATGGGCCGACGCGGGCCCCGCACCCCCGAGGACGAGCAGCACCAGCACGGCACCGAGCAGCACCAGCCCCTGAACTCCGCGCCGCCGGCGCTCCCCGCGCTCACCGTCACATCCCACGCCGCTCTCCGTCCCTGCCTTCCCGCCTCCCTGCCTTCCGCATAGGTACGGACGCGACGTGCCGGGCATTCACTACGCCTCCGGACGGCACAGTTGCGCAATGCGGGCGGCCTCGGCCGGGTACCGCGCCGTGAGCTCGGCCGCGTCCCCGTGCTCGTAGCCCTCGAAGGTGAACCCGGGTGCCATCGTGCACCCGAAGAACGTCCATGCCCCGCCCGCGAGGACCCGTCCGCCCATCCAGGTGCCGGCCGGCACGGTCGTCTGGGGCTGCTGGCCGCCGAGCACGTCCGGTCCGAGCACCACCGTCCTGGACGTCCCGTCCGGGGCGAGGAGCAGCAGCTCCAGCGGATCGCCCAGGTAGAAGTGCCAGATCTCGTCGGTGGGCAGGCGGTGCACGGCCGAGTGGTCGTCGGCCGTCAGCAGGGCGACGATGGCGGTGCCCTCCGGCCGTCCGTCGGAGCGCTCGGGGCCCGCCCAGGTCTGGCGGAACAGTCCGCCCTCACGCGGGATCGGTTCCATTCCGTAGTGCGCGACAAGGTCCTCGGGAGTCATTCCGGGAAGGCTACCTCCCGCCGCAGGAAGGCCAGTTGAGCCTGCTTCTCGGGCAGGTACACGCCCGGGAGGTCGATCTCGGGCAGCACGACCGCCGGACCCGCCTCGAACCCCTGCCGCAGGAAACGGGCGATCGCCTTCGCGTTGCGCACATCGGGATCGACCACGATCCGGCGCCGGTCAAGGCCCTTCAGGACGTACGAGGTGATGACTCCGAACAGCGCCGTCGACCAGCCGGACCGCGTCCCGTCCGGGCCGGCGGGCGCGAGCAGGACATGGACGCCGATGTCGCCCGCCCGCACCTCGTAGCACTCGCTGACCCGGTCGGCCTCCGGCTCGTACGTCTGCAGCAGTGCGGCCGGTGTGCCGTCCTTGATGAGCAGGAAGGCGTGATGGGTGTCGAGGGTGTCCAGGTGCGTGTAGATCCCGGCCACTTGGCCGCGGGTGAGGCCGTTCATGCCCCAGAAGACGGCACGCTCCTCGGCGGCCCAGCGGTGGACGACCTCCGCGTCCCCCTGCGGGTCGAGGGGACGGATGCGGACGGTGCCGAACCCGTCGACGCTCTCCTCGTGGACGTACACGTCACTCATGGGGCTCCTTCTCCAGGAGGTCGAAGTCGGTGACGACCGGGACGAGATCTCCCCTGAGCCACAAGGGGAGCTGGTCGTCGTGGTGGGACGAGCCCGGGACACCGGACGCGCCGAAGGGAACGACCCAGAGGCTGTCCTCGCGGCGGGCCAGATCCCACACGTAGCGGGCGGCGGGCCCGCGCGCGGCCAGATCCGTCAGCCCGGGCACGGCGGAGGTGCACAGCACACAGTCGTGGTCGCCGGAGAGCCCGGGCCCCTCGTACGGCACCTGGGCGAGCGCCCGCCAGGGAGCGAGCCGGTGGGTGTCCCCCCACGCCCCGGCGGGCGGCTCGGCGGCCACCTCCTCCAGGGCCGCCCGCACGACGTCCGCCCGGTCGACGCCGTACAACTCCTCGGCGCGCAGGAGGTGTTCGAGGGCGAAGCCGATGCGCGGGAGCAGGGCGAGCCAGGGGAGGAAGACCTCGGGCCAGTCGGGCGGAGTGGACAGCGCGGCGAAGGAGGGGTGTGCCGCGAGATGCCGTACGACCGCGCCGCGCACCGCCGCGTAGACGGCCGCGTCGGTGCTGCCCGCGTCCATACGGCGGTCCCAGCGCAGCAGGCGCTCGCGCAGGGCGGCGGCCTCGGGGGAGAGGTCCTCAAGGGCGGCCAGGTGGTCCAACAGGGCTGCGGAGGAGGCGAGATGGGTGTCCGTGTGGATCGCCGGCATGTCGCCGGCCGACCAACGCTCCTTCCTGGCCAGCAGCGCGGCGATCCGGTCCGCGCGGTGGGGCGGGGCGAACTCGACGCCGAGCGGGGTCGCGAGCCCGCGCGAGTTGGCCATCACGGCCACGGAGTCGGTGAGTTCGGCGGCTCGCGGCATCTCGTGCCAGCCCCGCCACTCGTGCCCGGGCTCCCAGGCCGGGACCAGCCGACGCCGATTGGCCTCGGCCCGCACCGGCACCCGCCCCGCGACACGGTGCAGCAGACCGCCTTCGGTGTCGGCGGCCTGAACGACGTTGACGGGCTCGGCCCACAGCTCGAAAGCGCGGTCCACATCGTCGACCCGCCGGGCCCGCAGGAGAGGAAGAAGAGCACTGAACCCGAGATCTCCGGTGACGCGCGGCGGATAACGAAGCGCGAGGCCCTGCCTTTCAGCCCGTCCGGCGTTTGAGGACGAGGCCCTTTCGGGGCCGAACGGGGGTCTGGGGGCAGAGCCCCCAGGGACGGGACGGGAAGGGGCGGCGGGGGCGAAGAAGACATCCCCGGCGATCACAGGCCCCCGCTCCGTCTCGATCACCTCGACCTCGACGGCCCCCTCACCCGCCACCGCGACGGACTCCGTGTGCCGGGACGCCGTCCGCCACACCCCGTCAGGGCCCAGGGCCTCCACCCCCGCCCCCGCCCGCCGCAGCCGCTCCCGGTAGAGGTCCTGGTAGTCGGCCATGGCATTGGTGATCGCCCACGCGACCGTGCCGGTGTGCCCGAAGTGGGCGATGCCGGGAACCCCCGGCACGGCGAGACCGACGACGTCGAACTCCGGGCAGGAGAGATGGATCTGCTGATAGACACCGGGGTCCTCGATGAGCCGGTGCGGGTCGCCCGCGATGACGGCGTGACCGGTCGTGGTCCGCGCCCCGCCGACCAGCCAGCCGTTGCTTCCGGAGCTGCCGGGCCCGTCGGCGGCGAACAGGCCGACGGCCTCCTCGCCCAGGTGCGTCGCGGCCTGCTCGCGCCACAGCTTGGCCGGGAACCCGGCGAACAGGATGTGCGTGGCGAGCCAGATGCCGAGCGGGGTCCAGGGCTCCCAGCGACCGGGCGCGAGAGCGACGACGTCGAACTCGGGGGCCGTAGGACCGCTGTCCAGTCCGTCGTTGACCCCGTCGACGTACGCCCGCACCCAGTCCGCCGTCTCGGGGTCCCGTTCCTCCAGGGCCGCCCAGCAGCGCCGGGCGGTGTCGTCGAGGCGGGCCTGCCGGGCGAACAGGTCCCAGGGCAGGGCCTGAGGGCCGAGGAAGGACGCCGAGGTGCCCTGCGCACGGTGCCGCCCGTCCTCCAGCTGCCAGGCGCGGTCGCGCGCGGTCACCAGGCCCTGTGCGCGGGCGAGTTCGCGGGCGCTGCCGGCGCGCAGGTGCGGGATGCCCCACGCGTCGCGGTGGATCTCGATCGTCACGCGGCGACCCCCAGTCACAATTAAGGCAAGGCTTGCCTTAGTAATTCGTGCTGGAATCGTACGCGAGGCGTGTAAGCGGCATGATCGGAGGCATGGACGTCACCCTGCACCTCGCCCAGGACCCCAAGGCCGACGAGCTCCTCGGACGCTCCCCGCTCGCCGCCCTCGTCGGGATGCTGCTCGACCAGCAGGTCCCGATGGAGTGGGCGTTCAAGGGGCCGCGCACGATCGCGGACCGCCTCGGCGCCGACGACCTGGACGCGCACGAGATCGCCGTCATGGATCCGGACGCCTTCGCCGCACTGCTCTCCGAGAAGCCGGCCGTGCACCGCTATCCGGGCTCCATGGCCAAACGCGTCCAGCAGTTGTGCCAGTACCTCGTCGAGCACTACGACGGCAACGCCGAGCTCGTCTGGAAGGACGTGGCCGACGGGCGTGAGCTTCTGAAGCGCCTCCAGGAGCTGCCCGGCTTCGGCAAGCAGAAGGCGCAGATCTTCCTGGCGCTGCTGGGCAAACAGCTCGGCGTACGGCCCGAGGGCTGGCGGGAGGCCGCGGGCGCGTACGGCGAGGCGAACTGCCACCGCTCCGTCGCCGACATCGAGGGACCGGAGTCGCTGGCCAAGGTCCGGGCGCACAAGCAGGAGATGAAGGCGGCCGCGAAGGCCGCGAAGGCCGCCGGGAAATAGCGGAGCCGGGGGGAGACAGCCGTCAGCCGACCGGCTCCCAGGGGTGGCGCGCCGCCCGCGGCAGGTCCAACCATGGAACATGACCGAGCCATCGAGCGGCTCCTCCGCGGGTCCGCAGTACGACGACCGCAAGGTCCACGCCACCGGACGTTCGACGGGCCCGCACGAGCCGGAGCCCCCCTTCGAAGGTCCCCTGCACGCCCTCTCCCGCGCCGCCTGGCAGGTCGTCCTGCTCACCGGCGTCGCCTCCCTGATCCTCGGCCTCCTGGTCCTGATCTGGCCGGACGCCTCACTGCTCGTGGTCGGCGTCCTCTTCGGCGTCTACCTCCTGATCAGCGGCATCTTCCAGCTGGTCGCCGCCTTCGGCACGCACACGACCACGGCCCTGCGCGTCCTGGCCTTCATCAGCGGTTCCCTGTCGATCCTGCTGGGCCTGTTCTGTCTGCGCGGCCCGATGCGGTCGATCCTGCTGCTGGCCCTGTGGATCGGAATCGGCTGGCTCATCCGGGGAATCACCCAGACCCTGGCCGCCGCCTCCGACAGCACCATGCCGGCCCGCGGCTGGCAGATCTTCCTCGGGATCGTGACCTTCCTCGGCGGCATCGTGCTGATCGACTCGCCGTTCGAATCGGTCGCCGTCCTCACCGTGGTGGGCGGCATCTGGCTGGTCGCAGTCGGCGTGGTCGAGATCGTCACCGCGATCCGCATCCGGAGCCGGGCCAAGGAGGTGCCACGCACCCTTTGAGCCGTACCGGGTCCCCCGAACGGGCGGTTCTCGGCCCCGACATGCTCAAGGCGGGACAAAGCATGGGCAAATGACCTCTCGTGAGCACCGTACGAAGCCTCTCCCGCGGCCACGCCTGGCTGCGGACGCTCGTCCTGGTGCTCGCCCTGCTGGTCCCGGGCGCCCACGCCGAGGTGCATGCGACACCGCCCTCGGCCACGGAGACCGTCGAGTACGACGCCCTGGACGCGGCCGTGCGGCCACCGGCCGACGCCCTGCACCGCACCGTCGTGGCCCTGCGCCCCGCCCCGCTCCAGGCCCCGCCCCTCGACACCCCCGCGGCCCGCCGCCTCTCCGCTCCGCCCCGGCCCCCGCACGCCCTGCCCGCCCTGCGCTCCGTGGTCCTGCGCTGCTGACAGATCCCGGCCCTCCGGAAAAGTCAGTCACCACGCAAGGAACCAAGGAACACAGCCATGCCCACCGACCCGTACGCGGTCCTGCGCGCCCTGCTGCGCGCCGAAGCCGCACGCAACGCACCGAAACAGAATCTGAAGCAGCCGGAGCCGAAGCAGCCCCCGAAGGAGCGGGACCGCTGACTGTGCCGGCGGAGGCGGATGTTCCCCGTGAACCACCGCCTCCGCCGGGCCGACGTGCACCGTCCACAGCCTGTGCGTAACACCCGTACGGATTGTTTGTCCCGATTTGCAACTTCTTTTCGGTACCCGCACTGCGTCGCCATGGCTGCGCCCGGAAGGTCTTGACCGGTAGGCTTTCCGTGTGATCTTCAAGCGCATCGGAAACGGCCGGCCGTACCCCGACCACGGCCGGGAAAGCACCCGGCAGTGGGCGGACGTCGCGCCGCGCCCGGTCCGCCTCGATCAGCTCGTCACCACCAAGGGACAGCTCGACCTGGAGACTCTCCTGGCCGAGGACTCGACCTTCTACGGCGACCTGTTCGCACACGTCGTCAAGTGGCAGGGCGACCTGTATCTCGAGGACGGCCTCCACCGCGCGGTGCGGGCCGCGCTGCAGCAGCGCCAGGTGCTGCACGCGCGCGTGCTCGAACTCGACTGACGGATGCTCCCGAAGGCCTGCCGGTGACGGCTTGGCCCTTTCGGGTTCACCTGTGCGGCCTCGAATGATCATCTAGTAGGCATCGCCGCCCGGGCGCACTACGCTGCGCTCATGAGCATGCTGACCCCCCCGGGCATGGGCGGCAAGTACCGGATCACGGGGGACAAATACCCACGGATGCGCAGGCGCCGGCGCGGCAGGCTCGGGGTCGCCCTGGTGGCCTCCGTCGCCGCGCTCGGCCTGGTCGGCTGGGGCACGCTGCAGCTCATCGACCTGTTCACCGGCGGCGGCGAGAAGGCCTCCGCGGCCGGCCCCAAGGCGGACTGCAGGGCCAAGGCCACCCCGTCGGCCGACACCAGGAAGGCCGCCGTGCCCAAGCCGGGCACGATCACGGTCAACGTCTACAACGCCACGGAACGCAGCGGTCTGGCCAAGAACACGGCGGACGAGCTGAAGAAGCGCGGCTTCAAGATCGGCGACGTGGGCAACGCGTCCAAGGAGTTCGACAAGAAGGTCAAGGGCACCGCCATACTGCTCGGCGCCCCGTCGGCCCTGAACAGCTCCCTGCCCGTGCTCGCCACGCAGCTCGCCGGCGCCGAGAAGCGGGCCGACACCCGCAAGGGCACCGCCGTCGACCTGATCCTCGGCACTGCCTTCAAGGACCTCACCCCGAAGGCGGCGGCGGACAAGGCACTGGCGGCCTTGGCGAACCCGCAGCCGACGCCCACGTCTTCAAAGAAGAGCTGCTGAGCGCAATCCCGCCGTAGAGGTGCGGTTGTGCTGCGACTGCGGGACCCGTTGTGGCTGGTCGCGCCCGCGCGGCGGAGCCGCAGGTCGACGCAGCCCCGCGCCCCTTCGGGGGCGCTCCAGGCGCCGCCCTACTCAGCAGCGCCGTAGAGGCGATCCCCCGCGTCCCCCAGCCCCGGCACGATGTACCCGTGCTCATTGAGCCGCTCGTCGACGGCCGCCGTCACCACCGTCACCGGCGTACCGGCCAGCTCCCGCTCCATGAGCTCGACCCCCTCCGGGGCCGCGAGAAGCACCACCGCGGTCACATCGTCCGCCCCGCGCTTGATCAGCTCCTGGATCGCCGCGACCAGGGTGCCCCCGGTGGCCAGCATGGGGTCCAGGACGTACACCTGGCGCCCGGAGAGGTCCTCGGGCATGCGGGAGGCGTACGTCGACGCCTGGAGCGTCTCCTCGTTGCGGATCATGCCGAGGAAGCCCACCTCGGCCGTCGGCAGCAGCCGGACCATGCCGTCGAGCATGCCGAGGCCGGCCCGCAGGATCGGCACCACCAGGGGCCGCGGGCGGGCCAGCTTGACGCCGGTGGTCGGGGAGACCGGCGTCGTGATGTCGACCTGTTCGGTGCGCACGTCGCGCGTGGCCTCGTAGGCGAGCAGGGTGACCAGCTCGTCGGCGAGACGGCGGAAGGTCGCGGAGTCGGTGCGCTGGTCGCGCAGCGTGGTGAGCTTGTGGGCGACCAAGGGGTGGTCGACGACGTGGAGACGCATGCCCTAACAGTAACCGCGCCCCGTTGCGCCCAGCCGTCACCCACCACCGCCCTGCTCGCGAGGGCTTCGCCCTCGCTCCTCCGATCCGAGCTGGCATCAAACCGCCCATCAGAGGGAAAGTGGGAGGACGTACCGGGGGGTGGTGTGCCTATGCCTGACCTGCCTGAGCGTGAAACCCGACAGGACTCGCCGTCGGCCGAGACCGACGCCGAGCGCCGGCGCCGCAGGGCCCAGTTCCTGCGTGACCTCGCCGAAGCCCGTGAGCTGCGGGACCGTGTCCAGCCCAGGCGCGCGAAGACCGCACGGCTGCGCCACGCCATGCGCATGCGCACTTTCCGCTGGTAGCTCGGGTCCGACTCGGGACGCGCCTGAGGGCAACCCGTTGCGTGCACACGCCGATCGCCGCGTACGATCCCGCTCGTGGCCGATCAAAGACGGCGGACACAGGGTGCCGAAGACGTCCCCTGAACGCCTTGTTTCTGCCACGATTCCGAGTGGGTGGGGCTCGGAGCACAGCTCTCCCCGCCCTGAGCCCCGCCGGGGGGACCTCCAACCGGCACGCCTAAGACCAGTGGGAGAGTCACGGTGTACTTCGCCGCACTGCTCGCGCGCACCGAAGACGGGTGGGAAGCGAGCGACACAGAGCTCGACGATGTGGAAACCCTGTCGGATCTCGCCGACCTCGCCCGGGAAGCCTCGACCGAGGACGACACGGTGCTCATCCTGATCGAGCAGGAAGAAACCTGGTTCGGCATCGTCCGCGTCGACGGCGAGGACGACCCTCGTATCTACGTCTCGGACGCCGCCGCCGCTGCCCGCAGCAGCTACGGCGAGATCCTGCTCACCGACGAACTGCTCGGAAGGGAGCCCGGCGACGACGACCCCGACCTGGACTCCCTCGACCTCGACGGCACCGAGGACGGTGAGGACGAGGACGACGGCGACGAGGACACGCCGTCCGCCGAGTCCGTGCCGCACAGCCCCGTCGGCGACGCCGAGATCCTCGACGACCTCGGTGTCGGCGCCAAGGAGCTGCGCACCCTCGACGAGGACGCCCTGAACACGATCGCCGAGGCCCTGGGCGCCTCGGAGGTCCTGGAGACCGTCCGCTGACCGCTGCAGCGACCCAAGGAGGCACCCCCGACCCGGTACGCGACCGCTGGCGGGCCGCGATGCGGCTCGCCCTGGACGAGGCCGGCCGGGCCGGCGCCGACGTGCCCGTGGGCGCCGTCGTGCTGGCCCCGGACGGCACCACCGTGCTCGGCGCCGGACACAACGAACGCGAGGCCACCGGTGATCCGACGGCGCACGCCGAGGTCCTCGCGATCCGCCGGGCCGCGGCCGACCTCGGGGAGTGGCGGCTGTCCGGCTGCACCCTCGTCGTCACGCTGGAGCCCTGCACGATGTGCGCGGGCGCCCTCGTGCAGTCCCGCGTGGACCGTGTCGTCTACGGCGCCCGCGACGAGAAGGCCGGCGCGGCCGGCTCCCTCTGGGACGTCGTACGCGACCGGAGGCTCAACCACCGCCCCGAGGTGATCGAGGGCGTGCTCGCCGAGGAATGCGCCCGGATCCTCACCGAATTCTTCCGCTCCCGCTGAAGACCGACCTCCCCCTGGACACCGACCCCGAATACCGATTTCAAAGCACTGCCCGGCGTGCTGTAAGGTCTCCCTCGGTAGCGTGTCCGAGCGGCCGAAGGAGCTCGCCTCGAAAGCGAGTGTGGCGCAAGTCACCGAGGGTTCAAATCCCTCCGCTACCGCTCTGGGAAGGGCCCCGTCGAGAGACGGGGCCCTTCGTGCGATCATGTGCGGTCGTGGGGCAACAGTGACTGGGGAGGCCGCAATGGCGGTGAATGCCAAGAAGATCGCCGTCTATGTGCTCGTGGTCTTCGCGCTGTACGTCATCATCACGGACCCGGCCAGGGCGGCCGACTACGTCCAGATAGGGTTCGAGGGCATATCGGACGCCGCCAAGGCCATAGGCGACTTCTTCACCTGGCTCGCCAACGGCGCCCACTAGGCCCGCAGCTAGGAGCGCACATGATCCGCCATCTCGTCCTGTTCAAGCTCGACGAGGGCGTCGAGCGCGACGACCCGCGCGTCCTGGAGGGCGTCGACGCCTTCCGGTCGCTGGACGGGAAGATCCCCGAGATCCGCTTCTGGGAGCTGGGCTGGAACATCAGCGACCGCCCCATCGCGTACGACTTCGCCATCAACTCCGGCTTCGACGACGTGGCCGCGCTGCGGCGCTACGTCGAGCACCCGGAGCACCAGGCGGGCGTGACGCTGTGGAAGGAGTTCTCCACCTGGGTGATCGCCGACTACGAGTACTGAGCCGGACCCCGCCGGGCCCTGCGCCGCAAAGGCGCAGGGCCTTTATGCGTATTGGGCCCCAACTTGCCCTCAACACGGCGTTATGCGGTGCTTGCACACAGTGCACATCTCTTGTGATGCTATGACCGCTTTTGCCGAATCCGTTGATCGATTGCGAGGTGGAGTTGACCGTGCCGGCCAGTACTGCGCCTCAAGCACCGCCCCTGGAGGCCGCCGAGGCCCCGCCGGAGGCCGCACCGCCGCGCAGCCGCGGTGCCGACACCCGGGCCCTCACCCAGGTGCTCTTCGGCGAACTCAAGGGGCTCGGGCCGGGCACGCCGGAACACAACCGGGTGCGCGGGGCGCTCATCGAGGCCAACCTCCCGCTCGTGCGCTACGCGGCCGCCCGCTTCCGCTCCCGCAACGAGCCGATGGAGGACGTGATCCAGGTCGGCACCATCGGGCTCATCAACGCGATCGACCGCTTCGACCCGGACCGGGGCGTGCAGTTCCCGACCTTCGCGATGCCGACCGTCGTCGGCGAGATCAAGCGCTACTTCCGGGACAATGTCCGCACGGTCCACGTCCCGCGCCGTCTGCACGAGCTGTGGGTGCAGGTCAACAGCGCGACCGAGGACCTGACCACCGCCTTCGGGCGCACCCCGACGACCGCCGAGATCGCCGAACGGCTGCGCATCACCGAGGAGGAGGTGCTCTCCTGCATCGAGGCCGGCCGCTCGTACCACGCGACCTCCCTGGAGGCGGCCCAGGAGGGCGACGGGCTGCCGGGGCTGCTGGACCGGCTCGGCTACGAGGACCCGGCCCTGGACGGCGTCGAGCACCGCGACCTCGTCCGCCATCTCCTCGTGCAACTCCCGGAACGGGAACAGAGAATCCTTCTTCTGCGCTACTACAGCAACCTCACCCAGTCGCAGATCAGCGCGGAACTCGGCGTCTCCCAGATGCATGTCTCGCGGCTACTCGCGCGTAGCTTCCAGCGGCTGCGATCCGCAAACAGGATCGAGGCGTAACCGTCACGAGCGAATCGCTCACCAGGGACGTTCCCGACAGTTCTGCGCTGAAAAAGCCTCAGACCCCCTTTTTCCAGGGCCGATTCGTATCTCGCATGTCGACATGTCACTACAGCGTGTTGCCGACATGTGACATTCTTCCCCAAGCGCGTTTGCCGCGGCTTCGGCTCCGGTATTCAGGTGAAGGCTGAACTCCTCGCCAGGGGAGCTTCGGCCACGACCGTCCCGCGACCCAGAGGGGGTGGCATGTCCGCAGACCAGGGCAGCTCGAAGGTGCTCACGCTCACGAAGAGCGAGTCAGCGCCCGCCGACGCCGTGCCCGGCTCCATCGACGAGATGGCGGCCGTCGACACCGCACCGGCCCCGGCCCTTACGGCCGCTGACATCCCGGCCCCGCCGGCCTCGGATGCCATCGACACCCGCACCCTGTCCCGCTCCCTTTTCCTGCGGCTCGCCGCACTCGACGAGAACAGCCCCGAGCGCGCCTACGTCCGGGACACCCTCATCGAACTCAACCTCCCGTTGGTGCGGTACGCGGCGGCCCGCTTCCGCTCGCGCAACGAGCCGATGGAGGACATCGTCCAGGTCGGCACCATCGGCCTGATCAAGGCGATCGACCGCTTCGACTGCGAACGGGGCGTGGAGTTCCCGACCTTCGCGATGCCGACGGTCGTCGGTGAGATCAAGCGGTTCTTCCGCGACACCTCGTGGTCGGTGCGGGTCCCGCGCCGGCTGCAGGAGCTGCGGCTGGCCCTCACCAAGGCCAGCGACGAGCTCTCCCAGAAGCTGGACCGCTCCCCGACCGTCCCCGAACTCGCCGCCGTGCTCGGCGTCTCCGAGGAGGACGTGGTCGACGGCCTCGCGGTCGGCAACGCGTACACCGCCTCCTCGCTGGACTCCCCGGCACCCGAGGACGACGGCGGCGAGGGCTCCCTCGCGGACCGGCTCGGC
This sequence comes from Streptomyces sp. NPDC001137, assembly GCF_040298885.1. Classification (NCBI taxonomy): domain Bacteria; kingdom Bacillati; phylum Actinomycetota; class Actinomycetes; order Kitasatosporales; family Streptomycetaceae; genus Streptomyces; species Streptomyces sp. NPDC001137. The sequence continues at coordinate 118,891 of NZ_JBEPBA010000019.1, forward strand.
TACGAGGACACCGCCCTGGAGGGCGTCGAGTACCGCGAGTCCCTCAAGCCCCTGCTGGCCAAACTCCCGCCCCGCGAGCGGCAGATCATCATGCTCCGCTTCTTCGCCAACATGACCCAGTCGCAGATCGGCGAGGAGGTCGGCATCTCGCAGATGCACGTCTCCCGGCTGCTGACCCGGACCCTGGCGCAGCTGCGGGAGGGGCTCATCTCCGACTGAACCCTTCCTTCCTGACGGAGCGTCAGCCACACTGGCGCGATGCTTCGGACGACATGGACACCTGGCCGTCGAGGCGCCGTGATCGGCGCGTCGGCGGCCGTCGTCTGCCTGGGCGCCGCGCTGGCCGCGTGCGGGGGCGGCGGGGCGGAGGGGTTCGTCGCCACCGGTCCGGTGGGTGGTGCGCCTCAGGCGTCCGGTACGGCCGTGGCGCCGACGGGCGCGGTGACGTTCGTACCGCTGGACGGACCCCGGAAGGACCGCGGGGACGCCGCCGCGGCCGAGGGCAACACCGGCTCCGGGAGCGGGACTTCGCCCGGCGTCCCGGCAGCGGCACCCGCGGGAGACGGCGGCCTGCCGGGCAACGGCGCCGAGTCCGGTCGTACGACACCGAGTTCGCCGTCACCCACGCCGACACCCAGCCGTACGGCACCTGCTGGACCCGCCGCGCTCACCTGGGGCGAGCCGGCCCGCGGCGCCACCGACAAGCGCTGGTGCGAGGACGTGCGCCTCACCTTCACCAACTCCGGTGGGGCCGCGGTGCGTTCCGGTGAGGTGACCTTCGGGACGCACATCATCGGGCTGCTCGGCGTCGACTGGGGCACGGTCGAGTCGACCGTCCGCCTTCCGGTGCCGATCGGTGCCGGAGCGCGGAAGGACAAGACCTGGACGGTGTGCGTCGACGAATGGCGTGTGCCGCTCGGCATGCACATCGAGACGCGGGACGTCACCGTCCGGTGGAAGTAGGGATACGCGCTACTTGAGCGCCAGCCACGCCACCGCCGCCACGACCGCCACGGCCACGACGATGCCGATGATCAGGCCGATGCGCGGACCGGCCGGCGCGGGCGCCTGCTGCTGACGGCGGCCCTGCGGGCCCTCGTCGACGAAGGCGCGGAACATCTGGGTGCTGCCTGCGGGGTCGTGGTTGCCCTGGGGGCCCTGGGGGTTAGCCATAGCCCGAGACCCTAGCGAATCACCGGTTGTGGCCCAAGTGGGGGGCGGTTCGCGGCCGTAACCACTCTCACCTGCATATTTACTTTCGCAATACTTGCCTTTGCCAAGTTTTTATCGTCCGTCCGGGCCGTTTTATTTGCCTGTAGCAACCAATAACTTCTATGGTTGCCCCAAGCAACGAAAGTGGGAGGTGTGATGGCCGAGCGAGCGCAGTACGAGGAGCTGCTCCGGCAGTTCAGCGCCTTCGGCGGGGTGAAGCGGGAGCTGGGGCGGATCATGCCGTCCGACTGCTCGAGCGGCAGTGCCGCGGTGCTGATCCTGCTGGGACGCCACGGCGACATGCGCATGAGCAGGCTCGCCGAGCTGCTGGCCGTCGACATGTCCGTCACCAGCCGCCATGTCACCCACCTCGCCGAGCGCGGCTGGATCGACCGGTCCCCCGACCCGGCGGACAAGCGGTCCCGGATCCTGCACCTCACACCCGCGGGCCTGGGCCGGCTGGAGGCGCTGTCCGAGCGGACCACCCAGCTGCTGGCCGAGCGGCTCGCCGACTGGAGCGACGAGGAGGTCGCCCAGCTCAGCAGGCTCATGGAACGCCTGCGGGCCAGCTTCGACGACTGCCGCGCCCTGCCGCCCCGGCTCCCGCCACCCGCACGTGAACTCGAACCGACCACCCGTACACCCGCAAGCACTTAAGAGAAGGAAGCCCATGGCAACGACCACACCAGCCGGTGTGCGGGCTCATGCCAAGCACGGGGGAGGCTCCGCCGAGTACGCCCCGATGACCCACCGGCAGATCATGGAGGCCATCTCCGGTCTGCTGCTCGGCATGTTCGTGGCGATCCTGTCGTCCACGATCGTCACCAACGCCCTGCCGCACATCATCAGCGACCTCGGCGGCGGCCAGTCCGCCTACACCTGGGTCGTCACCGCCTCGCTGCTGGCGATGACCGCGACCACCCCGTTGTGGGGCAAGCTGGCCGACCTGTACAGCAAGAAGGCACTCGTCCAGATAGCCCTGGTCATCTATGTGCTGGGCTCCGCGGCCGCCGGACTCTCGCAGAACTCCGGCATGCTCATCGCCTGCCGCGTCGTCCAGGGCATCGGCGTCGGCGGTCTGTCGGCCCTCGCCCAGATCGTCATGGCCGCGATGATCTCCCCGCGTGAGCGCGGCCGTTACTCCGGCTACCTCGGCGCCACCTTCGCCGTCGCCACCGTCGGCGGCCCGCTGCTCGGCGGTGTCATCACCGACACCTCGTGGCTGGGCTGGCGCTGGTGCTTCTACGTCGGTGTCCCCTTCGCCGTCATCGCCCTGATCGTGCTGCAGAAGACGCTGCACCTGCCGGTCGTGAAGCGGGACGTGAAGGTCGACTGGGCGGGCGCGTTCTTCGTCGCCGCCGCCGTCTCCCTGCTGCTGGTCTGGGTCACCTTCGCCGGTGACAAGTACGACTGGATCTCGTGGCAGACGTACGCGATGGTCGGCGGTTCGATCGTCCTCGGTCTGGTCTTCGTGCTCGTCGAGTCGAAGGCGAGCGAGCCGATCATCCCGCTGCGCCTGTTCCGCAACCGCACCATCACCCTCGCGTCGCTGGCCTCGCTGTTCGTCGGTGTCGCGATGTTCACCGGCACGGTCTTCTTCAGCCAGTACTTCCAGCTGGCCCGCGACAAGTCCCCGACGATGTCCGGTGTCATGACGATCCCGATGATCGGCGGGCTGTTCGTCTCCTCCACCGTCTCGGGCCAGTTCATCACCCGCACCGGGCGCTGGAAGGCGTGGCTGGTCAGTGGTGGTGTGCTGGTGACGGCGGGCCTCGGCCTGCTGGGCACCATCCGCTACGACACGGCGTACTGGAAGATGTCGATCTTCATGGCGCTGCTGGGTCTCGGCATCGGCATGATGATGCAGAACCTCGTGCTGTGCACCCAGAACCAGGTCGCCCCGAGCGACCTCGGCTCGGCCAGCTCCACGGTCACCTTCTTCCGCTCGCTCGGCGGCGCGGTCGGCGTCTCCGCGCTCGGCGCGGTCATGGCCCACCGGATCACCCACTACGTCAAGGACGGCATCGCCGCCCTCGACCCGCAGTACCGTGCGGCGCTGGCCGGCTCCAGCTCCTCCACGGACAGCATCCCGGACCTGGGCAAGCTGCCGGCCCCCATCCGCACCCTCATGGAGAGCGCCTACGGCCACGGCATCGCCGATGTCTTCCTGATCGCCGGCGCCCTCGCGGCCGTCGCGTTGCTGATCACCCTGTTCATCAAGGAGGTCCCGCTGAAGACCAAGGGCGCGCTGGCGCAGGCCGCTGCCGCGGAGGAGACGCCCGCCGAGTCGGGGGCCGCTCCGGCCGCCGTCGAGGCCCCGGCCCGGGCTTCGGCTCCGGTCGCCGAGAAGGTCCCGAGCTGGGCCGTGTCCTCCGACACGGAGACCGCCGTCGGCGGCACGCAGAAGCTGTCCGCCGTGGCGACCGTCGCCCGGCCCGAGGAGCCGGCCGGTTCCGGCGGGATCCCGGTGCGCGGTTTCGTCCGCGGCAACGAGGGCGCGCCCGTGCCGCAGGCCGCGGTCACGCTGATCTCGCTGGCGGGACGGCAGCTGGGCCGGTCGGTCGCGCAGGCCGACGGTTCCTACGCCGTCGAGGCGCCGAGCGTGGGCAGTTACGTCCTGATCGCCGCCGCCGACGGGTTCCAGCCGCAGGCCTCCACGGTCGTGGTGGGCGGTGAGCCGGTCTCGTACGACATCCTGCTCAGCGGCACCAGCGGGCTGAGCGGTGTGGTGCGGGCCGCCGAAAACGCGCTGCCCGTCAAGGACGCGATGGTCATCGTGACCGATGTCCGCGGGGAGCTGCTGGCCACCGCCGCCACCGGTGAGCAGGGCGAGTTCTCCCTGACCGAGCTGGTGCCCGGGACCGTGACCGTCGCGGTGAACGCCGCCGGGTACCGGCCGCGCGCCCTGCCCGTCGAGGTGGGCGGCGCAGGAGTCACCCGTATCGAGATCGACCTCGACTCGGGCGCCCAGCTCCAGGGCGTGGTCCGCGCCCCGCACGGCCCGCTGGCCGACGCCCGGGTCACCCTGGTCGACGCGGCGGGCAACGTGGTCGGGACGGCCACCACCGGCTCGGACGGGGCCTACGCCTTCACCGATCTGAACGGCGGCGACTACACGGTCATCGCGACGGGCTACCCGCCGGTCGCGACCGCTCTCACGGTGAACGGCCGCGGAGTCGACGGCCACGACATCGAACTGGCCCATCCGGGCGAGTAGTTCGGTACTCCGGCCCGTGGCGGACGGCGTGCGCTCTGAGCGGAGGTGCGCGCCCGGCGCCACGGGCCGGTCTCTTCACGACCAGCTTCACGAGCAGTTGCACCGCAGGCAGAAACGGGAGTCAAGATGGGCCTGACCGCGAAGATCCGTACGCGGGACGGATGGGCCGTGTCGCACGCGGTCGTCACGGTGACCGACATGACCGGCACCCAGGTGCTGCGCGCGGAGGCGGACGCGGAGGGGGCCGTGCGGGATGCCACCGCACTCGCCCCGGGCGCGTACACCGTCATCGTCACGGCCGTCGGGTATGCGCCCGTGGCCTCCAGCGCGCTGGTCACGGCGAGCGGACGGGCCGAGCTGGGCGCGGTGACGCTGGCCCGGCAGGGCGGCACCGAGCTGCCGCCGCCCGGGCCGTGGACCATCGACCCGGCGCACTCCTCGGTGGGCGCGGTCGCCCAGCACCTGGGGATCTCCAGCGTGCACGGGCGGTTCACGGAGTTCGCCGGTCGGGTCGAGATCGCCCCGGACGAGGTGGAGAAGTCGCGGGTGGAGGCGGTGATCCGCGCCGCCTCGATCGACACGGGCAACGGTATGCGCGACGACCATCTGCGCTCGCCGGACTTCCTGGACGTCGAGAAGTACCCGGAGATCACGTACCGTTCCACCGGTCTTACGGCGGCGGGCGCGGACCGCTGGACCGTGCACGGGGAACTGACCCTGCACGGGGTCGTACGGCCGGTGGACCTGGACCTGGCGTACCTCGGCACGGGCGCGGACCCGTGGGGCGGGACGCGGGCCGCCTTCCGGGCGACGACGGAACTCCGCCGCGAGGACTTCGCCATGAACTACAACCAGGTCATCCAGGCGGGGATCGCCGCGATCGGCACGACGCTGAAGGTCGAGCTGGACATCCAGGCGGTGCAGGGGGAGTCGCTGCCGCAGGCGTAAAGACCACGGAATCGTTCTGTGGGCAGCCGTACGCCCGGCAGGGACAGGCCGAGCAGCGCTCCGGCGCCTAGGCTGGCGCCATGGCACCGAACATCGCGACCAACACCCGTGTCTCCCTCGACGAACTGCTGGACTTCGTACGCCCCCGCCACCGCGCGATCCTGCTGACGCGCAGGGCCGACGGCGGCCCGCAGGCCTCGCCGCTGACCTGCGGGGTCGACGACTCCGGGCGGATCGTCGTGTCCACCTACCCCGACCGGGCCAAGACCCGCAACGCCAAGCGGGACGAGCGGGTCAGCCTCGTCGTGCTGAGCGACGACTGGAACGGGCCGTGGGTCCAGGTGGACGGCACGGCCGAGGTCATCGACTCGCCGGAATCCGTGGAACCACTGGTGGAGTACTACCGGAACATCGCGGGTGAGCACCCGGACTGGGACGAGTATCGGGAAGCCATGGTCAAGCAGGGCAAGTCGATCATCCGGGTCACACCGGAGAGGTGGGGCCCGGTGGCCACCGGCGGCTTTCCGGCACGGCTGGCTTCCGGGGAGTAACGCGTCAGCCCCGGGCCACCATCGCCTCGATGCCCGCGACCAGCAGGTCAAGGGCGAAGTCGAAGTCCCGCTCCCACATCTCGTGCACGGTGTCGCCGCCGCGGGCCGCCATGATGTCCTCGGACTCCTTGACGACCTCGGCGGCCTGCGGGTCCTGCGTCACCGCGCTCAAGGCGTGCTTGAAATACTCGTCCGCGGTCATGCCGAAGTCGGCGCTGCGGGCGTTGAAGTGGCCCTCGATCGTGCCGAAGCCGTACACGAACTGGAAGACGGAGGAGATGGCCGCCGACAGTCCGTGCGTGGGCAGTCCGGTGCGGCGGATGACGCGTTGCACGACGCGGGCGAAGGCCAGGTTGTTCGGGCCGATGTTGAGGAAGGTGCCGGCCAGCGGCGACAGCCAGGGATGACGGACCAGCAGCGAGCGGTACTCCCTGGCCAGCGCGCGCAGCTGGTCGCGCCAGTCCTCGTCGGCATCCGGCTCCGGCAGGACGATCTCGCCGAAGGCCGCGTCCAGGGCGAGTTCGAGGAGGTCGTCCTTGGTGTCGACGTACCAGTAGACGGACATCGCGGTGACGTTCAGCTCGGCCGCCAGCCGGCGCATGGAGAACTTGGCCAGCCCCTCCGCGTCGAGCAGCCGGACGGTCACCTCGGTGATCCGGTCCCGGTCGAGCCCCGACGGCTGCCCGCCCCGACCGCCCCGGCGGACCCTCCCCTCCAGCCACACACTGGTCCGCGCCGCCCGCTCGGCTGCCCTCACCATTGGCGCACCTTCCCCTTACAGTTACCGATCACGATGCCATGTGGCAGCCGCCCTCATGGGGCGCGGGGCTGTCCGGGCCACCCGAGCTCCTGGGCGACCACCACCCCCGAGTGTGCCCGCTCAGCACTGCGCAGCAACGCCGCCGCCGACAACCCACCGAGCAGCACCGCGACGGCCCCCACCAACTGACCGGCCCCGGGGCCGGCTCTGAGGGGCCGTAGACATGCCGTACACCGCACAGCTGGTCGCTGTGCGGTGTACGGCGCTTCCTCCCCCAGCTGCGACTACTGGCTGCTCGCCTTCCGCGTCAGGTCGTAGAAGGTCGACGAACCGACCGTCACCTTCTTGAAGTTCTTCTCGACCCAGGAGGTGATCTGCGAGGACGTACCGCTGCTGCTGCCGCCCATGCCGCCGCCGCCCGTGCCGGACGAGATGAAGTAGTGGATCCTGCCGTCGGCCACGTACTGCTTGAACTGCGCGAGCGTCGGGGACGGATCGGTGCCGTTGAAGCCGCCGATGGCCATCACCGGGTCGCCGGTGGAGAGCTGGTAACTCGCCGCGTTCTGCGCGCCGATGGCCGCCGCCACCCAGGTGTACTCGGACGAGTCGGTCTCCAGCAGCTTCTTGGCCTCGGAGCCGACGCTCGCGCCGTTCAGCAGGCCGCCGACGCCACCGCCGCCTCCCGTGCCGCCGCCCGTCCGGCCGCCGGGCACACCGCCCTGCTGGTTCCCGGTGCTGCCGTTGCCGTTCTGCTGACCCGGCATGCCGCCGCCCGGGAAGCCGTTGCCGTTCTGGGTGTTGCCGTTGCCCTGGGTGTTCCCGTTGCCGTTCTGCTGGTTCTGCCGGCCCGGCATGCCGCCGCCGAAGCCGCCCCGCATGCCGCCGCCGGGGCCGCCCATCATGCTCGCGCCCGCCGGACCGGCCGTGACGATGGAACCGGTGTGCGCGCTGTTCACGGTGGACAGCGTGTACGCGGTCGGGCCGGCCAGGGAGGCCAGGATGCCCACGGCGGCCGCCCCGAGGGCGAGCTGCCGGCTGATCCGGCCCGCGAAGATCAGGCCGAGCGCGGCGACCAGGCCGCCGACCAGGACCAGGTACTTCAGCCAGGGCAGATAGTCCGAGGTCCGGTTGAGGAGGACGTAGCCCCAGGCGGCGCTCGCCACGACCGCGCCCGCGAGGGTGAGGGACGCCCAGGTCTCGCGCCGCTTCTCCCACAGGAGCGCGGAACCCATGCCGACCACGGCGGCGAGGTAGGGGGCGAGGGCCACCGTGTAGTACTGGTGGAAGATGCCCGCCATGTAGCTGAAGACGACCATGGTGAGGAGCAGCGACCCGCCCCAGACGAGGAACGAACCGCGGGTCACGGACGTCCGCCTGTACTTGCGTGTGGCCACCAGCCCCGCGACGAAGAGGATCAGCGCGGCCGGCAGCAGCCAGGAGATCTGGCTGCCGACCTCGGAGTTGAACATCCGGTTCCAGCCGGTCGCGCCCCACATGCCGGTGCCGCCGCCACCGCCACCACCGCCGACACTGCCGGTCTCGTTGCCGCTCAGGCGGCCGAAGCCGTTGTAGCCGAAGGTCAGCGACAGGAAGCTGTTGTCCTGCGAACCGCCGATGTACGGGCGGGAGGAGGCGGGCCACAGCTCGACGATCGCGACCCACCAGCCGCCGGCGACCACCAGCGCGGCCGTCGCCGCGGCCAGCTGCCCGAACCGCTTCTTCAGCGACACCGGCGCGCAGACCGCGTAGACGATCGCGAGCGCCGGAAGGATCAGGAAGGCCTGAAGGGTCTTGCCGAGGAACGCGAATCCGATCGCGACACCCGCCCACACCAGCCACTTCGTACGGCCGTCCTCCAGGGCGCGGACCACGAAGTAGCAGGCGGCCGACATCAGCAGCGCCAGCATGGCGTCCGGGTTGTTGAACCGGAACATCAGCGCCGCGACGGGAGTGAGCGCGAGCACCGCGCCCGCGATCAGTCCGGCCGCGGGGCTGAACCGGCGGCGCACGGACGCGTGGACGACGGCGACCGTCGCAAGGCCCATGAGGACCTCGGGGACGAGGATCGCCCATGAGTTGAGACCGAAGATCCGCACCGACAGCTCCATCGGCCACAGGGAGGCCGGGGGCTTGTCGACGGTGATGGCGTTGCCCGCGTCCAGCGAGCCGAAGAAGAACGCCTTCCAGGACTTGCTGCCTGCCTGGACGGCCGCCGAGTAGAAGGAGTTGGCGTAGCCGGAGGCGCTCAGGTTGTAGAGGTAGAGCAGGCCGGTGGCCAGGAGAAGGCCCCAGAAGGCCGGGCGTACCCAGCGGGGGTCCTCGGGGCGGCCGCGCCGGAGTCTGCGGACGAACGGCTGCTCGGGTTCGCCGGATCCGGGGGCCGGCGTGGCCGGCGGGGCAACGGGCTCCCGTACGTCCGTGGTCGCCGTCGGTGGCGGGCCCCACGCGGAGGGACCCGGCTGGGCCGTCTGGTCGTAGTGGGTGGTCATCGTCAGTCCCTCGGATCGGTGTCGGCCGGGCGCACCGGCTGCAGATGCATGGTGGCGTCCTCCCAGCGCTGGTCCGCGACCTCACCGGCGCGGAACTGGGTGGTCCGGTACGGGTTCGGAGGCGCGACCGGACGCTGCGGGAGCGGCTGGTACGGCCGCTGGTGCCGGGCGTGCTGGGGGGCCGTGGTGTACGTCGGCGAGGACGGGCCGGGCTCCGGTGTGTGCGAGGCCACCACGGTGGACGGCTCGCTGTCCCGCCGGTCGGAGAACACCCAGGCGCGGAAGAGCAGGAAGCGCAGCACGGTCGCCGCGAGGTTGGCGGCGACGAGGACCGCCAGCTCGGTGGAGTGTCCGGGGTCGGACGTCGCCGCGTTCAGGGCGGCGAGCGAACCGCTGGTCAGCGCGAGCCCGATACCGAAGACGACCAGGCCCTGCGCCTGGTGCCGGACGGCGCCGCCGCTGCCGCGCACTCCGAAGGTGAGGCGCCGGTTGGCCGCCGTATTGGCGACGGCCGAGACCAGCAGGGCGAGGGCGTTGGCGATCTGCGAGCCGCCGAACTGCCGGAAGACGCTGTAGAGGAGGAGGTAGAAGAGGGTCGACAGTCCGCCGACGACACAGAAGCCGACGAGCTGGCGGGCCAGTCCCTTCGGCACGTCCTGGATCTCGCGGTCGCGCGGATCGTCGCCGAACGGCCGGGTGATCCGGTCCAGCGGCAGCGACCCGCCGGCCAGGGCCTTGCCCACCCGCCACACCCCCTTGAGGTCCTCGGTCGCCGTCTTCACGATGTGGACGGTGGAGTTCGGGTCGTCGACCCAGTCGACAGGCACTTCGTGGATACGCAGCCCCGCGCGCTCGGCGATGACCAGCATCTCGGTGTCGAAGAACCAGCCGGTGTCCTCGACCAGCGGCAGCAGCACCTGCGCGACATCACGCCGGATCGCCTTGAAGCCGCACTGCGCGTCGGAGAAGCGGGCCTGCAGCGAGCCGCGCAGGATCAGGTTGTACGCCCGGCTGATGAACTCCCGCTTGGGCCCGCGCACCACGCGGGAGGTACGGGCCAGCCGGGAGCCGATCGCCAGGTCCGAGTGGCCGGAGATCAGCGGCGCCACCAGCGGCAGCAGCGCGTTGAGGTCGGTGGAGAGGTCCACGTCCATGTAGGCGAGGATCGGCGCCTCGGAGGCGGACCACACGGTCCGCAGGGCGCGACCGCGGCCCTTCTGCTCCAGTCGGAAGGTGGAGACCTCGGGGATCTCCGCCTCCAGCCGCGCCGCCACCTGTGGGGTGGTGTCCGTCGAGGCGTTGTCCGCGATCGTGATCCGGAACGCGTACGGGAACGTGCGCTTGAGATGGTCGTGCAGTCTCAGCACACACGGCTGGAGGTCCTTCTCCTCGTTGTAGACGGGGATCACTACGTCCAGGACAGGCGTACCGGCGTCGCCGGCCGGGAGGTGCTCCCGCGCCGGCAGGGTGCCGGGAGAAGAGTCGGTTCGCATGGAATCGACTCTGGTCAAGTGCCCTGTTGCACCCATGTGGTGGCACTGTGGTCTGCCTGTGAGTGCGATTGCCAATTCGTTTCGAGGGCCGGGCGGGGCGGCACCGGGGCAAGCGCCGGCAGATGCACGGTGAACACCGTGCGTCCGGGAACACTGTCCACGGTCACCGCGCCGCCGTGGGCGGTCGCGACGGCCTGCACGATCGCCAGGCCGAGGCCCGTGGAACCGGAGGCACGGGAGCGCGAGGAGTCGCCGCGCGCGAACCGCTCGAAGACGTGCGGCAGCAGCTCCGCCGGAATCCCCTGACCGTTGTCCTCGACGTCCACGCACATCCACGGGCCGCGCCGCTGGATGCGTGCGGTGATGGTCGTGCCGGGGGCGGTGTGCTTACGGGCGTTGCCCAGCAGGTTGACCAGCACCTGCTGGATGCGTGCCGCGTCCGCGGACACGAGCGCCGGTTCGTCGGGCAGATCGAGCCGCCAGTTGTGGTCCATTCCGGCCGCGCGGGAGTCGCTGACCGTGTCGACGACCAGCGGGATGAGGTCGGTCTGCTCGAACTGGAGCGGACGGCCCGCGTCCAGACGGGCCAGGAGAAGAAGGTCTTCGACAAGCAGCGTCATCCGGCCCGCCTCGGACTCGATACGGCCGAGGGCGTGCCGGGTGTCGGGCCCGATCTGCTCTCTGCCGCGTCTGGTCAGCTCGGCGTACCCGCGAATGGAGGCCAGGGGTGTCCGCAGCTCATGACTGGCATCGGCCACGAACTGCCGTACCCGCATCTCGCTCTGCTGCCGCGAGTGCAGCGCGGCATGGACATGGTCCAGCATCCGGTTGAGCGCGGCCCCGACCTGCCCGACCTCGGTGTGCGGGTCGGTCTCGGACTCCGGGACACGCTCGGAGAGGTTCACCTCGCCGGTGTGGAGGGGGAGTTCGGAGACCCGGGTGGCGGTGGCGGCGACGCGGCGCAGGGGGCGGGTGGCCACGCCCACGAGGGCGTAGCCGGCGATGACGGCTGCGCCGAGGCCGGCGGCGGTGACGCTGACCTCGACGAGGATGAGGGTGTTGATGGTGCCGTCGGTTTCCGCTGTGGGAAAGCCGACGTAGTAGCCGCTCCTGTACTCGACCCGGTACGTGCCCAGCCCCGGAATGTCCACGGTGTGCGCGTTGCCGTCCTGGGAGACCTGGTTGAGGGCGGTCTTCTGGGCGTCGTCGAGGTCCTTGGCGCTCATGTCGAAGGTGGACGAAGACTTCTTGCCGACCTTGCCGTCGGTGACGGAGCCGTTGACGACCGTGGCCGCGATCGTGCCGGTGGGCTGGCCGGGGCCGTGCTTGACGAAGTCGCTGAGATCGGTCGTCTTGCGATTCAGGCCCCGCTGATTGCCCTGGCCGGGCCCGTCCTTGCCCAGTCCGGGAGGCGCGAAGACACCCGACGCACGCGCCGTCGCCTCACGCAGCTGCCCGTCCAACTGGCCGTACAGATGCGACCTGAGCGCCAACGTCGTCACCGTACCGATCACCGCGCACACCACGGCGATCAGCACCACGGACGCGACGACGAGCCGCGCCCGCAGGGTGCGCGGCTGTCCCGCTCGTCGCTTCTGCGTACGCGGCCGTCGTCGTCCGCTCATGAGGCGGCAGGCTTGATCAGATAACCGGCCCCCCGCCGGGTGTGGATCATCGGTTCACGACCGGCGTCGATCTTCCGCCGCAGATAGGAGATGTAGAGCTCGACCACATTGGCCTGCCCGCCGAAGTCGTACGACCACACCCGGTCGAGTATCTGCGCCTTGCTGAGCACGCGCCGCGGGTTGCGCATCAGGAAGCGCAGCAGCTCGAACTCGGTGGCGGTGAGGTGGATGCCCTCCCCGGCACGGCTGACCTCGTGGCTGTCCTCGTCCAGCGTCAGATCACCCACGACGAGCACGGAGTCGGAACGCCGGTCGGCCGCACCGGAGCGCCGGATCAGCCCGCGCAGCCGTGCCACGACCTCTTCCAGGCTGAACGGCTTGGTGACGTAGTCGTCGCCGCCGGCGGTGAGACCGGCGATCCGGTCCTCGACCGCGTCCTTCGCGGTCAGGAACAGGACCGGCACGTCGGGCAGCTCACGGCGCAGCCGCCCGAGCACCGTCAGCCCGTCCATGTCCGGCAGCATCATGTCGAGAACGACGGCGTCGGGCCGGAACTCCCGCGCGGTCTGGATGGCACCCGTGCCATCCCCCGCACTCCGGATCTGCCATCCCTCGTAACGAAGGGCCATGGACAGCAGCTCGGTGATCGACATCTCGTCGTCCACCACAAGCACTCGGACGGGGCTCCCGTCCGGCCTCAGCAGTTCGGTGCGCCCCTGGGGCGAGGTCGTGGTCATGGTGGACACACTGTCGGGATCCTCTGAGAGCACCCTTTCGACAACCTGTGATTTCCCTGAGAAACACACAGGTGCCTCTCAGGCGACCCCTGGGAAGCTCCTGACCTGCGGCACCTGCCTGTGGGCTCAGAGCCCGAACAACCGCGCCCCGTTGTCGTGGCAGACGGCCCGCAGCCACTCGTCACCCAGCCCCAGCCGCTCCAGCGCATGCAGCTGATGCACATACGGATACGGAATGTTGGGAAAGTCGCTGCCCAGCAGAATCCGCTCGCCGAGGGCGCCTAGCCGGGGCAGCGCCCGCCGCGGGAACGGCGCGAGCCGCTCGCCGAAGTCCGTGAACGCCATCGTCGTGTCCAGCCGCACCTCGCGGTACCGCTCGGCAAGGTCGAGGAAGTCCTCGTACTCCGGCATCCCCATGTGCGCGACGACCAGCCGCAGCCGGGGATGCCGGGCCAGCACCCGCCCCACGGGCTCCGGCCCGGTGTGCTTGCCGGGCGCGGGACCCGACCCGCAGTGCATCACCACCGGAACCCCCGCCTCGGCCAGCAACCCCCAAGCGGGGTCGAGGAGTTCACTCGCCGGGTCGTACGCCCCCACCTGCACATGCGCCTTGAAGATCCGCGCCCCGGCATCGAGGGCTTCCTGGACGTAGGCCGCAACGCCCGTCTCCGGAAAGAGGGTTGAGGTGTGCAGACAGTCCGGAGTGCGGCCGGCGAAGTCCGCGGCCCAGCCGTTGAGCCACTGCGCCATGCCCGGCTTGTGCGGATAGAGCATGGCGGTGAAGCGGCGCACGCCGAACTCCCTGATCAGCGCGACCCGTTCCGCTTCCTCCTTGCGGTAGGTGATGGGCCATTCGACGCCGCCGGTCAGCGGACCCAGTGAGTCGAAGTAGCCCCAGACCTTGCGCAGCACCCGCTCGGGCATGAAGTGGGTGTGCACGTCGACCAGCCCGGGCAGCCCGAGCCGCTGCCAGAACCGCCGCACGTCCTCGGCCTCAACGGGCTGATCGCTCATGTCGTCCACGATCGACCGCAGAGGGACGGGGTGTCCATAGCGCCGGGGGCGAACTGACGAGCCCGCAGGGGCTCACACGATTGGCCGCGCCCGAGATGAAACCTGCCGCAGGAGTATGCAGAGTGATGGACGAGGGGGCAAAAAACACACCAAACACGCCTGGAGATATCCATGTCACGAATACTCGCGATCGGCGCCGCCCTTGGCTTCGCTCTCGCAGCCACGGCCGGATCCGCGATGGCCGCTCCGTCCGCCCTTCACACCGCCACGAAGACCACAACGGTCCAGTCCAGTCAGATCGCCTACCACGGCGGGGACGATGGCGACTGCGACGGCGTCGGCAACCAGTGTGCATGACACCTATCCCCGCGTGAGATAGGGACAGGCAGAGGAGGAGGGCTTTGTGCCCGTCATTTCCTCCTCTGCCTCCTAACGCGCAACACTCACACCCTGCTACAGCCGGAGTTGCCCAGACGTTTGGTCGGGTTTGCCAATCCACTGCTCATCTTGATTGTTGAAACGTTGGTTGCCGCTCGTGGCACGCCTGCCCGTCCAGGTTCGACCGACAACTCAGAACAAACCGTCCTGCGCGTCGGCCCGACGCTTGAACTCCTGTATCGGAAAGGTGAGTTCGCCCTCTCCTACAGGTCCCTCGACGGGAAGCAACTCCCACCCCCGCATCAACCGCGTATCCAGCACAATGACGCCATGCCCGGCCGCCAGATGCAGATCCGGCCCGGCCGCCGCAACCAACCGCCCGCTCACCACCCCGCCCGCGACAAGCTCGGTCACCTCGCCGACGGCGGCCGGCAGGTCGGCGAGCCCGAACGCCTCGGCGTGATCGACCGGTCGGCAGGGTTCAGGGGCGAGTGACTCCGGCCAGCCGTCGAGTGCGAGCGCCCGCCCGTGCAACTCCTCGACCTCTGCCGCCCGCTCCGCCTCCGCCACCGGCAACCCGGACCGCACGGCCCGCTTCTCGGCGTATCGAATCCGGTCCGGCACCTGGAGCGCGGCACGCAGCAACTCCTCGGCGCGCCGCGCCGCCATCAGCGGCCCCACCCCCAGCCAGCTGAAGCACACCGCACCCTGCTCGAGCAGCCGCGCGGAGCCCCGCTCCTCGGCCGTGATCCCGACCTTGACCATGCCGGGCCCGAACCACGCCAGATATACGTGGTACGGCCGCGGGTCGTCCGCGATCGTGTCGGCGGCCACCGAGTGCGCCCGGTCCAGCCGCGCACACTCCTCGCAGCGCGCCCCCGTACTCCGCCCCGGCACGACCGCCCGCACCGGACACGCATGTCCCCGCGCTCCCACACATGTCCGCACACCCCCGTCCGCGACCCCGAAGGCCACCCGTTTCCCCCAGGTCAGCGCCGAGCGCCGCCCGCCGTCCCATGCCAGCACGGGACCGTCTGCCGCCCATCGCAGCCCCGAGCACTTCCATGCCTGTGCCATTGCCTTCGAGAGTAGGGGGCGGCACCGACAATGGGCCGCGGCGAGGGCATTCGACCAGCTCAGCGGCCTGGTGCAGCCGGTTCAGCGCCCTGACTCAGCGACGGCGGCAGGCTCCCGCTCCCCGCCGCCGGCCGCGACCACCGCGCCGTACGACTCCGCCGTACGGCCTGCTCCCCGCCCGCGCCCGGCCAGCCGGCAGCCGACGCACCCGGGATGCCCCTCCCGCGCCGCCAGATCCCGTACCCGCCATCCCCACTGCTCCCTGGGCCGCCGCCCCGGCGGCTTGCCCCACC
The DNA here is from genome assembly GCF_040298885.1 of Streptomyces sp. NPDC001137. NCBI lineage: Bacteria > Bacillati > Actinomycetota > Actinomycetes > Kitasatosporales > Streptomycetaceae > Streptomyces > Streptomyces sp. NPDC001137. Next base: position 134,685 of record NZ_JBEPBA010000019.1, read on the forward strand.
CCGCAAGGTGCAGCGCCCAGGTCACCAGGACGCTCACGACCACGATGCCGAGCCCTCCGGCCAGCGCGATCACCGATGCCGTACACACCCCCAGCCCCAGCACCACAGCGCCCGCGCTCGCGACCGCGAAACCGGTCCAGCCCGCGACCGTGTGCCCCTCGTCATACTGGTGTGCGCTCATGTACCCACCTCCCCGAGGACGAACGGGATCCGGACAGCGACCAGACAGCACGCCCGCCAGATCCCTCATCTCCTAAGAAATTTATCTCATAAACCTCTCACGATCTAAGGAAACCAGGGAATCCGGAATGCAAGCCAAGCCGCGCCCGACCGCCACCCCGGCCCAGGCGCTGTCGGCAATGGACCACCTCATCGCGACCAGCCTGATCGGCCAGCAGGAGATGGCCCAGCAGATCGGCCTGAACGTCACCGACCTGACCTGCTTCGCCTATGTCATCGAGGCCGGCGAGAACCTGCTCACGGCCGGTGACCTGGCAGCCCGAGCCCACGTCACCACGGGCGCGGTCACCGGGATCCTCAACCGTCTGGAACGCGCGGGTTACGTCACCCGCCGCCCCGATCCGACGGACCGCCGCCGGGTCCGTGTGGCCGCCCTGCCGGACGCGGAGGCCCGCGTCCGCGAGGTGTACGAGCCGTACTACGCCCGCCTGAACGAGCTCTTCGCCGACTACTCCCCCGACGAAATCGCCGTCCTGACGGACTGGTTCACCCGCGCGAGCGCCCTGGCGGCCGGATACCTGGAAGAGCACTGCCGAACGGACTGAGCCGGACCCGCCGCGGACCGCTCGCCCGCTCCATGCCGAGCTCGCCCGCCCGCGCACCACCGAGGCCTCCGCCGCCCGGCTGCCGCCGCTTGAACTCGTCCATCTGTGTCGGTGTCAGATCGCGAGGACCGCGAGGGCCCGGAATCCTTCGGGGCCTCAAATACGTGTGGAGCCAACGGGATTCGGGCCCGTCGACGGCCGAGACGGCGCCGCCCGATTCGCCCGGTTGCGCGTCATTCACCCCGTATGCCAGCCCCGAAGAGCGCGGCGGGACATATCGGATTAGCCTCCCAAATGAGCGCTTAGTGGATCTTAGAGGTGCGCTCATCCGACCCAAGGAGGAGTAATGCGCAAGCTTCAGAAGGCCGCTGTCGCGGCCGCCATCCTCGGCAGCTTCACCCTCATAGCCACCGGCACCGCCACCGCCCAGCCCGCGAACCTCATGCATGAAGGCGGCGGATGCAGGTCCCACGACCTGAATGTCGACATCCTCGGCCAGGTCGGGCTGCTCAACGGCCTTCTGGGCAATGCGCTCAATGGCGAGGGCAACGCGGGCGGTCAGAACAACCACGTCGGCTCCAGTACCTGCGATTAGGTGAGCCACTGATCGCGTCACACAGCTGACCGACTTGGGTCTCGGCGCCCGGAGCACAGCTCCGGGCGCCGGGCGCTTTCTCCCCCCACGACCGCCGCACTCCCCTGACGCAAGAGGCCCCGGATCCCTCCGGGGCCTCTCGTCCGTGGGTCAAGTCCCGTACTGCCCTTGGGCGGCAGTCGCGCTTGTTGGCGTCAGCCGCTGCTGCGCCCTCCGCCTTACCAGGCCCGGGGTCGATGAATGGGCAGACCGACTCCGATCATGATCCGGGCCGGATCATCTCACCGCTGTACGGCACGACAAAGCCCCCTCCGGAATGATCCCGAGGGGGCTTTGGCCTGTGTGCACTCGGCAGGATTCGAACCTGCAACCTTCTGATCCGTAGTCAGATGCTCTATCCGTTAAGCTACGAGTGCTTGTTTTGTTTTCCCGCCGGTCCTGGTCCTTTCGGCCCGCTCGCGGCGACAGGAAGAACATTACATGACTGCCGCCGCCATGTGAAATCCGTTTGCCGCACCCCTTGTGACCTGCACAAACACCTCTACGGGCAGTTCTGGGAACGACGAAGCCCCGGTCGCTCGGACCGGGGCTTCGGTGATCATGCGCGGAGGCGGAGGGATTTGAACCCTCGATGGGCTTGAAGGCCCAAACCGCATTAGCAGTGCGGCGCCATAGACCGGACTAGGCGACGCCTCCAGCACAGCCGCTCGCGCGAGCGCGAGTGGTGCGTGCAGATGATGACACAGTCGAGCGTGCTGTCACCAATCGACTCCCACGGTACTAGGCAGGCAGGCCGCAGAGCAAAGCCCTTCCGGTCCGTGCCGACGTGTCCGTGCCGACCGGGACGGTGGGGCGTTAGTCAGGTCATGTTCGCTCGGATTCTCGTCGTCGCCGCCACCGCGGCCGCCTCCGTCGTTCCCTCCGCCGCCCACGCCGATGTCGGCCGCCCCGCCCTCGCGCCACCTCCCGTGCAGGACGAGGACCGGGCCGGCGACCACCTCACCGTCACCGTCCGGCACGCGGGCGACGGTACGGACGGGACGTTCGACCTGTACTGCCATCCCGGCGGCGGTGACCATCCCGATGTCGGCGGCGCGTGCGAAGCACTCGATCGGGTCGCCCGGTGGGGCAGGGACACCTTCGCGCCCGTGCCCGAGGGCAGCGTCTGCACCATGCAGTACGGCGGGCCCGCCACCGCCCATGTCACCGGGAGGTGGGCCGGGCGGCCCGTCGACGCCTCGTACGACCGCAGCGACGGATGTCAGATCGGCCGCTGGGACCGGCTCGTGCCGTTGCTGCCCGATCTGCGGCCCCAAGGGCAACCGTAGGGACCCGCACAGGGTTCTCCCGGGGGAAAACCCAGGACCGCGTAAGGGTCCGGCGAAGGTCTCGCGAAGGCCTGCGCAGGCCAGAGGATGCGGGCACACGTTCTACTTCAACTCGTCGTGCGACCTCCCTCTCATCCGGCGTCGCGAGCGCAACCACTGCCCTTAGACTCCCTCGCGTGACACGTCGCGGGCCGGTTGGCAAGATGGCCCGAGCGGTCGGCAAGGTGCGGTAACAGGGAGGAAGCGTCTCGTGAGCAGCAGGCCATCCCGAGGCGCTGCTCGCCTCGCAGCCATACTCGACGCGCTTCCCGATGCGTTGGTGCTGGTCAACGCCAATGGGACCGTCGTCAACGCGAACACGATCGCGCTTGAGGCCTTTGAAGCGCCGGGTACGGCTCTCGTGGGGCGGGGGCTGCTCGATCTGCTGCCGCAGTTCGACTCCAAGCTCATTCCCGGGTCCATGCGGCGGCCCGATCACATGGATCCCGCCGGGCGGACCAAGCCGACGCGGATGATCGCGCGGCGCACCGACGGGGCCGAGTTCCCCGTCGAGGTCACCAGCGCCAACCTCGAGAACGGACAGCAGGCCTACGACGGTTACGGCTACAGCGGCGACGAGCTGCTGATGCTCGTCGTACGCGACCTGACCGGGACCGTGGACACCGAGGCCGAGCTGGCGCGTTCGCAGCGGCAGACCGAGATGATCCTGCGGGCCGCGTCCGAGGGCGTCGTCGGGACCGACACGGCCGGGCGGATCGTGCTCGTCAATCCGGCCGCCGCTCAGATACTGGGTTATCGGGCCAGTGATCTCGGCGGCAAGGAGCTGCACTCCCTCGTGCTGCACTCGCGGGCCGACGGCTCCCCCTTCCCGTACGAGGAGTCCGCGCTCGCCGACACCCTGCGCTCCGGGCGCAAGCACCGGGTGCGGGGGCAGGTGCTGTTCTCCAAGGGCGGGGAGAAGGTCTCCGTGGATCTGACCACCGCTCCGGTGCGCGACGGTGATCAGCTCGTCGGCGCCGTGATGACCTTCGCCGACCGGCGGCCGTACGACGCGCTCGCCGAGGAGAAGGCCGCCGCCGAGAAGCGGCACGCGGAGGAATTGGAGCGGATCGAGGAGGAGCACGCCTCCGAGCTCACCGCTCTGCGCCAGAAGCACGTCACCGAGCTCGAGGAGCTGCAGGAGCAGCACGACGAGGAGCTCGCGGCCGGCGAGGAGCGGTATGCCGCGCTCGGTGAGCGCGAGAAGGACCGGTACGAGGCCCTCGCCGCGCGGCACGAGCAGCTGCTGACCCTGCTGGGGCGCTCGCTGCGCGGACCGCTGGACGAGCTGCGGCGCGAGCTGGCCGCCCTCGCCGCCGACGACGCCGGGCAGCTGTGGCCCGAGGCCAACCAGGTGCTCCACCACCTGTCGGCCGGCTACTCGCGGATCACCACCCTCATCGACAACGTCCTCGGCTACCAGCTGCTCGACGCCGGAAGCGAGCAGATCACTCGTACGAAGGTCATGCTCGACGCCGTGGTCGCCGCCGGTGTCGACGGGGCCGTGGAGCTGATCGGCCCCGGGCGGGTGCAGTTCGCCGTGCACGCGCCGCCCATCGAGGCCGAGGTCGACCCGCAGCGCCTGGCGAGCGCGCTCGCCCATCTGGTCGCGGATGTCGCCGGTGTCGACGCGACCGGCAACGCGCCCGTGTCGGCGGGCGGTTACATGGACAACACGGTCGTCGTGGCCGCCGCGCAGCGCGGTGAGGTCGTACGGATCGAGGTGCGCGGGCCGTATGCCGGGGGAGACCCGGTGCACGAGCCGATCGTGCGCGGGATCGTGCGGGCTCATGGCGGTGTGCTGCAGACGCACGAAGTGCCCGGGATGAGCGGCAGCGCGTATGTGCTGGAGGTTCCCATCGGGGGCGGGGCCGGGGCCGTTGCGGCCGACGGTGCGGCCGAGGCTTCGGGTGCCGGACCGGACGAGCCCCTCGCCTCCGACCAGACCTCCGCCGGCGGGCGCCGGCGGGGGCGGCGCTCCTCCGTCGACGCGTTCCTGGAGAGCGAGGGGCCCGCGGAGTCCGGTGACCCGGCGGAGGCCGACACGGAGGGCGGTGTGCCCACCGGGCGGCGTCGCAGGCGTGCGGTCGAGGAGTCGGCGGCCGCCGCGGCCTCGACCGCCGGAGCGCTGGAGGTCTCCGGCGGTACCGGGCGGCGGCGCGGGCGCTCGGCCGAGGGTGCCGGTGGCGGTGTCGCCGAGGGTGCCGTCGTCATGGCCGGTGAGCACGGAGCCGGGACCGCGGCCGTGGGCACGGGCCTGGGCGGGACCGTTCCTCCGCAGGGTGTGCCCGCGTCCGGCGGCCGGCGTGCGCGACGGGACGGCGGCGAGCAGCCTGCCCTGCCCGCGGCGCTGCCCGCCGGCCCCGCGTCGGCCGAGCAGGCCGTAGCCGTGCAGAACGCCGAGCCGACCGGGCGCCGTCGCCGTGCCCTGGCCGCCGCGAACGACCGCGCCGCCGCGCAGGAGGCGGCCCCGCGTTCGGTGTTCGCACTGCCGCCGGCGGAGGCGGACCGGGTCCCCGCCGCGGGTGCGCAGGAGCAGGCGCCGGTGCCCGGGCAGGTTTCCGTACCGGTGCAGGGGCAGCCGCAGGTCGCGGTTCCCGATCAGCCGCAGGTTCCCGGACAGCCGCAGGTCCCCGCACAGGGTGGCCAGGATGCTGCCGGAGACGGCCCGGTCGACGACGGCCGTCACGATGCCGTTCCGCACGACCAGTCCGGCGACCACACTCCGCCGCAGCCGCACCCCACGAGCGCACCGACGGGCCGCCGTCGCCGTGCCGGGGCGCAGCCCGGCGCGCAGGACGCCGGACAGACCCCGGGGCAGGGGGTGCCGGTGCAGCAGGCCGCGCCCGTTCCCGCTCAGGCGGCCGCCGTGCCGAACGGCACCGGCCAGGCCGCCCCGGCCGCCGCCGCTCAGCCGCTCCCCGCGGCGCCCGTGGAGGCGGCGCCCGGTCCGTCCACGCCGGCCCCCGGCACCCCGCTCCCTCCGGAGGCCCCCACGGGACCGGCGCACCCCGCACGGCCGCTCCCCGCCGAAGCGGCCGCCGCGCCCGTCGCCCCGGTCGACCCGAACTCCACGCAGGGCCAGGCGATCAGCGTGCGGACCCTGGGCCAGGGGGTGCCGTTCACGCGGCAGGCCGCGCAGGTGCAGCAGCCCTCGGCCACGCCCGCGCCGCACAACCCGAGCGGTTCCGGCCGGCGTCGCAAGCTGGGTACGCGGACCGAGGCCGCCGCCGCGGCCCCGGAGCAGGCGGCCCGTCCGCACCCGGCGGCCGAGCAGACGCCCGTGGCGGCGCAGCCCCAGCCGTCCCTGGCCGGGCAGTCGCGGCTGGCGCAGGTGACCGAGGGCACCGGGCGGTCGTACGCCATAGGGGCGCCGGACGAGAACGCCGCCGAGGGGCCGGAGCCGCTGGACGGTCCCGGTGGCGCCGTGGAGATCGCGGACACCCCGCGTCCGGTGCCGATGGACGACGAGCTGCCGCCGGAGCCGCTCGACAATCCGCGGCGGCTGCTGGTGTGGCCCGCGCCGGACGTGACGACCCAGCAGGCGCTGAGCGACCGCGGCTACCGGCCCGTGATCGTGCAGTCGCGCGAGGAGGTCGACGCACAGATCGCCGCCTTCCCCGCCGCGCTGTTCGTGGACCCGCTGACCGGGCCGATCACCCGGACCGCCCTCCAGTCGCTGCGGCAGGCGGCGGTGGCGTCCGAGGTGCCGATCATGGTGACCGCCGGGCTCGGGCAGGCGACGCGCGAGGCGGCGTACGGCGCCGACCCGGCCGTACTCCTGAAGGCGCTCGCGCCGCGGGACAGCGAGCAGCATCCGCCGCGGGTGCTGCTGATCGAGGAGCATGCGGAGATCGCGCTGGCGCTGACCGCGACGCTGGAGCGGCGCGGGATGCAGGTGGCACGGGCCGCGAGCGATGCGGACGCGGTGACCCTGGCGGGGCAGCTGAGGCCCAACCTGGTCGTGATGGACCTGATGCAGGTGCACCGCCGCCAGGCCGGGATCATCGACTGGCTGCGGGCGAACGGCCAGCTCAACCGCACCCCGCTGGTCGTCTACACCGCCGCCGTCGACCAGGCCGACCTGCCGCGGCTGGCCTCCGGCGAGACCGTCCTGTTCCTCGCCGAGCGGTCCACGAGCAGCGAGGTGCAGAGCCGGATCGTCGATCTGCTGTCGCGGATCGGGACCAACTGAGGGCCGGCCCCCGGCGAACGCCAGGGGCCGGCCGCCCGGTCGTACCGGAACGTCAGTCGAGCCTGGTGACGTCCAGGTCGCCCTCGGCGTAGTGCTTCCTCAGCACCTTCTTGTCGAATTTCCCGACGCTCGTCTTCGGCACCGACTCGAGAACCGCCCAGCGCTCCGGGAGCTGCCACTTGGCGACGTGCCCCTCGTCGGCGAGGAAAGTACGCAGGGTCTCGAAGTCTGCGGTGGCGCCCTCCTTCAGGACGACGGTGGCCAGGGGGCGTTCGCCCCACTTCTCGTCGGGGACGGCGACCACGGCTGCCTCGGCGACGTCCGGGTGGGACATCAGGGCGTTCTCGAGTTCGACGGAGGAGATCCACTCGCCACCGGACTTGATGACGTCCTTGGCGCGGTCGGTGAGGGTGAGGAAGCCCTCGGGCGAGATCGTCCCGACGTCTCCCGTCTTCAGCCAGCCGTCCTCGCTGAACTTGTCGGCCGGGCGCAGCGGTTCGGCGTCGGGGCCGTTGTAGTAGGCGCCCGCGATCCAGTTGCCGCGGACCTCCAGCTCGCCCGCGGACTCGCCGTCCCAGGGCAGGCGCTCGCCGCCGGGGCCGGTGAGGCGGGCCTCGACACCGGCCGGGAAACGGCCCTGGGTCAGGCGGTACGCGAACTCCTCCTCGGTGCCGATCGCATGGGCCGGGGGACGGGCGATCGTGCCGAGCGGGGAGGTCTCGGTCATGCCCCAGGCGTGACAGACCCGCATGCCCAGCTTGTCGAAGGCCTCCATGAGGGAGGGCGGACAGGCCGAACCGCCGATGGTCACCTGGGTGAGGGAGGAGACGTCGCGCGGCTTGGCGGTCAGCTCGGCGAGCAGGCCCTGCCAGATGGTGGGGACGGCCGCCGCATGGGTCGGGCGCTCGGACTCGATCATCTCGGCGAGCGGCGCCGGCTGCAGGAAGCGGTCCGGCATCAGCATGTTGACGCCGGTCATGAAGGTGGCGTGCGGCAGGCCCCAGGCGTTGACGTGGAACTGGGGGACCACCACGAGCGAGGTGTCCTGGTCGGTCAGGCCCATCGACTGGGCCATGTTGACCTGCATGGAGTGCAGATAGATCGAGCGGTGGCTGTACACCACGCCCTTGGGGTCGCCCGTGGTGCCGGAGGTGTAGCACATGGCGGCGGCCCGGTGTTCGTCCAGTGCCGGCCAGTCGTAGGTGGTCGGCCTGTCCGCGATCAGGTCCTCGTACTCGTGCACCCGGGGGCGCGCGCCGTCCAGGAGGGAACGGTCACCGGGGCCGGTGACGACGACGTGCTCGATCGTGGGCAGCTTCGGCAGCAGTGGCGCGAGCAGCGGGAGCAGCGAGCCGTTGACGACGACGACCTTGTCGGCGGCGTGGTTGACGATCCACACCAGCTGCTCGGCCGGCAGCCGCAGGTTGAGGGTGTGCAGCACCGCACCCATGGCGGGAATCGCGAAATAGGCCTCGACATGCTCGGCGTTGTTCCACATCAGCGTTCCCACCACGCTGCCCTCGGTCACTCCGAGGTCGTCGCGCAGGGCGCCTGCGAGCTGTGCTGCGCGGTCGCCGATCTCGGCGAAGCTACGGCGTCGGGGTTCTGCCTCGCCGCTCCACGTGGTCACTGTCGACCGTCCATGGATGGTGCGGCCGTGTTCCAGAAGCCGTGAGATCAGAAGCGGTACGTCTTGCATGGTGCCGTACACCGGAGCCTCCCGGAGCGTTGGGGTGTCCGGCGATTCTGGACACATACCGCGCGGTATGGCTACCCCCTGGTAGGCCGTTCTGGTCGGGCCAGGGGGCAGACCCCGGGACGTTTGACATGGAGCGCGCTCCAACACCTAGCGTTCTGGGCGGATGAGTCCGACCAGCTCAGGAGGCAGCAGCATGAACGACGTCCCCACCCGGTATCTGGGCGAACTCGAGGTTTCCGCACAGGGCCTGGGCTGCATGGGCATGAGTCATGCCTACGGCGCCACGGACGACGCACAGTCGATCGCGACGCTGCACCGCGCCCTCGACCTCGGGGTGACCCTCCTGGACACCGCCGACTTCTACGGCTCCGGGCACAACGAGGAGCTGATCGGGCGGGCCATCGCCGGGCGCCGTGACGAGGTGGTGCTGGCCACGAAGTTCGGTTTCGCCAACCGTCTGGGCGAACCCACCCTGGTGCGCGGCGACGCCGCCTATGTGCGGCAGGCGTGCGAGGCCTCGCTGCGCCGGCTCGGAGTCGACCACATCGACCTGTACTACCAGCACCGGGTCGATCCGCAGGTGCCGATCGAGGAGACCGTCGGCGCCCTGGCCGAGCTGGTGCAGGCCGGCAAGGTCCGCTACCTCGGTCTGTCCGAGGCCGGGGCGCAGACCATTCGGCGCGCGCACGCGGTGCACCCGATCACGGCGCTGGAGAGCGAGTGGTCGCTGTGGACCCGGGACCTGGAGGCCGAGATCGCCCCGGTCTGCCGCGAACTCGGCATCGGCCTGGTCCCCTTCTCCCCGCTCGGGCGCGGCCTGCTGACCGGCCAGTACCGCTCGACCGAGGAGATGGCGGACAACGACATGCGGCGCAGCCAGCCGCGTTTCGCCGACGGCAACCTCGAACGGAACCTGGCGACCGTGGCCAAGCTGAACGAACTGGCTGCCGCGAAGGGGATCACCGCCGGCCAGCTCGCCCTGGCCTGGGTGCAGCACCAGGGCGACGACGTGGTGCCGATCCCGGGCACCCGGCGGCAGCGGTACCTGGAGGAGAACCTCGCGGCCCTCGACGTCGAGCTGTCCCCCGAGGACCTCGCCGCGATCGAGGCCACCGCCTCGCCGGAGCAGATCGCGGGCGCCCGCTACGACGAGACCAGCCTCACCTTCGTCAACCGCTGAGCCCTCCCCGCCGCCACCTCGTGTACGACCGGTGCGGGCCGCCACCCCGGTGGCCGTGGCCCGCCGTCCCGGAAGCCGGTCGTACACGGGAAGCTCCGCGCCCCGCGGTCACGTCGTCCTGCTGTCGCGGGCGGTCGCCAGCAGCATCGCCGCGAGGGCGAACAGGCCCGCCGCGAGCATCGTGGGCCGGGGCCCGGACGCGTCGACGATCAGGCCGCCGACCAGCGAGCCCACGCCGATGGCCCCGTTGAAGGCGGCCACGTACAGCGACGAGGCGGCCTCGCTCTCCTCGGGGACGGCGCGCAGCACCCAGGTCTGGAGCGCGACCGGCAGCGCCGCGTAGAGCACGCCCCAGCACACCAGCATCGTGACGGCCAGCGGAACCCCGGCTCCGCCCGCGTACATCACCCCCATGACGACGGCCAGCAGCCCGATGCTGCCGATCAGGCTCGTGCGCAGGGCCCGGCCGACCACCGCGCCCGCCGCGAAGTTCCCGACCAGCCCGGCCGTCCCGAAGACCAGCAGCAACACGCCGACGAGGGACGGCCGTACGCCGGTGACCTGCTCCAGATACGGGGTCACATAGGTGAAGGCGAGGAAGTGGCCGCTCATGATCAGTGCGGTCACGCCGATCGCGACGCGCAGCGCGCGGTGCCGCAGCACCTGGAACAGCACGGTGAGGTCGCCGCTGCCCCGGGCGGGCACCGCGGGCATGAACAGCAGGGCCGCCGCCAGGACCAGGACGCCCAGCAGCCCGACGCACACGAAGGCGACATGCCAGCCGGCGGACTGGCCGACGGCCGTGCCGAGCGGGGTGCCCGCGACGGAGGCCAGGGAGATGCCGCCGAGCACGACCGAGGTCGCGCGGACGGCGTGCCGCTCGGGCACCAGCCGTACCGCGATCGACACGGCGATGGACCAGAACACCCCGTGGGCCAGGGCCACGACGATGCGCGCGGCCAGCAGCAGCGGATAACTGGTGGCGACGGCGGCCAGCAGGTTGCCGCCGATGTAGAAGACCATCAGGGCGACCAGCAGCCATTTGCGGTCCATTCGCCCGGTCAGCGCGGTCAGCGGTGCGGAGGTCGCCGCCGCCACCGCCGCGAACCCCGTCACCAGGAAGCCCGCCGTGCCCACCGACACCGATGTGCCCTCGGCGATCGACGGCAGCAACCCGATGGGCAGGGTCTCCGTGGTGACGAAGGAGAAGACGCCCAGGGCCAGTCCGGCCACGGCCAGCCAGCCGCGCAGCGACGAGCGCTCCGGCGCGGCCGGGGGCGCGCCGGCCGGTGCGCTCACGGGGATTTCGGTTTCCGAGTCCATCCTTGCTCCCGCGTGGATTTTCCGGCACTGAATTGTCCGGCATCGAACATCTAATTTCCTGCCGGTGCTTCTTCCGGCGACGGATCACTATGCAGCAATGACATGCAGGTGAATCATCGTGTGCGCGCGACGTGCGGGGGAAGGGTCTTCCGGTCGTGGTGTCGGGACCACCACCCACCGGCTTCTGCCTGGTAGTCGGGGTGGTGGTGCTGGGAGTAACCGGATGGATCCGCCCCGGTAATTCAATTTCCCGTCGGGTAGCTTCCAGGTATTCGGCCACGAAAACTCGCCGCACGCGCAGCGCAAAGCGCACACCGCAGATTCCCTTTTCCCAAGGAGCAGAAGACGTGTCGACGGACCGACTAAGTGCGACGGGGCGCGCCCGGGTGACCCGCCTCAACACGCTCACCGGACTGCGTTTCCCCGCAGCGTTCGTGGTGTTCCTCTACCACGCCTCGCTGCTGGCCTTCCTCGGTACGCCCTGGCTGCGCAGCGGCTCGGACGTGCACTCCTACTACCGCGCCGTGCACCACGCCGGTGCCCTCGGCGTCACCTTCTTCTTCGTGCTCAGCGGTTTCGTGCTGACCTGGTCGGCCCGGGCCACCGACACGGCACCGCGCTTCTGGCGGCGTCGCTTTCTGAAGATCGTGCCCAACTACCTCGTGGTGTGGGTGCTGGCCATGGTGGTGTTCGCCGCCCCGCACACGGACATGAAGATCGGGCTGCTCAACTTCTTCATGCTCCAGGTCTACTATCCGGACTTCTCGGTCAACTTCGGGGTGAACCCGGCGGGTTGGTCCCTGGCCGTCGAGGCGATCTTCTATCTCTCGTTCCCGGTGCTGCTGTACCTGATCAAGAAGATCCCGGCGCGCCGGCTGAACCTCTGGGTCGTGGGCGTGGCCCTCGGCATCCTCGCGACGCCGCTGCTGTCCACCCTGCTGGTCCCGAAGGGCACGGCGTTCATGGCCATGGAGCCCGCCACCTCGGTCAACCAGTACTTCTTCTCCTACATCCTGCCGTTCCCGCGGGTGCTGGACTTCGCGCTCGGCATTCTGGTGGCCCGCTCGGTGATGACGGGACGCTGGCGCAACATCGGCATGATCTGGTCCGGTGCGCTGCTCGTCGCCAGCTTCGCGCTGGGTTACTTCACGCCGTACATCTACTCCTCGCGCGCGGTCTGTGTCGTCCCCGCCGCCCTGCTCATCGCCGCGGGTGCCATCGCGGACGACGAGGGCAGGTTCACCCTCTTCCGCAACCGGGTGATGGTCTGGCTCGGCGACATCTCGTTCGCCTTCTATCTGGTGCACTTCACCGTGCTGGAAGGCGTGTGGAAGCTGCTCGGCAGCAAGGCGTACTCGGCTCCGGAGGCCGCCGCCCTGCTGGCGCTTAGCCTGGCCGTCGCGGTCCTCGCGTCGTGGGCGCTGTACGAACTGGTCGAGCGGCCGATCACCCAGCGCTGGTCCAACCCGAAGAAGAAGCCGGTGCGGCAGCGGCCGTTGGCCGAGGCCCTGCCGCTCGCCGCGCAGCGGGCCGGCGAGGAGGTCTGATCGCACCGCGTGCACGAGGGACCGCCTGCTCCGGCCGGAGCAGGCGGTTTCTTGTGTGCCCGTCGCGGTTTTCCTTTTCCCGGCCGCTCAGCCGGCGAGTCCGGCCGCTGCGCGCACGCCCGCCGGGGTGGAGAAGTAGCCGAAGAGCGGGCCGCCCGGCTCCATGGCGGCCGACTCCTCCAAGCCGCCGAGGCGGACCGGGACGAAGCCGGCGTCATGGACCAGGGTCTCGGTGACCCGCAGGGCACCGGGGTCGTCGGCCGCGACGGCCATGCCCCAGAAGTGCCGCTGCCCGGTGCCGCGCGGCCACAGCAGTTCGTCCGGGAAGTGACTGAACGCGCGGGCCACATGGCTGCCGGGCAGCCGCTTGGCGGTCCAGCTCCCCTGGGTGGCACCGGGCCCCAGCCCGGATACGAAGAGGCCGTGCTCCGAGACCGCGATCGGACTGGTGGCGTCGATCACGACCTTCCCGGCCAGGCGGTCGCCCAGCTGGTCGAGCAGTTCCTCGAGGGCCGGATGCGGGACGGACAGCAGGACGACGTCACTCGCGTCGACCGCCTCCGCGTGGGTCGTGGCCCGGGCGCCCGCCCGCAGCGTCGCCATGAAGGAGGCGAGCCGGTCCGGGTCCCGGGAACCGAACGTCACCGTGTGCCCGGCGGCCAGCCAGTGCCGGCCGAGCGGGCGGCCGATGTTGCCCGCGCCCAGGACGGCCACGGCCAGGGGTGTTGCTGAGTCGGCCATCTGTAACTCCTCGACTTCTTCGGTGAGTTGATGCGTACGAGGTAGAACGGAGAAACGGAGAAACGGAGAAACGGAGAAACGGAGAAACGGAGAACACCGAGGCCGGCCCCGCGGCCGGACCCGGGAGCCGGCCGCCGGTCGCTCCTGACCGGCGGCCGGCCGGGGCGCGGCTCAGCCGGGTGCGACCTCGGGCCAGACCAGAGCGGTCGAACCCCAGGTCACACCGCCGCCGAAGGCGCTCATCAGCACGCGGTCGCCCGGTGTGATCAGGCCGCCGGTGACGGCGTCGGCGAGCGCCAGCGGGATGGAGGCGGCCGAGGTGTTGCCCACCCGGTCGAGATTGACGGCCGTCCGCTCCCTGGCCATCCCGAGCTGATCGGCCACGGCGTGCAGGATCCGTACGTTCGCCTGGTGTCCGACGAACCAGTCCACCGTCTCCGCGGCCCAGCCGGCGCGGTCGAGCATGGCCTGGGAGGAGGCCGCCATACGGGTCACGGCGTGCCGGAACACCGGCTTGCCCTGCATGCTGAAGTACGAGTCGGCGGGGCGTGCTCCGGAGGTGCCGGCAGCGGCGACCGGCTGCCGTGAACCGCCGGAGGGGACGATGATGAGGTCCTTCAGCGAGCCGTCGCTGCCCAGGTCGTGCCCGAGCAGCGCCCCCGGCTCGTCGGGGTCGCCCGCCCGCAGCACCACCGCCCCGGCGCCGTCGCCGAAGATGACCGAGGTGGTGCGGTCCTCGGGATTGAGGATCGTGGAGTACGTCTCCGCGCCGATGACCAGGGCGCGTTCGGCGATGCCGGCCGCGATGGCACCGGTGGCGGACGCCAGCGCGTAGACGAACCCGCTGCACACGGCGGCGAGGTCGTAGGCGGCGACGGTCTGCAGGCCCAGCCGGGAGGCGACTTCGGGAGCCGTCGCCGGGCACGGGTGGTCGGGGGTGGTGGTGGCGAGGACGACCAGGTCGACGTCGCCGGAGCCGGCCGACTTCAGCGCCCGGGTGCCGGCCTCCACGGCCAGGTCTCCGGTGGCGGTGCCGGGTCCGGCCCAGTGCCGCCGGGTGATGCCCGTCCGGGTGCGGATCCACTCGTCCGAGGTGTCCAGGGTCCGGGACAGTTCCTCATTGGTCACAACGCGGGGCGGGACGTAGGTGCCGAGCCCGGCGAGGACCGCCGCTCTGCTCATGCCGCCGCCTCCCCCGCCAGCCGTCCGTGAGACAACACGTGGATCAAGGGGGCCTCCCTGAGTCGCGGTGCAGGACGCCGCTGCCGAGCACGGGGAAAGGGCCGTTCTCCACTCTCGGGGAGAGGTGACGGACGCGGAACGCGCGTCAACGGTGGGCCTGGCGCACGGTCGGCGGACGCGGCTTGACACGAACGGCGTGCATGCCCACGCCATCTCGTACGGCGATTATCCGGCGGTGGGACACACCCTCACCAGACCGTGCGGACGCTATGCGTGGCCGCGGTGGTGCCACGACCACCACCCTGCCGGCCCGCTCCTACTGCCAGACCGTTTCGGGGCCGGTGACGCCCGGCGGCAGATACACCAGAAGGCGGGTGCAGGCGGCTTCGTCGAGATCCATGGTGAACAGGACGAAGGGGAGGCCGCCCTCGTCGGCATGGTCCAGCTCGACGGTCGTCGGCACGAACTCCTCGACCTCGTGACGGGCCCACATCCTGGCGAACTCGTCATTGCTCTCGGCGAGTCGGTCCGCCATCTCCTCGTACCTCGGATCGTCGGCGAGGTACGAGGCCTGGAGGCGGAAGCGGGCGGTCATCTGCCGTGCAACCTGGGGCCAGTTCAGATACTTCTGGCCGTGGGACCCGGCGAACAGGCTGGTCAGGAAGTTCTCGTTGCCGTCGCGGCCCAGGTGCAGCACCTCGGCGGCCTGCCGGTTGGCCGCGAGCACGTCCCAGTAACGGTCGATGACGCAGGCCGGGCCCAACAGCTGGGTGTCGACGATGCGTTGGAACACCTCGCGGTCCGGCCGGACCGCGCACTGCACCGGTAACGGGGGGTTGGCGTCCGCGAGCCGGTACAGGTGCACGCGTTCCAGCTCGGTCAGGCGCAGAGCGCCGCTGATCGCGTCAAGTATCCCGTCCGAGACCCTGATGGGGCGGCCCTGCTCCAGCCACGCGTACCAGGACGCGCTCACCCCGGCCAGGACCGCGACCTCCTCCCGGCGCAGCCCGGCCTTCCTGCGGCCGCCGGCCGTCGCCAGTCCCACGTCCTCGGGCGAGAGCGCGGCACGGCGGCTCCGCAGGAAGTGCGTCAACTGGCTGCGCCGCTTGTTCTTGCCGTCGCTGAGGGAGGGCGTGACGTTCATGACAACTGAATGTAGGCCGCACGGACACTCACTGTCAGCGGCGAGAATCACACGCCGGGCGGTTTGAGAGCCGTACGCACCGTGAATACGGCGATCCGGCGCGCGGGCGGTGTCCCGGGCATCGCACCGCCGTCCGCTCCTCAGCGCACGGCTGTCCCGAGCGCGCTCTCCAGCTCCTCGAAGAACAACTCCTTGTGCTCCCGGTTGAAGAAGTGCCCCCCGGGCAATGTGCGCAGCGAGAAGTGCGCGCCGGCGTGCCTGCGCCAGGCCGCGGCGTCCGCGGCGGAGACCAGCGGGTCACGGCTGCCGTGCAGGACCCGGACCGGGCAGGGCAGCGGGGGGTGCCCCGCCGCCGGATAGCGGTAGGTGCCGTTCACCTGGAGGTCCTCCCGGAGCCGCTCCATGACGGCTTCCATGCGCCCGGGGTTCTCCCGCAGCAGGCGCCCGGCTCCACCCAGGCCCAACAACAGCTCTAGGGCCGCACTATCCGGGAGCCGTACGTTCGCCGGCGCCGGGAGATGCGGCGCGCGGTGGGCCCCGGCCACGAAGCAGGCGGGCGGACGCCGTCCCGCGGCGATCTGCCGCTGGGCCACGCCGTAGGCGACCAGTGAGCCCATGCTGTGGCCGTAGAAGGCGTAGGGCTCGTCGAGAGAGGGAGTGAGCTGCCGTGTCACCTCATCGATCAGCGCGTCCATCGTGCTGACGGCACCGGGGGCGCCGGACGGGGCCGTGGAGCGCGGCGGCATGGACACCGGCACCACCTCCACACCGCGGCCGAGCCACTGCCCCCAGCCCGCGAACGACCAGGCGCTGCCGCCCGCGTGGTGGAAGCAGAACAGGCGCAGCCGCCCCGTGGTCGTACCGGCGGCCGTGACCGCCGTGAGGTTCCCCGTTGTGTGGACCATGCCGCAAGTCTGCCGCCGAAGGCCCGTGGCAGGCAGTGTGTGTCGAACCGGGTGGTGCCACCACCAGTGGTCCGGATGAGGGGCGGTGAATTTCATGTTAATTGAAGGTTCTAGTTGCCCAGGCCATTTAGGCACTCAATACACTGCCGCCGAAGCTCGATCGGCACCAAAGGGAAGAGGCCCATACATGCAGGCAACTGCACTCCCCCCAGTATCCGGACTTACCCGAAGGTCGAAACTCCGCCATTTTCTGCGGGCCTGCCGGGAGCGAATATCACCAGAAGAAGTCGGGCTCGTTAACGTGGAGCGACGGCGCACCCCCGGATTACGCCGCGAGGAGGTGGCGGCCCTCGCCGGGGTCGGGGTGTCCTGGTACACCTGGCTCGAACAGGGACGGGACATCAACGTTTCCGAAGGAATCGTGAGCGCCGTCAGCAACGCCCTGCGCCTCGAGGAGTGCGAGCGCCGGTACTTCTACCGACTGGCCGGCCACAATCCGCCGCAACGCAGGGCGGGCCACCGCTGGGACGATGTACACGAAAGGATGCGCGCGCTCGTCGAAGGATGGTCGTTCAATCCGGCCTACATCACCGACCGGTACGGGCGCATCGAACTGGCCAGCAGGTCGGCCCGTTCCCTGTTCCGGGTCAATGCCAGCGGTGACAACTGCCTGGAGAAGTTCTTCACCGATTCGGCCACCCGCGCGAAGTATCCGGACACCGATGAGGTGGGCCGGTGTCTCGTCGCCCACTTCCGGGCACAGTCCGCGCGTTTCCCGGAGGACCCGGAGTTCGGCCGGATCGCCGAGCGGCTCTGCGAGAGCAGCCCGGAGTTCGCCGGCCTGTGGGACTCCCACGAGGTCGACGACGCCCGGCAGGGCGTGCGGAAGATCGTGCACCCCGAGGCCGGGGTGATGGTCTTCGACCGTGTGGTGATGCGGGTGCCGGAGTGCCCCGAATCGCTCCTGACTCTGTACATGGCCCGGCCGCGGCCCGAGACTGAGCTGGTCTGACACCGAACGCCGGCTCGGGACGCCGGCGCTCGCACAGGTGGTGTTCGTACCACCATCATGAGGAGACACTTCCTCCGCCCACGCCGCACTCCCAGTATGGATGCCGTGGGACGCGAGGGAATTCCGACGCTGAATTCCCCACTCCTGGCAGAACTGCCCATCCGCACAGTGAAGTGCGATGCACCGGGCGTTCCCAGAGATTTCGCGGAGGAAGAAAATGGGTAATTCGATCGTCAGTCGCATCGTCACCGTTCTGGCGGAACTCGCCGTGCCGACGGCAGATATCACGCCGGACACCACTTTCGAGGCAATGGAGATCGACTCGCTGCTGCTGGAAGAGCTGGCCCTGCGCCTGCAGAAGTCTTTCGGCATCGAGATCGAGATGGGCGAACTCGTTCCCGAGCAGACCGTCGCCGAGGCGGCCGCGGTGCTCGTGTCCAAGGGTGTCGCCGTAGCCTGACGCGCTCCACGTCTCACACGCCTTTCATACGCCTTTCATCGAGAGGAATTCCCATGTCTGCCAACCTGCTTGTTCTCAACGAAGTCGCCGTGGCCCCCGGCAAGGTGGACAAGGTTCTGGCCGAATGGAGCGAACTGAACAGCAAGGAGCCGGTGTCCGGCCGCGCGCTGTACCGCAGCGCGGAAGGTGACAACGTTCTCGAGATCACGCCCCTTGAGGACCTCGCGCAGCTCGGTGCCCTGAACGCCGTCTGGCAGAAGCTGGCGGAGAGCGTGTCGCAGGATCTCGTCACGGACTTCCGCCGCCAGCTCCTGGAGTTCGTCGAGGCACCCAAGGACACCACGGACCCGCTGCCGCGGACCCCGTATGTGCAGCTGCGTCACATCGAGGTCAAGCCCCGGGAGTACACGGCCTACCGGGAGTGGCGGGAGAACACCATCTTCGACGTGGTCCGGCGCGCGGACCAGGTCACGACGTTCCTGGCGTACCACTCGCTGCTGAGCACCGAGCCGGGCGTGATGTTCGTGTCCGGCTTCGAGGTCGAGCCGGAGGAGTACCAGAAGGTCTTCACCTCGCCGGAGTACCAGGACATCGTCCAGCAGGCCGGCGACCGATACATCGTGGGCGGCGAGAGCGGCCTGTACACCCGCGTCTACCGGCGTGCCGATGTCTGAGTCCGGCCCGGAGACCCACCGGCTCAGCCTCACCACCCAGGGCCCGCTGTACCCGCCGAGCGAGGTCATGGACGGTGACGGCAACTTCGTGGTGGTGGGCCTGATCAACCGGCCCGCGCCGGAGGGCGGGACCGTGCCCGAGTGGGGCGCGGCCGTGGTCTCCCCGGACAGCCCGGTTCCCCCGTTCGGCCACCTCGCCCCCTACACGGTGCTGCGTGAGCTGGACACCGACCCCGACGGGGCGGACCGGGACATCGTGCTGCACACGTTGCCGCTGCCTCTGCCGTGCAACAACTACCCCATGGTGTTCGCGCCGGAGCAGTTGCCCGACGCGGATCAGGTCAAACGGCCCAGCCACGCCTTCCACGAGGTGCCCATCCCGGACCTGCGCCCGGAGGACGGCCCCAAGGTCACCGAGCCGGTGACCTTCGGCGAGTGGATGCGGGCGAGCGGGACCCTTCGGGTCTCGGTCACCCCGGACGGCCATGGCGGCACCTTCGACTTCGAGTTCTCCCGTCTGGTACCCGACAGCGTGTACACCGTGATGTCGCTGCGCGCCCGCGATCTGGATCCGGCCGGGCCGACCCGGCCGGGGCCGCTCGGTGTGCCGAACGTGTTCGTCACGGACGCGGACGGCTCCGGCCGCTATCACGCCACGATGCCGAACCCGTTCCCGGACCCGGACCTGCCCGGCGCCAACCGGATCGTCAACGTGGTCGTGCTGTGGATGAGCTACCAGCGCAGCTACGGCGGCGCCATCGGGGAGTTCGGCCTCGGCGGCGACATCCACGCCCATCTCAAACTGCGCGGCCCGTCCTTCCAGAACCTGCGGACCACCGCGGCCCCGCACCCCTGACTTCCCGACCGACACGGCACATCCGAGAGCACGAGAGAGGCCTCATGCCCATCATCTCCGTCACCACCTGGGACGGTCAGGACGACGCCCAGGCCCAGGAACTCATGGAGGAGCTGACCCGGACCGTCCGGCGCGTCACGGGAGCCCCCCTGGACAAGATCACCGTCTATGTCCAGGAGGTGCCGCGCAACCGCTGGGCGGAGGGCGGAGCCCTGGGCAGCGACCCGAAGTTTCCCGAACTGAGCCGGCGTCTGGCCGAGTGAGAGGCCACAGCCATGTCCGCTGAAGTGCACGAGATGCCCCCGATCACCGACGCCCCGCCGGACACGCTGTTCCTGGTCGGTGACGTCTTCGCCGAATTCGCCCGCCACGAGGGCGTGCTGACGGTCTCCCAGTTCGCGCGCCGGATCAGGGACGGGATGTTCCATGAAGGCGCCGGCGAGACCCGGGTGACGCTCGGACAGGGCGTCTCCCTGTTCGACGTCCGGTTCGTACGCGACACCCTGGCCCGGCGCGGGCTCGCGGACCGGGTCGTCATCGACGACCTGGCGCTGCACACCCGGGCCGGGCGGGAGATCGCGCACAAGCACCGGCCGGAGAACGTGCTGATCTCCGAGCCGAGTCCGACCGGCGCCGACCGGTTCGAGTCGGTCCTGCTGGTGGACGCCCACAACGAGGTGATGTCCGACCACGTCACGGGACAGCACATGCAGGGGATGCTGGCCATGGAGGCCGGGCGGCAGATGTTCATCGCGGTGGCCGAGCAGTACTACCTGCCGCCCGAAGCGGTCGGCGCCAGCTACTTCGTCATCGACACCTTCGCCACCCGCTACCGCAACTTCCTCTTCCCGCTGCCCGCGGTGGTCCGGTGCACCGTCCTCTCCCACCGCTCCCCGCACCGCACCCGTACCACGTTCCACTGTGAACTCTCCGTGGTCCAGGGCGGGTCGGAGACGGCGGGCATGGAGGTCCGGTTCACCGCCTTCGACACCCAGGTCTCCCACACCAAGGAGACCCGGGCGGCCCAGCGGTCCCTCCAGGAGACCTTGGCCCTGGCGGCGGACGCGGACCCGGTGAGGCCGGCGGTCCGTACCTGATGGCCGGGACGAAGAGGCGCGCCTGAAGCGGCGGCCCGTCCCTGCGGCGGGCCGCCGACCGTCATGACAAGGAGCCCAGTACATGCCAGCAACGGATCGTCCCTACCTGGTCTTCAGCGATGTGGACGAGACACTGATCACCGTCAAGAGCATGTTCGACTTCCTCCACTACCAGCTGGTGCGCCGGCACGGCACGGCCGGCGAGGAGAAGTACGAGCGGATCATGGCCGTGACCCGCCGCAAGGCCGCCGACGGAGTCCCCCGCGAGGACATCAACCGCTTCTATTACAGCCACTACACGGACGAGTCCGTGAAGACGATCAGCGATCTGGCGGACGACTGGTTCGCCGAACGCAGCGTGTCCACCCGGGGTTTCTACATCGAATCCACCCGCCGGGCCCTGGCCGGCCACCGGGCGGCCGGCGCGGGCCTCGTCCTGGTCTCCGGTTCGTTCCCGCCGGTGCTGGAGCCCCTGGCGCGCGAGGTGGGGGCCGACGCGATCCTGTGCACCCGCCCGGTGATCGCCGAAGGCCGCTACACCGGCGAGGTCGAGACCCCCGTCATCGGCGAGGGCAAACGCGCCGCGGTCGAGGGGTTCCTGGCCTCGCGGCCCGATGTCGACCCGCAGGACTGCTACGCCTACGGCGACCACCTGTCCGACCTGCCGATGCTGCACCTCGTGGGACATCCCGTGGTGGTCGGGGACGACGCCGAGCTGCGCGCGCGGCTGGCCCAGCACGCGAAGAGCGTACGGACATGACGGGCGGGCGTCCGTTCTCCGTGCTGCTGGGAGCCGACGGAGCCGGCAAGTCCTCGGTCATGGGCCGCCTTTCCCGCATGCTGCCCGAGTGGCGGCTGGTGTCGGTCGACAGCGCGTTCGTCGCCCCCGAACACGAACTGATCACCCGGCTGCGACGCGACCTCGAGGACCATCTGCTGCCGGGCCTCGGCGCCGCCTACTCGGTCGACCTCCTTGCCGGCGTGCTGCAGACGGCCGTGATCCACCTCAGGGACCAGCTGCACGCGGGGGAGCCCGGGGTGCCGGTTCTCGTGGACTCGTACTACTACAAGATCCTGGCGAAGTGCCGGCTGGCCGGCGTCCAGGACAGCCGGATCTACTCCTGGTGGCGCTCCTTCCCACAGCCGGACCGGGTGCTCTTCCTCGATGTCTCGCCCGCGTCCGCCTGGCGCCGCCGCGGAGACGGGACGCAGCTCAACGCCCTGGAGTACGACGGCGACAGCGCCGATTGGGCGGGCTTCGAGACCTACCAGAAGAACCTGCGGAAGCTCCTGCTGGAGGAGGTCAGGGACCTCCCGGTGACCGTGCTGCCGGAGCAGCCCGACGCCGGCCGCGCCGCCGACGCCGTACGGGAGGTGCTCACCGCATGACCGCCCCCGCCCCCTCCGCCCCCTCCGTCTGGCACTCCGCGGGCCACCCCGGCCGCTACCGGGCGCGCGTTCTCGCCGCGCGCGAGCGGCTGGCCGCCGAGCACGCCGACCTGCGGGGCACCCAGCAGCGCGTGCTGGCCGACCTGCTGGACTTCAACGCCGGCACCGAGTTCGGCCGGCGGCACGGCTTCGGCCGTATCCGCACCGTCGACGAGTTCCGCCGGGCCGTCCCGGTCCAGGACTACGCCGCTCACGCCCCCCTGATCGAGCGGACGGCCGCCGGAGAGCGCAACCTGCTGTCGGCCGACGCCCCCGAGGTCTACTTCACCAGCAGCGGCAGCACCGGAACGCACAAGAAGGTGCCCGTCACCCGGCGCTTCATGAGCACCACCTTCATGCCGTTCTACTTCGCGGCGTGGGCCCCGCTGACCGAGCACTTCCCCGAACTGCTGGAGCGGCCCGACGCGGTCCTCAACCTCAAGCACGACCCGGTGTCCGCCCCGCCCACCACCGCCGACGGCCGCCCGCACGTGGGCGCCAGCCAGGTCGACTTCGGAGCCCGCTTCGGCGAACCCCTCTCCGCCGAACCCGGCACGGGCGCACCCTGGGCGACGCTTCCCGTACCCACCGAGCCCGGCGACCACCTGGAGCGGATGTATCTGCGGCTCCGGCTGGCCGTGCAGAGCGATGTGCGCTGCCTGATCGGCATCAACCCCGCCATGATCGCCGCCGTCCCCCACCAGCTGAACCTGTGGTGGCCGCGGATCGTGAAGGAGGTGCGCGACGGCACGCTCGGCGGTCTGCCCCACGGAGCACCGGACCCCGGCCGCGCAGCCGAACTGGAGCGGCTGGCCGAGTACTTCGGGACCGTGCGCCCCGCCCATGTGTGGCCGCGCATCCGTGCCCTGTTCTGCTGGACGACCGGTGTGGCCTCGCTGTATCTGCCCGCGCTGCGTGAGGAGTTCGGCGTCAATGTCACCGCGCTGCCCGCGCCGGTGGCCGCCTCGGAGGGGCCGGTGGGCGTGGCGCTGGACCGGCACGCCTCGGCGGGCAGTCTCGTCGCGTCGGCCTCCGTGTACGAGTTCGTGCCGGCCGAGGAGGATCTCGTACCCGACTCCGCCACCCTGCTGCCGCACGAACTGGAGGCCGGCCAGGACTACCACGTCGTCTTCAGCCATGTCGGCGGGCTGTACCGGTACGCCGTCGGCGACGTCGTCCGGGTCGTGGACCACACGTCAGGAGTGCCGCGGGTGGAGTACGCGGGCCGGGGCGGCAGGTCCGACGCGGCCGGGGAGCGGCTGCGCGACGCCCAGGTCGTCCGGGCCCTGCGCGCCGCCCTGGACTCCGGCGGACTCGCCCTGCGCAACGCCGCGTGCCGGGTCGAACCGAACGCGGACGGCACCAGCCACTACGTGTTCGCCCTCGCTCCCCTCACCGCTTGGACCGAGGACGAGACCGGCCGTTGCGCCCTCGCGCTGGACCGGTCCCTGGCGGTGGAGTCCGACGGGTACGCCCGGGCCCGGGCGGCCGGCCGGCTCGGGGCGCCCACCGTGTGCCTGCTGGACGGCGAGGCGTTCGCCCGTGACTGGCACGAGACGGTCGGCACGGGCATCCGCCCGACCCAGGTCAAGGACCGCCTTTTCCGGCAGGACGACACCCTCTGGCGGCGCCTGACCGGCACACCGGGCAGCTGACCCCTGTCCAGCCTGCCGAACGCACCCCCACGCGCCGGACGTCCGCCCCTCCCCTCCCCCGACGAGGAGCCCCCCATGCCCGTGCTCGATCCCGTCGAACGCACCGCCCTGCTCACCGCCGCCCTGCGCGCCGCCGAGACCCGTCGCGAGGACCGGCTGTACGAGGACCCGTACGCCGACCGGCTGGCCGCGGACACCGGGCCGGGACTGCTGGCCGAGATCCGGGCCGCGACCTTCCCGCCCGACCGGCCGCGGTCCCTGCCCAGCACCCCCGACTACAACGCCATCCGCACCCGGTTCTTCGACGACCTGCTGCAACAGGCCGCCCGGGACCCGGAGACGACCCAGATCGTGCTGGCCCCGGCCGGCATGGACTCGCGTGCCTACCGCCTCGGCTGGCCCGACCGCATCCGCTACTTCGAGGTGGACCGGGAGGCGGTGCTCGCCTTCAAGGCCGAGCGGCTGCGCGGCGCCCGGCCCCGGGTGGACCACCGCACGGTCGCCGTCGACCTCACCGACGACGACTGGGAGAACCGTCTCCTCGCGGCCGGCTACGACCCGGCCGTCCCCTCGACCTGGCTGCTGGAGGGGCTGCTGTACTACATCCCCGAGGCCGACGCGCACCGCGTGCTGGAGCGGGTCGCCGCGATCTCCGCGCCCGGCAGCCGGATCGCCGCCGACATCGTCAACCGGGCCGCGCTGACCCTGCCCCACATGCGCGGGCTGCTGGACGTGTTCGCCGGCTGGGGCTGCCCCTGGGTGTTCGGCACCGACGAGCCGGAGGCCCTGTTCGAGCGGTACGGGTTCGACGTCCGCGCCGCCCAGCCCGGTGAGCCGGACGCCGACTACGGACGGTGGCCCGACCCGGTGCCGCCGCGTGAGGTGAAGAACGTACGGCGGGTGTTCTTCGTGCACGGCAGGCGTCGCTGACCATGGCGACCACCGTGATCGTGGGCGGCGGCCCCGCCGGCCTGGCCCTGGCCCTGGCGCTCGGCGGGCGCGGACACCGGGTGCGGGTGCTGGAACGCGGTGAGCCGCCGCCGGACGGGCCGGCCGCGAAGAGCGCGGAACTGTGGCGGCGGCCCACGGTTCCGCAGGCACTGCACGACCACATCCTCAACGCGCTCGGCGTGCGGATGCTCCGTCACCACGCACCGGAGGTCCTCGACGCGGTCCTGGCGGAGGGCGCCCGGCTGCTGGATCTCACCACCGCGGCCCCCGCGGGGCCGGCCGCCCCCGGCGACGACGACCTGGTCACGCTGGTCTGCCGCCGTCCCGTCCTCGACCTCGTACTGCACCGGGCCGCCGAGGCGCTGCCCGAGGTGACCGTCAGCCACCGCACCACCGTGGCCGGACTGCTGCTGGAGGCGTCCGGGCCATCGGGACACCGGGTGAGGGGAGTCGTGACGGCCGACGGTGAGCGGATCCCCGCCGACGTGGTCGTGGACGCGTCCGGGCGCAGGTCCGCGTCCCGCTCCTGGCTCACCGCGGCGGGCGTCGAGGTGCCGGACGACCTGACCGGGCCCAGCCAGTTGCGTGCCTTCGGCCGCTTCTACCGACTGCGCGACCCCGGCGGCCCCCGGCCGGGGCCGCTCAACCGGGGCAACGCGGCCGGCGGCATCTGGGACCACTACTCCGCCGTGCTGCACCCGGCGGACAACGACGTCTTCGCCATCACCCTGGGCACCCTGCCCGGCGACCGGGCGACGACGGCCCTGCGCACGCCCGGCGCCTTCACCGCCGCCTGCCGGCTCTCCCCCCACCTGGCCGCCTGGGTCGACGAGGACGTCGTGGAGCCGCTCGGCCCGGTACGGGTCATCGGCATGCCCCCGAACATCCTGCGGTCCACCGCGACCGGCCGACGGCGCCCGGTCACGGGGCTCCTGCACACGGGGGACGCCGCGTGTGTCACCGACCCGATGTTCGGCCGCGGCATGTCCCTGGCGCTCGCGCACGCCTTCCTGCTCGCCGACGTGATCCGCGAACATCCGGTGGCGGAGGGGGAGTTGAGCCGGGCCGCCGCCGACCTGGCCGAGGAGCTGCTGCGCCCCTGGTACGACCAGGCCGTGCACGACTCCTGGTCGCGCATCGAACGCTGGCGGTCCGCGACCGGCGCGCCCGTGCCCGCCAGGACCGGCCACCCGGCGCCGGCCGTGCCCCGGCGCCTGTGGGCGGCCGCGCTGACGGCCGCCGCCACCGATCCCGTCGTATGGCGGGGTGTCGTCCGCGTCCAGACGAGCCTGAGCACCCCCGCGGAGATCTTCGCCGACGAGGATTTCCTGGCCCGCGTACGGGCCGTGGCCGAGGCCCCCGCACCGCCCGCGCCGTCCGGACCCCGGCCCCCGACCCACGCCGAACTCCGGCACGCCATCGCCGCCCAGGAAGGAGGATGACGATGCCGCCGCGCAAGAACGTCCTGCTGGCACCGGTCACGATCACCCCGACCAAGCCGCTGACCCCCAGCCATCTCAAGGGCCTGCTGTGGACGGACGTGATGTTCCGGGCCACCGCGCCGCTCGCCGAGGTCACCTACCGCTACAGCCACACCACCTACCACGTCACCGAGCAGACGGTCGGCTTCTGGGAGTACCTCGACCGCGCCCACGGCGACACCGACTGCACCCAGCTCTCCGAAGAGGACATCGGCGACCTCTACGTCCGCTACCGGTCCGCCCAGCAGCCCCAGAGCGCCGAGGCCCTGCAGCCCTACCGGGACGCGGTCGAGCACAGCGGCTGGGTGCATCCCGCGAGCGAGCGGATGCTGCGGCTGTGGGCCGGGCACTACGAGCGTCTGGGCATGCACGATCCCGGCCTCAGGGAGCACCAGCCGCCCGGCCTCGGCCTGGAGGAGATGACCGAACGGCTCTCCGCCGCGGGACTCGTCCTCGACCAGCGCAACTGTGGCGGCCCCGTCTATCTGGACCTCACCCGCTACGGCATGCCCCTGCGCCGGATCGTCACCGCGGACGGCCGCCCCAACTACCTCGCCTGCGCCCTGCGCGAGCTGCTGCCGCTCGCCCCCTGGTACGACGAGGTCGTCCTGCTCTACGACCGTGAACTCGACGCGGACTACCAGTTGCTGAACCGCGTCCTGACCAGGTTCGGGCCGGCGGTGCGCCGCGTGCCGATCGGCCGGGTGCCCATCGACGGCAGGATCGCCTCCGCCCGGCACGGCGGCTGGCGTGGCCACACGGCCTCCGTGCTGCTGCAAGCCGCGGCCGAGACGTGCGAGGACGCGGAGGCCGTACGGCTCGGCATGCGCCTGTACTTCATCGCGACCCTCGGCCCCGGCCAGCACGAGTCGTTCCGCCACGATCTGCTGCGCAACTGCCTGACCGTGGCCGCCCGGCTCCTGAACCGCTCCAAAGCCGCCGCGAGCGGAGCGGGCGATCTGCCCGGCACGCTCGAACGGCACCGGCGGGGCCACACCTATGTCGATCCCTACCGGCTCACCTGCTCCCTGCTGGGCAGCAGACGGCCCGCTCCCGATCCCGGACTCCTGTCGGCGGTGTACCTGTGACCAGTTCCCTCGACCCCACGGCCGGCGCCGCCCTCGCGCCGCCCCCGCCCCATCCCCTGTCCTCGGCCGCCCTGCTCAAGGTGGCCGTGGACCGCATACGGACGGCCCGCCCGGAGCTCGCGGACCGTGTCGACCTGTCCAGCGCCCAGGCCCTGGGGGCCCTCAGGGCCGGATTCCACACCGCGCGCGCCGTCGAGAGCGAGGTGCTGGCCGTGGTCGTGGTCGGCCGCCTCGATCTGCCCCGGTGGGTGCGCGAGACCTGCGCCTTCGCCCTCGCCCTGACCCCCGGGGAACGGGATGCCTGGCGGCGCTCCTTCACCCGCACCGTCTACCTGGCGGGCCGCCCGGCCAACCTCCGGGAGCGGTTCACCTTCGACCACGTCGCCGACGACGGATCGACGGCCTGGGCCGGGCCGGCACCCGGCGCGGCGACGGCCCCCCTGCGCCGGCTGCTCAAGGCCCTCGAGGCTCCGGACGAGCTGACCGCGCGGCCCCCGGCCGCCGTCACGGTGCCCGGCACCGCGCGCTGCGGCCCCGCGGCCCACCGCGACCTGTACATCGCCACCGCCAAGGTGACCGTCGCCCACGCACTCGTGCACATCAACCACCTGCTCGCCGAGGCCGTCATGGACGGGCTGATCCGCCCCGGGGACCGCCTGACGCTGCGGTTCGTGCCCCGGCTGACGGGCCTGGGCGCGCGGTTCGCCATGCTCCGCGTCGACAGCGATGTCCACCGCCCGGACCAGCTCCAGGCATACGCCGGACTGACCACGGAGGTCTGAGTTGCCCACCCCCCGCACCGACCCCGCACCGCGCACCATCCGTCTGGGCATCCATGGCTCGGCCCACCTCGCGTCCCGCGTCGTGGCCGCCGCCGGCCATCCGCGCTCGTCGGTGGAGTACGTCCCCTACGAGGTCACCGAGCCGTTCGCGCCGCTGCGCGCCGGACACCTCGACATCATGATCGTCAAGTACGACCCGTTCGAGCCGGACATCGTCGTCAGCGGACCCGTCGCCTTCGACGGGCGGGCCGTTCTCGTCGGTGCCCGCCACCCGCTGGCCGGCCGTGACACGGTCTCGGTCGAGGAGGTCGCCGACTACGACGGCTACCGGTGCCCCGGCGACTTCCCGGCCAAGGTCTGGGACCTGGTGGTGCCACCACGGACCCCGCAGGGCCGCACCATCCGCCGTGTGCACTCGATGACGACTCTCACCGCCCTGGTGGAGCGGCTTCGGACCACCGACGCGATGCATGTGTCGTTCCAGTCCCTGGACGCGGTCCTGCCGTCCGACATCAGGGTCGTCCCGGTACACGACCTGCCGCCCTCCCCGGTGGCCCTGGCCTGGCTACGGGGCAGCGAACTGCCGGAGCACGTCGGGGAGTTCGTCGCCGCCGCGGAACGGGCGGCGCGGCGGTGAGCGCCGTCCGGCCCGGCGCGCAGGCCGCGGGACGTACGGACACCGGCCCTCTCCCGCTCGTCCTCCTGCACGCCCTGCCCCTCGACGCGTCCATGTGGGACGAGACGGCCCGGCGCCTGCGCGCCCGCGACCACCATGTCATCGCCCTGGACCAGCGGGGCTTCGGCACCATGCCGCTGCCCGACGAGCCGCCCTCGCTCGATCTCGTGGCCGACGACCTG
Organism: Streptomyces sp. NPDC001137; assembly: GCF_040298885.1. Taxonomy (NCBI): domain Bacteria; kingdom Bacillati; phylum Actinomycetota; class Actinomycetes; order Kitasatosporales; family Streptomycetaceae; genus Streptomyces; species Streptomyces sp. NPDC001137. The sequence goes on from NZ_JBEPBA010000019.1 coordinate 163,690, forward strand.
GCCCGGGAACTCGACCGGCGGGGCATCGACTCCGTCGCCCTCGCCGGCTGCTCGATGGGCGGCTATGTGGCGCTCTCCTTCCTGCGCCGCCACCCCGGGCGGGTCCGCGCCCTGGCCCTGCTGGCCGCCCGGGCCACGGCGGACACGCCGCAGGCGGCCGGAGCGCGCCTGCGGTTCGCCGACCTGATCCTGGACGACTCCCTGCGCGACCGGGTGGTGGCCGAGACCACGCCGTCCCTGCTGGGTGCCACCACGCGGGCCGGGCGGCGCCGGCTTCTGGCGGAGGTGACGGATGTGGCCCGGGCGGCCCGGCCGCACTCCATCGCCTGGGCGCAACGGGCCATCGCGGCACGGGCGGACGCCACGGCCGTCCTGCACGCCACCGACGTACCCGCCGTCGTCGTCATCGGTGAGGAGGACGAACTCGTCACCCTCGCCGAGGCCCGCGAGACGTCGGCCGCACTGCCCCGGGGCCGGCTCGTCACCCTTCCCGAGGTGGGCCACCTCGCCCCGCTGGAGGCGCCGGAGACGACCGTGGAGATCCTCACGGACCTGCTCACGCGAGCGGAGAAGGCCGGGAGTGCCGGGGTGCCGGCGGAGGGGGCGTCCGCATGCTGAGGACGGCCCACACAGACTGGGGATACACGACCTCCACCGGACTGGCCTTCACCCACGAGGAGATCGTGGACCCGCACTTCGAGGCCTGTGCCGCCTACTACGAGGACGCGCTGGACGACCTGGGCATCCAGCCCGGCTGGCAGGTGCTGGACGCGGGCTGCGGCAGCGGAGCCTTCCTGCCCCGGATCGCGGAACTCGTCGGCCCGCAGGGCGGCATCTCGGCCCTCGACCTGGCCGCGGAGAGCGCGGAACGCGCCGCCGAGCGGATGCGGGGGCACCCCGCCCGTGCGCCTCTTGAGGTACGGCAGGGCAGCGTCCTCGAACTGCCCTACGCGGACGGCACGTTCGACGCCGTCTGGTGCGCGAACACCACGCAGTACCTGGACGACGGGCAGCTGGCGCGGGCGCTCGCCGAACTGCGCCGGGTCACCAGACCCGGGGGCCTGGTCGCCGTCAAGGACGTGGACGGCACCCTGAGCACCGTACGCCCGGCGGACCCGTTCCTGATCACCGACTTCTTCCGCGCGTCCGCCGAGTCCAACGGGTACGCCCGGCAGTTGCTGAGAGGACGCGACCTGTACCGCCGGCTGCGCGCGGCCGGGCTGACGTCGGTGCGGCAGCGCACGATCCTCATGGAGCACCACGCGCCGCTGTCCCCGGCCGCCCTGCGCTTCTACGGCAACGCGTGCGCGCGCTTCGCCCGGCAGGCGACGAGCCTGGACATCCCCGGGGACTGGGCCCCGTTCCTGGACCCCGACCACCCGGCCCACCCGCTGCGCGATCCGGACGGATACATCAGCGAGGGCAACGTCATCGCGATCGGCACGGCCTGAGCACCGCTGCTGAGCCCGGCACAGGTCGTGGAAACGCTGATGCATGTGGCGGCCCACGCCGGATTTCCGCGGACGCTCAATGCCATCGCGGTGGCCGGGGACGTATTAGAGAAATCGGCCACACCTGCTCAGTAAGCACTTTCATCAACCATCCATTGACAAAGGGAAGCCGGCCACCATGGAAACGGACATCGCGGCAGACTTCGCGACGCTCGGCGAGGAATTCTTCAGAGACCCGCATCCGGTGTACGCCGGACTCCGCGCCCAGGGACCGGTGCACCGTATACGGGTGCCGGAGGGCGCCGAGGCCTGGCTCGTGGTCGGCCACGAGGCGTGCCGGTCCGCCCTCACCGACCCCACGCTGTCCAAGTCCTGGAGGCACGCGTCACCCGACCTGCCCCTGGCCCGGCTCTCCGCCGGCGAGAACCTGCTCAGCTCCGACCCGCCGGACCACACCCGGCTGCGCAAGCTGGTGGCCAGGGAGTTCACGCCGCGCCGTATCGAGTCCCTCGCCCCGAGAGTGCGGGCCCTGACCGGCGAACTCCTCGACACCATGCTCGCCCGGCCCGACGGACGGGCGGACCTGGTCGAAGCCCTGTCCTTCCCGCTGGCCATGGGCATCATCTGTGAACTCCTCGGTGTGCCCTTCCTCGACCGCGCCGCCTTCCGGGCGTGGGCCGAACAGGCGCTGAGCAGCCCGGACCGGCACATAAGGACGTCCGCCACGGCCGCGATGACGCAGTACCTCGTCGGCATGGTGGACGAGAAACGCGCCCGGCCCCACGACGATCTGATGAGCGCCCTGATCCGTACCACCGAGGAGGACGGCGACCGGCTCTCCCCGGACGAACTCATCGGCATGGCCTGGCTGCTGCTGGTCACCGGTTTCGAGACCACCGTCAACCTCATCGCCTCTGGTGTCCTCGCGCTGCTCCGTCACCCGGACCAACTCGCCGCGCTGCGGGCTGACTTCACCCTCGTCGACAACGCCGTCGAGGAGATGCTCCGCTATGACAGCCCGGTCGAGACCACCACGTACCGCTTCACCACCGAGCCCGTGGAGATCGCCGGCGTGTGGGTCCCCGGAGGGGGTGAACTGGTACTGATCGCGCTGGTCGACGCCGATCGTGACCCCGCGCGCTTCCCCGAGCCGGACCGCTTCGACATCCGCCGCGCGACAGGCGGTCACCTCGCCTTCGGCCACGGCATCCACTACTGCCTGGGCGCCCCCCTGGCCCGGCTCCAGACCGCCACGGCCGTCACCGAACTCCTGGCCCGATGCCCCACCCTGTCCCTGGACGCACCCCCCGAGACCCTGGCCTGGCGTTCGGGCCTGCTCATCCGGGGTCCGCGGCGACTCCCCGTCCGCTGGGTCCCCGCTCCCTGAGCGCCTCCATTAGCTCGAAATTCAATCACTTAGCAAAAACTCTCCGCCTGATAATGGAGATTCGGCCGACCGGGTGCCGGAACAGTGCATTTCGGCCAAGCGTGTAACTTGAATTGACTATGTATGATCGCCTCGTAGCCGACCGTATTCGGGGAACGGGAAGCGGGGGAAGGCTCAGTGATTCGAGTCATGCTGGCCGAGGACATGCACATGGTGCGGGGGGCTCTGGTCGTCCTGCTGGAGGCGGAGCCCGACCTGACGGTGGTCGCGGAGGTCGACCGCGGGGACGCCATCGTGCCCAAGGCGCTGGAGTGCCGACCCGATGTGGCAGTCATCGACGTCGACCTGCCGGGTGTCGACGGTCTGTCCGCCGCGGCGGCACTGCGCAGACGGCTTCCCGAGTGCCGCACCCTGGTGCTGACCGCTCTCGGGCGCCCCGGCATACTCCAACGCGCCCTGGCCGCCCAGGTCAGCGGCTTCCTGCTGAAGGACCAGCCGCCGCGTGAACTGGCGAACGCCATACGGAAGATAGCCCAGGGAGGCCGGGTGATCGCCTCGGAGCTGGCGCTGGCGTCATGGGAGAGCGATGTCAGCCCGCTGACGGCGCGCGAGACGGACGTCCTGAGACATGCGGCGAGCGGCGCCGAGCCCGTCGAGATCGCTCAGCGCATGAACCTCTCCGTGGGTACCGTGCGCAACTACCTCACCTCCGCGGTGACGAGGCTGAACGCGCGCAATCGACTGGACGCCGTGCGGATCGCGGATCAGGCCGGCTGGCTGTAGCCGAGGGAGCCACCCTGCCCGATGCCGCCGGGCACACCGCGCGCAGCCTGAACCAGCCCTTGTCGTGCGACCACGTCAGCGTGCCCCCGACCGCCTCCACCCGCTCGGACAGGCTTTCGAGACCGGTGCCCGACTCCTCGCCGCCGGAGGGTTCGAAGCCGTCGTTGGACAGCACCAGGACCGTCCGGTTCCCGTGTCTGCCCATGGTGATCCGGCACGCACGGGCGTGGCTGTGGCGCAGGATGTTGGTGGTCCCCTCACGCAGCACGGCGGCCAGCGCGGCCTCCACCTCCCGGTCGTACGCCGCCGGAGCATCGACGTCGACATCGATGTCCAGACCCGCGGTCCTCAGGACCCGCTGGACGGAGGCGAGTTCACGGGTGAGCGAGAGCTGCTGCGGGCCGGCCGCCAGGGAGCGCGCCTCGGCGAGGGCCCGGCGGGAGAGCGAGATCAGCTCCACGGCCTCGGCCTGCCCCTCGGTGTGCTCTCCGGCGAGACGGTGCCGGACCAGTTCGGCCTGTACGACGATCGCGGAGAGGCTGTAGCCGAGCAGGTCGTGCAGATCGCGCTGCAGCCGGCGGTGCTGCTGGGCGGCGCGCCGGCGTTCGCCGTACACATGGGAGCGGCAGGCGTCGAGGGTCGCCCTCAGCCGGTGCAGGCAGTGCGCGGCCACGGCGGCGGTACCCGCGCAGAAGGCGACATAGGCGAGTCCACCGGGGTCCAGGACGAAGCCGAGGGCGGCGGTCATCAGGGCGATCACCATCAGGCAGTGGCCCAGCCGCCGTACGACCACCACCGGCAGGCAGCACAGCCATGCCATCGCCACGGCGGTCATCACCCTTTGCCGGTCGCCGTCCGGCGTCAGGCCCAGGGCCACGGCGAGTGCCGTCAGCACGGTCTGCGGCAGAGCGGTGATCAGAACGCCGGTCCACCTGGGCCGCGCGAGAGCCAGCCGGACCGTCGGATCAATGCGGACCGGAGATTCAGGTACCCCGGCCGTTGAATTTCTGACGAAATCGTAACGGCCCGTTAACGGGCCGATCATTCCCATGAAAGCCAACGGTTTCCCCCTGGTTGTTCGTAACCGCGTTTTCGCGTCGCCGAACCCCTTTGTGCGGCCGTGGACCTGATAACGACGTTACCAGCTGACCGCCGGACGCCGACGGGAAACGGGGAACCCGGTCGGTATGTGGCTGGATCAGGCAGCCGGGGGTGCCCCTGCCTGCACCTCTGATGCTCCGACGCAGGGCGTATGAGATCTTCACACCCACTCGTGCCGGCATCACTGGTTGCACACGCAATCATGCTGCGATGCTCGACCAATGGAATTGGGAGTTCTCGGACCGCTCGAAGCACGCATCCACAACATGTCCATTGTGCCGACCGCTGGAAAACCCCGACAGATCCTGTCTCTGCTCGCGATCCGGGCAGGACGCGTCGTACAAGTGGAAACACTGATGGCCGAGGTGTGGGGCGACGCAATTCCGCGCAGCGCCTCCACCACGCTCCAGACCTACATCCTGCAACTGCGTCGGAAACTGACCGAGACGGGAGTGGAGGAAACCGGCCGCACCGCCAAGGAGGTCCTGACGACTTGTTATGGCGGCTACCGGCTGGATCTCGATCCGGCGGAGTTCTCCTTCGACCTCCTGGAGTTCCAGCGGCTGGTCCGCCTGGGCGGCCGGGCCCTCGCCGGGAACGACCCGGCGACGGCCACCGGGCTGCTGGCCCGGTCCCTGGACCTGTGGCGCGGCCCGGCCCTCGCCGACGTCCCGGTCGGGGAAGTCCTCTCCACCGAGGTCATCGGCATGCAGGAGGAGCGCGCCTGGGCGCTGGAGATGCGCCTCGACGCCGACCTCAGGCTCGGCCGGCACGCCGAGATCATCGGCGAGCTGCGCATGCTGGTCAGCCGGCAGCCCCTGCACGAGACCCTGACCGCCCAGCTGATGACCGCCCTCTACCGGGCCGGTCACCCCTGGCGCGCCCTCGAGGCCTTCCAGGCGCTGCGCCAGGCCCTCATCGAGGAACTCGGCGTCGAGCCCTCACCCCGGTTGCAGCGCCTGCACCAGGCCATCCTGGCCAATGAGGACGACCTGGAAGTCCCCTCCTCCACTCCGTACGCGCACGCCGCATAGCGCTGGCGCGGGCGTCCTGGGCCAAGGCGTCGCCCGGGCCCAGGACGCCGTGCGGACAGCCGGATCAGGCCATCTGGTCGTAGCTGACGGAGCGGGAGCGCAGCAGGAACCGGTCGCCCGTCACATCGATGACGTCGTGGAGGACGACGCTCACCATGATCTCCGGCTGCTGGTCGGGCCGTACCTGCACGATCAGGGCGTAGACGGTGGAGACGACGGTGCCGTCGTCCTGCGGGTCGAGCAGGATCTGGTTGAAGTGGTGGCGCAGTTGCGTGGGGTTGTTCTCGAACTGCCTCACGAACGAGCGCAGTTCCTCGAGGATGGCGTCCGGACCGACCGCGGGCTCCTTGCCCGGGACGAGCGCGAAGCTGCCGTCCTTGGTGAACGTGTGGGCGTGCTCCTCCAGCCGCCCGTTGTCCAGTGCCTGCATCTGCCGGGCGTAGAAGTGCTGCACTTGGAAGTAGAGATCGCTGCTGACAACCGCGCTCATGATCGGCCTCCGTGTGGGGTCCACCGTATTGACGCGATCACGATGTCCCGGTCGGCTCGAGTCCGCCTCGAGCGTGTGCCGCCGCGGGGGGGCACGGCTGCCGGGTACCGGTCAGTGCCGCTGGACGGCCAGCCGGGGGCCCGGCTCCCACATCCCGAACTCGCCCTGCTGGTAGAGGGCCGCCGGCCGGGGGAAGACCTCGCTCTCCTCGACCCGCCCGATCATCAGCAGATGGTCGCCCGCCTCCACGGCCTGCACGAGCGTGCAGCCAGCGTAGGCCACCGCGGCCTCGGTGAGCACCGGAACGCCCGACAGCCCGCCGCGCCAGGCGACCTCGTCGAACTTGCGCGCGGCCTTCCCGGCGAAGAGCCGGGCCGTGTCCCGGCCCCGGTGGGCGACGAAGTTCACCGCGAACACCCCGGTGGACAGCATGGCGGGCAGCGTCCTGGACCCCTTGCCCACACATACGAGGAGCAGCGGCGGCGCCGCGGACACCGCGGAGAAGGCGTTACAGGTGAAGCCCCGCGGACCGCCGTCCTCGTCGAGCGCGGTGACGATCGCGACAGGGGTCGGAAACGTGCCGAAGACCTTGCGGAAGGTATCCGCGTCCAGCATGCCGTTCACTCCTCGACTCGGGTACGGGCCTTTCCCGCGTGCTGCGCCGCAGTCTTCGCGCCGTGGCTCGAAAGGTCCTGGAGAGCAGCTCGAACCACTGCATCCAGCCATCCTCGAGCCCTGCGCAAGCCCTCTGCCGCAGGCTGGGAAGCGATCCCGACCCCCTGATAGCCGCCCCCGAGCCGCTGGGGAGGATGGCCGGTTCCCGCCCTCCCGCTCGGACTGAACCGGCCCTGCTCGAAGTCCACGCACGGCGTCGGCCCGTACGCACGCGTACGGGCCGAAGTGGCGCCGGTCAGCGGGCGAAGGCATACGACGAGAACAGCGTCGCAGCCGGATCGAAGGCCAGGGCGATGTGCGTGGCCATGGAGTTGACGTCGCACCAGATCTGCTGCAGCAGGCTGTCGGTGCTGTGCGCGGAGGTCCCGGCGGTGGAGAACATCCGGTTGACCGCGTTCAGCACCAACTCGGTCGACATCGAGTGGTCGCGCATGTTGCGGGCCAGTTCCTCGGGGGTGACCCGCGCGCCCCGGTCCGCGGTCCGGGCGGTCCGGTTCAGCAGCAGTACGGCGGCGTCGATCTCGCCGGCGCTCCGCGTCAGGACCGCCTCGTAGGTGCTCCGGGCAGGGCCCGGTACCCCTGGGCGGCCGCCGCCGCGCGCCAGCCGCTCAGCGGTGGCGCCGGTCCACAGCCCGAGCGCGGCCCGGGCGGCGCCGACGGCGGCGGGCGCGCACGACAGCCCGTTGACCGCCTGGATCGGCACGGTGTGGCAGTCGGCCGACGAGGCGAGCGGCTGCCCGTCGAAGAGCCGCTGCCGTTCCACGCTGCGCGCCTCGGGCACGAACACCTCGTCGACGATCAGCGTGTTGCTGCCGGTTCCGCGCATGCCGGATCCGGTCCAGGTGTCCTTGACCGCGTACTCCGAGCGCGGCAGCGCGAACAGCCGTGCCGGCGGGGGCCCTTCCTGGGTGTCGCCCTCCCTCGGTACGACGGCGCACACCACGGCCCAGTCGGAGTGGTCGACGCCGCTGATGTATGCCCAGGAGCCGGTCACCCGCCAGCCGCCCTGGACGGGCCTGGCCCGACCGAGCGGGGACAGAGAGCCGACCACGAAGGTGTCGGGTCCGTCGCGCCAGATCTCCGCATGCGCCTCCTGCGGGAGGAAGGCGGCCATCCGGGCCAGACTCGACGCGACCGAGGCACACCAGGCGGTGGCCGCGCAGCCCTCGGCCACGGTGACGATCGCGTCGCTGAACTCCTCGAACGTGCCCTCGGTACCACCCTGCGCGGCCGGCACGAAGTGCCGGGCGAACCCGGTCTCCAGCATCCGCGCCACCACGTCGGGGGTCAGCCGGCGCTGTTCGTGAGCGTCCGGGGCTCTGCGACGGGCCAGCTCGGCCAGCTCGGCCGACCGAGAGACGAGTCCGGTCCCCTGGGGAGCCTGTGCGTGCATCCTGCCTCCTGCTTGACGCCGCTGATCGGATCGATCGACCTTGGCGCGTCCCGGTGGACCTGGGCTCGGGCCGTCCTCGAGTGAGGCATGGGACATTCACGCCGTCCGCTCCGGCGGACCGTGGTACTGATCGTTTTCATACGGCTTCACCCCCGGCTCGGGATCGCCGACGACGAGGAGCGACATCGATGAACCACCAGCAGGCCGCGAAGAGTTGGGACGGGACGGGGGATCCGGTGCAGCCACGGGATCCCGGACGCAGGCACGCGGTCGTCGTCGGAGGCAGCCTCGCCGGCCTGCTGGCCGCTCATGTCCTCGCCGCACACGCCGACCGGGTGACGGTCGTGGAACGCGACGGATTCCCGGCCGGCCCCGAGCCGCGCCCGGGCGTTCCGCAGGGCCGCCACCCCCACGTCCTGCTGGAAGGCGGACAGCGAGCCCTGGAGGCACTTCTGCCGGGCTTCATGGACGAGTTACGGAGGGCGGGATCCCCTGCCATGGGCCTGCCGGAGGACATGGTGCAGTGGCAGGGCGGATCCTGGTTGCGGCGGCTGCCCGCCCAGACGTACATCTACACGGGCTCCCGCGCCCAGCTCGAACAGCTGGTACGTCGGCGGGTGCTGGCCAACCCCCGGATCACCGCGGTCGAGCGGACGGACGTGGTCGGCCTGCTGGGCGACGCCGGGCGGGTGCGGGGTGTGCTGCTGCGCGAGCGCGGCGAAGCAGCCCGCGACAGCGGGCGGCCGCTGGAGGCCGACCTGGTCGTGGACGCGTCCGGCCGCGGCACCAGGGCCCCCCGATGGCTGGAGGAGATCGGGGCGGACGCCCCGCCCGGGGAAACCATCGACACGGGCCTCGCCTACGCCACTCGCGTCTACCGCGACACCGACAAAAGCCTGGGCTCCCACTCGCTCGGCCACTACGTCGTCCCCGACCCCACCCAGGTGTACGGCGGTGGCGTACTGCCGCTGGAGGACGGCACGTACCTGGTCACCTTCTCGGGTCTGCGCGGTGACGAACCGCCCACGGACGAGGAGGAGTTCGAGGCGTACGCGAAGAGACTGCCGCACCCGCCCCTGATCCGCTGGCTGAGCGTCGCCGAACCCCTGTCACCGGTCTTCGGCTTCCGGCAGACCGCGAACGTACGACGCCGCTACGACCTTCCCGGCCGCCGCCCGGCCGGCTTCCTGGCGATCGGCGACGCGCTCTGCACGTTCAACCCGATCTACGGCCAGGGCATGTCCGTGGCGGCCATGAGCGCGACAGCCCTGCGGGACGCGCTGACCGCCCGGCGAACCTCCACAACCCGCCGCGTGCAGCAGGCGCTCCTCGCGGCATCCCGCCAGGCCTGGGCCATCTCGGCCGGAGCGGACAAGGCCATGCCGGGCGCCACCGGAAACGCCCTCGAGCCCCGCCTGGAGGAACGCCTGACGGCCTGGTACATGCGCCGGCTGGCAGCCCGCTACCCCGGCGACCCGACCATTGGGAAGGCCTTCCGCGCCGCCCTCTCCCTGACCTCTCCGCTCACATCGCTGTACGCCCCGAAGGTGGCCCGAGCCGTGCTCTTCACCCCGCCCTCCCCGGGCCCGACGGAGCCTCCACTGACCAGGGAACCCTCGACCGACTGACCCGCCCCCTGCTCAGGGGGGCAGGATGACCGACGACCTGAGTGCGCACGTCGCGCTGCGCAGACGGCTCCCGAGGCACAGGCACCACCTCGCTGACGGTGCCCCCGACCTGCGAGGAAATCGTGCGCACCAGGGAGCCGCACTACCGCACAAGCCCCAGCTCGGGATCCTCGCGCAGCTTGCCCAGCGCACGCGACACCGCCGATTTCACCGTACCCACCGACACGCCGAGCACCTCGGCCGTCTGGACCTCGCTCAGGTCCTCGTAATACCTGAGGACGACCATCGCCCGCTGCCGGGCGGGCAGCTTCATGATCGCCCGCCACATCGCGTCGTGCAGAGCCTGCTGCTCGGCCGGATCGTCCCCGCCGGGCACGGGCTCCGGCTCGGGCAGCTCCTCGCACACGAACTCGTCGACCCTGCGCTTGCGCCACTGCGAGGTGCGCGTGTTCAGCAGGGCCCGGCGCACATAGCCGTCCAGCGCACGGTGGTCCTCGATCCGCTCCCAGGCGACATACGTCTTGGTGAGCGCGGTCTGCAGCAGGTCCTCCGCGTCGCTCGGGTTCGCGGTCAGCGACCTGGCGGTACGCAGCAGCACCGGCTGCCGGGCCCTCACGTACGACGCGAACGACGGATACGGGAGGGTCAGCGCCGCCGGTTCGGCAGCAGTCGAAGCGCTGGTGCAGACGGGTGTGGTCATGGCTCCACGCTATGAGCGAGGGTGCCTCCGCCTCATCGGCCGCAGGTCCCGAAGCCGAGTCCGCCTCAGGTTGTAGGGGTGGAGGCAGCTGCACCTCCTGTAGGTGGACGAGCGGCCCCGGGGTACTGCGGGATGACCCCTGGGGGTCGCCCCGCCGCCCGCGCTCCCGGACCCGGCCGTTCAGCCGTCCGCGGTCAGGACCAGGCCGGACGTGGGCACGCCGGTTCCTGCGGTGACCAGGACCCTTCCCGCCCCGGGTATTCGGTTCACGGCCGTGCCCCGCAGCTGGCGCACCCCCTCCGCCACCCCGTTCATCCCATGGAGGTAGGCCTCCCCCAGCTGCCCTCCGTGCGTATTGATCGGCAGCGACTCCCCGGCCACGAAGTCCGCCGCCTCCCCTTTCCCGCAGAACCCGAACTCCTCCAGCTGCATCAGCACGAACGGCGTGAAGTGGTCGTACAGGATCGCCACATCCATGTCGGCCGGTGTCAGCCCGGAGGTACGCCACAGCTGCCGGGCGACCACTCCCATCTCCGGCAGGCCCGTCAGGTCGTCGCGGTAGAAGCTCGTCATCTGCTCCTGCGCGCGGCCCGCGCCCTGGGCGGCCGCCGCTATGACGGCCGGCGGACGGGGCAGATCGCGGGCCCGCTCCAGCGAGGTGACGACGATCGCCTGGCCGCCGTCGGTCTCCTGGCAGCAGTCCAGGAGTCTGAGCGGCTCGACGATCCAGCGCGAGGCCGCGTGATCGGCGAGGGTGATCGGACGGCCGTGGAAGTACGCCGCCGGATTCGTCGCCGCGTACTTGCGGTCGACCACCGCGACCTGCCCGAAAGCCTCCGGGGTCAGCCCGTGGGTGTGCAGATAGCGCTGCGCCGTCATCGCCACCCAGGACGCCGGGGTCAGCAGCCCGAACGGCAGTGACCAGCCGAGTGCCGCGCCCTCCGCCGACGGCTCCCGGTGCTGCACCCCGGAGCCGAAGCGGCGGCCCGATCTCTCGTTGAACGCGCGGTAGCAGACCACGACCTCCGCGATGCCCGTCGCCACCGCGAGCGCCGCCTGCTGGACGGTCGCGCAGGCCGCGCCGCCGCCGTAGTGGACACGGGAGAAGAAGGACAGTTCACCGATCCCGCAGGCCTGGGCCACGGTGATCTCCGGGCTGGTGTCCATCGTGAACGTGACCAGTCCGTCCACGTCCCCCGGGGTCAGACCGGCGTCGTCCAGCGCGGCCCGCACCGCCTCCACGGCCAGCCGCAGCTCGCTGCGCCCCGAGTCCTTGGAGAACTCCGTGGCCCCGATGCCGGCGATCGCGGCACGGCCGCCGAGGCCGTCCCGGCTGCGGACGCTCATCCGGCACCCCCCGGGCCTGCGGCGGGGACGGTGACCGTCACCGTGCCGGTGACATGGCTGCCGATGCCGTTCGCCCCCACCACCCGGACCGTCGCCGTGTCGCCGTCCGCCTGCTCGACGACCGTCTCCACCGTCCCCGTCAACACCATCGTGTCCCCGGGGTAGTTGGGCGCTCCCAGCCGTATGGCCACTTTGCGCAGGACCGCCGTCGGGCCGAAGTGGTCGGTGATGTAGCGGCCGACCAGGCCGTTCGTCGTCAGGATGTTCATGAAGATGTCCGGGGATCCCTTCTGCCGGGCCAGCTCGGCATCGTGGTGCACGTCCTGGTAGTCGCGGGAGGCGATGGCCCCGGCCACGATCAGGGTGCGGGTGACCGGGATCTCCAGCGGCGGCAGCTTCTCACCGGCCCTCATACGGTCTCCTCCTCCCGGGCGCGGAACACCGGCAGCACCAGATCCTCGTCGTACACCTGGAATTCGAGCCGCACCGGCATTCCGATGCGCACCTTGTCGTAGGGCACTCCCACCACGCCGCTGATCATCCGTGCGCCCTCGGCGAGTTCTATGAGGGCGACCGCGTAGGGAGGGGAGAAGGCCGGGAAGGGCGGGTGGTGCATGACGACGTACGAGTACACCGTGCCCTCGCCGCTCGCCTCGACCGTGTCCCAGTCCGGGCCGCCGCACTTGTTGCAGCCCGGCAGCCAGGGGAAGCGCAGGGTCGCGCAGTCGGTGCAGCGCTGGATGAGCAGCCGGTGGCGCTCGACTCCTTCCCAGAAGCCGGCGTTGTCACGGTTGACGACGGGGCGCGGGCGCCGGGCGGGCTGCTCGGGCTTTCTCCGGCGTGCGGGGGCGTACTTGAGGATGCGGAAGCGGTGCGTGCCCACGAGGGCGTGGTCCGCCCGGACGTCCGTCCGCGTGGTGACGAAGTACCCCGTGCCCAGCTTCGTCGTCTTCTGCTCGGACACCGACTCGATCACCGTGTCGAAGGTGATCTCGTCCCCTGGGCGCAGGGGGCGCAGGTACTCCTGCTCGCAGTCGGTGGCGACGACCGAGGTGCAGCCCGCCTCGTCGAGCAGGGCGAGCAGCTCGTCGTAGTCCCCCGTGCGTCCCTCGTGGCCGGAGAGACCGCCCATGGTCCATGCCTGGAGCATGGTGGGAGGAGCTATGGCCTCGGGGCCCTCATAGGCCGGATTGGTGTCTCCCATCGCCTCGCACCAGTGCCGGATCATGGGCGCGTTGACGGGATCCCTGCCTCTGCCGGACACGGCGGCGGGCCGCCCCTCGTAGGCCTTCAGCCGTGCCCCCAGCTCGTCCTCGCTCAACGTCGCCCCCTCGCCGTCTCCTGCATCGCCCATCGCACTGACACTTCTGGTACACCGCGGCCGCCGAGCGGGTTCCGTCGTTCCCCGCCAGAGTTTCTGACTGTCCGTCAGATACGGTGCGCTGTCAAGGTCGGTACCCAGGACGCGAAAACGCCTGCGCGGCGGCACCGAAGTACCGCCGCGCAGACGCCCTTGCACCCCAGAGCACACCTGACCTTTCGAGTCAGGCGAGTCGGCTCACCACAGCTCGGTGAAGTTGATGGCCACGTTCCGGTTCCCCTGGTTGACGGCCGTGAACGCGGAGCCCTTGACCTGGGCGGTGTTGCTCTGGTTCGAGGCGCCGGAGCCGACCGCGTTCTGCTGTGTGGTCGAGGAGTTGCCGTTGTTGTCGAGTCCCACACCGCTGCCGACGGCACTGACGACACCCGCGTTCGATCCGTTGTCCGCGATGGCGCCGTTGTCCGCCGCCGCGACGCCGGCGAACAGTGCGGCTGCCAGCGGAAGGGCGGAGACGGCGGCGATGACGCGGGCGGTACGGATGCTTGCCATGTTGTTCCTCCAGAACACCAACGTGAAGTACGGCTGATACCAAGGCAGTTGGCCGACCGCCCCGGTGCTGTGCACGACGTCGCAAGATCAGAGTTGCCCACCGGATCCCCGGCGAACCACACCGGAACGTACGATTCCTTCTCAAGTGCTACGACATATCGATAAACCCCTATCGCTACTTCCAACGCCCATGTCGGAACAGTCGGGACACCTCCACCCCAAGCGCCGCAAGGGGTGCAGCGTCCCGGCACTTTTCCGGCCAACCTCCGCACCCCGGCGCGTCGAGCTCGCCCCCCTTCCCTTTTTCGAACGTGTGTACGAACATAGAGGCATGGCCACCACCGACCGGCAGGCCACGACGCTGGCCCTCGCACACGCCCTGTCAGCCGCCGAGCGCGGACTGGCCGTCATCCCCCTGTCCCGGACGAAACTCCCGGCCCTGCGCTCCCCCCACCGCGACGACCCCGCCCCCCAGGCCTGCCACGGCGAGTGCGGCCGTCTCGGACACGGGGTGTACGACGCCTCGACCGACCCGGCACGCATCCGCGAACTGTTCGCCGCGGCCCCCTGGGCAACCGGCTACGGCATCGCCTGCGGCCTTCCGCCCCACCACCTGATCGGCGTCGACCTCGACACCAAATCCGGTACGGACTCCTCGGCGGCCCTGCGCGAACTCGCCCTGCGCCACCTGTTCACCATCCCCGAGACGGTCGTCGTCCTCACTCCCAGCGGCGGCCGCCATCTCTGGCTGAGCGGCCCGCCCGACGCCGCGGTCCCCAACTCCGCCGGCCGCCTCGCCCCCGGCATCGACATCCGCGGCGCCGGCGGCTACCTCGTCGGGCCCGGCTCCCGCACCGACCACGGCGTCTACACGGCGGCACCCGGAACGGCCCATCTCGCGCCCGCCACCTGCCCGCCCGCCCTCCTGCGGCTCCTGCTCCCACCACCGCGCCCGGTCCACCCCTCGACCCACCCGTCGGCAGGCGACCACGGCCAGGGCCTCGTCCAGTTCGTCCTCGCCGCGCACGAGGGACAGCGCAACACCCGCCTGTTCTGGGCCGCCTGCCGCGCATACGAGAACGGCATCGGGCCGGCCCTGGTCGCCCCCTTACTGGACGCGGCGCTCAACACCGGCCTGTCGGAACGCGAGGCACGGGCGACGATCGCGTCGGCGGCCCGGATGACCGGGCACCGGCCGTGAGGCCGGACGAACCATGGAGCACATGAGCAGAGGACGTCCATGCACGACCGCCCCAGAGCGCGGACCATGTCGCTGGCCCGCGTGGTCCTCTCCTCCGGCCGCCCGGTCGACCTCGCCGAGCTGCGGCTGTCGTCGACGTACGGAGGAATGCCCGAGGACTGGCCGGGCTACCCCTGCAAGCCGGTCAACGACATGGTGATCGAGGGCCTGCTCGGCACCGCCGCACGCACGTCCCCGGCCCACCCGGTCCACCTCGTGGCGCCCCCGCGCGAATACCCGGACCAGTACGCGGGCGCCTTCGGCCCCGTCGAGGTCCTCCCGTCCGTCGCCTGCGTCGGCTCCTTCCGCTCCTCGGCACTGGACCCGTCCCACGACCCGGTCCTGTACCGCTCGGCCCTGACGGTCATCTGGTTCCAGCCGACCGCCCGGGTGCCGTGCGAGTGCGATGCGGAGGGTGCGTTGCGAGGGGTGGACTGGGAGGGGCTGGCGCGGGACTGCGCGCTTTGACCGGCCCGCCTCACGCCCTTCGATCCGCCAGGGAATCATCCCTGTGGCTCCCCGGCCGCCGTTGATGTCGGGGTGCTGCGCGCAGCACCGAGCTTCGTCTCCTTCTCCTGCTGTACCGCGGTCGTAGTGGTCCGGCTCGGGGAGGCCGAGTGCGCGTGGCCCGGTTCGGCGCCCGGCCCTGACGTGCACGCGGCCGGGAAGAACGTCGGCAGGAGGAGCCGGGCTCTGATGGGAAAGCGTGTTGTTGCCACGTAAAACAAAAGAGCCTTGGTGCCGGATTCGTTCCGGCACCAAGGCTCGACAACACTGCGGTGGGTGTGGGATTTGAACCCACGGTGACATCGCTGCCACGACGGTTTTCAAGACCGTTCCCTTAGGCCGCTCGGGCAACCCACCTCCTGCCCCATCCACCAGGGGCGGAGCGGGTACAGCGTACCGGCCCTGCGGATGTCGTGCGGGTCGTGGTCCGCAGTGGGTCCGAAGCGCGAGGTCAGCTGTCGCCCTGCCGCGCGCCCAGGGTGAGCTGGACCGTGTGGGACTTGCCGTCGCGCTCGTAGGTGATCGTGACCTGGTCGCCGGGCTTGTGCGTCCAGATCTCGCCGATCAGGGTGGGACCGGAGTCGATGACGTGGTCGTCCAGCTTGGTGATCACGTCACCGGGCTTGAGGCCGGCCTTGTCGGCGGGGCCGCCGGACTCGACCGCCGCGGAGCCGCCGGCGCCCTGCTCGGTGATCTTCGCGCCGCTCGAGGAGTCCTCAAGGGACACGGACGCGCCGATCTTCGCGTAGACCGGCTTGCCGGTCTTGATCAGCTGCTGGGCCACGTACTTGGCCTGGTTGATCGGGATGGCGAAGCCCAGGCCGATCGAGCCGGACTGGCTGGAGCCGCCGAGGCCGCCGCTGCCGGTGGACTGGATCGCGGAGTTGATGCCAATGACGTTGCCCGACGCGTCGAGCAGCGGGCCGCCGGAGTTGCCCGGGTTTATCGAGGCGTCCGTCTGCAGGGCGCTCATGTACGACGCACTGCTGCTGCCGGAGCCGTCGCTGGAGGCCACCGGGCGGTTCTTCGCGCTGATGATGCCCGTCGTGACCGTGTTGGACAGGCCGAAGGGGGCGCCGATGGCGATCGTGGAGTCGCCCACGGCCACCTTGTCGGAGTCGCCCAGGGGCAGCGGCTTGAGGTCCGACGGGGCGTTCTTGAGCTTGATGACCGCCACGTCGTAGCCCTGCGCGTGGCCGACGACCTCGGCGTCGTACTTCTTGCCGTTCGGGAAGGTCGCCGTGAGCTTGCCGCCGTCGACCGCGTCCGCGACCACGTGGTTGTTGGTGACGATGTGGCCCTGGGTGTCGAAGACGAAGCCCGTGCCGGTGCCGCCCTCGCCGCTGGTGGACTCGGCCTCGATGGTGACCGTGCTCGGCAGCGCCCTGGCGGCCACGCCCGCGACCGTGCCCGCGTCCCGCTTGACGGCGCCGCCGCTGGTGGAGGCGGAGACCGTCGTGGAAGCGGTGTTGTCGTCGTTGTTCTTGGCCAGCGTGTAGCCGAGGCCGCCGCCCAGGCCGCCGGCGACCAGCGCGGCCACCAGGATCGCGGCCACGAGACCGCCGCGGCCGGACTTCGGTGCGGGCTGCTGCTGGTACGAGGAGCCCCAGCCGGAGCCCGCGCCTCCGGCGCCGCCGTCGGAGTAGGAGGGCACGACCGGGGGCGGCCAGGAGGCGTCCGGGGCCGGGCCCGCGGGTGCCTGCTGCTGCTCCTGCGTGTGCTCCTGCGCGCCGGGGGCGCTCGGAGGTACGGGCGTAAGCGGGGCTGTGTGGTCGCTCCCCTCGGGGGCGGCGGGTGCCGAGGGAGTGGGAGCGTCCACCGGCACGGGGGGTGCGGACGGGGCCGGGGGTACCGCGGTGCCCTCGTTCTCGGTGCTCACAGCTTCTCTCCTCGGTCCACGGCTGTTGTTCTCGGTCGCACTCGGTCACGCTCGTTCACGTTGGTCGACGGTCCGGCGCGATGCAGCTGTGCATGTTCTTTTGTATGCCGTCAGCTTTTCCCATGAGCCGTCAGGGCACCATAAGCGGTGCCTGTGGGTCCGGGGCCATTCTTTATATAGGCCATGACAGGCAAAAGGGGCGCAATCTATGCTCCTCCGATCGCACGACTACCCCTCTGCGGTGGCACCATGACGCGGTGACCCACGCACGCCGGCACCGGATTCAAGTCGTCGCCCACCGCGGAGCCTCCGAAGAGGCCCCCGAGCACACCCTGGCCGCATACAAGAAGGCGATCGAGGACGGTGCGGACGCCCTCGAGTGCGACGTACGCCTGACGGCGGACGGCCATCTCGTGTGCGTCCACGACCGCCGCGTCAACCGCACGTCCAACGGCCGGGGCGCGGTCTCCGCGCTGGAGCTCGCGGAGCTCGCCGCCCTGGACTTCGGTTCGCGCAAGACGCGGGAGCTGTGGCGCACGCGCGACGAGGAGCCCGACTGGGAGTTCCGGCCCGAGGACCGGGAGGACACCTCCGTACTGACCCTGGAGCGGCTGCTGGAGCTGGTCGCCGACGCGGGGCGGCGGGTGGAGCTGGCGATCGAGACCAAGCACCCGACGCGGTGGGCGGGACAGGTGGAGGAGCGGCTGCTGGTGCTGCTGAAACGGTTCGGGCTGGACGCCCCGGCCTCGGCCGCCGAGTCGCCCGTGCGCGTGATGAGCTTCTCGGCGCGCTCGCTGCATCGCGTGCGTGCCGCCTCGCCGACCCTGCCGACGGTCTATCTGCTGCAGTTCGTCTCGCCGCGACTGCGCGACGGACGGCTGCCGGCGGGTGTCCGGATCGCGGGCCCCTCGATCCGGATCGTGCGCAACCACCCCGCGTACATCGAGCGCCTGAAGGCGGCCGGCCACCAGGTGCACGTGTGGACGGTGAACGAGCCCGAGGACGTGGACCTCTGCGTCGACCTGGGCATCGACGCCATCATCACCAACCGCCCACGTGCGGTTCTGCGTCAGCTCGGCCGCTGAGAGGCCCTTTCCTCACTGTTCGTCACCACGGTTCGTCACTGTTCGTCACTGGTAAAGACCTGTGAAGAACCCTTGACCCACCAGCCACTGGGGCACCATCCTCCAACTCGGCCACAGTCGAAATCCAGCCACACGGCTACAGGGAGTGCCCCGGCGCATTCGCTCCGTATTCGATCGTTGCGAATGCGTCACTGAACGTGGATTGGCCGGTTTCCGGTACAGGCCAATGGGGCATCCACACCGTGGCGTGGGGCAAAGGAGGTCTCGGGGGTGGCGTTGGTGGTGGCACAGGAGGTGCCCACGTCGTCGAGCATGGCCGTACCCCATGGCCCTGCGGGCGTGGGGGAGGCGCGACACCGGATGCGCGAGCAGTTGCGCTCGGGCGGCGTGCCGGACACCGTGATCGACGATGCCGTACTCATTCTTTCCGAACTGTTGAGCAACGCGTGCAAGCACGGCCGCCCACTGGGCGACGCCCTGGCCGGGGACGGGGACGTCCGGGCCGCATGGCGGGTGGACCCGAGCGGCCGGCTCACGGTGGAGGTCACGGACGGCGGCGGGCCCACCCGCCCGGCTCCGGCCACGCCCTCGGTCACCGCGCACGGCGGCCGCGGGCTGAACATCATCACCGCGCTGGCCGACGACTGGGGTGTACGGGACGACGCCCGCGGCGAGGTCACCGTGTGGGTCGTCGTGCACAAGGACGTCCACGACCCGGATGCCCCGCTGCGGCGCGACGACTTCGCTACGCGCGTCACCGCACCGACGGTGTCGAGGATCCCGGCCATGCCGGGCCTGGACTTCGCGGACGCGTTCGACGACCTGGACTGAACACCTGGCTGTCCACAGGTCCCCGTGGCGCGCGGCGTGAACGGCTAGGCTCCCGCCGTACCAGACGAGCCGTAACCGGGAGACACCCACGATGGCCAAGAAGCGACCCCAGACGAAGGCCAAGCGCCCGCAGATCACTCAGGGGGAGGTCCCGGTCGTCGGCGCCCGCGAGTCGTGCCCGTGCGGCAGCGGCCGCCGCTACAAGGCCTGTCACGGACGGGCCGCCGCACACGCCGTGACCGAGCTGGTGCACCGTCCCTTCGAGGGACTCCCGGGCGAGTGCGACTGGGTGGCGCTGCGTGAGCTGGTGCCGGCCGCCACGGTGGAGCTGCCCCTGAAGGGCGGCCTGCCCGAGGGAGTCCCGTCCCTCACGCTGGCGACGGTGCTGCCGATGGCCTGGCCGGCCCTGCGCCGCGACGACGGCTCGGTGCTGCTGGGTCTGCAGAACGACACGGCGTCCGGCGACATCAGCCGCGACCTCGCCGACACCCTCCAGCGCGCACTGGCCGCGGAGCCCGGCACACCGGTCGAGGGCCGGCGCGCTCCGGCCGACGGTCCGCGGCTGCAGGATCTGCTCGATCCCGAAGGCGCGTTCGAGCCAGTTGTGCACAGCGGCTTCGAGTTCTGGGTCCCGGACTCCGAGAACGCCACGCCGGAGGTGGCCGCCTCCCTGGAGCGGGCCAACGCCGCCGCCATCCCGACCGCGAAGCTCACGGGCGTGGACGCCGCGTACTGGTGCGAGACGCCGGACAAGAACCACCTGCGCTGGGTCATGCCGTACCCGGAGGAGCAGCTTCTGGACGCCCTCGCGCGCCTGCACGCGGCGGGCCGGTCGAACCTCGGTGAAGGAACGCGCCTCGTGGGTTCCTTCCGCGCTCACGGGCTCACCGTCCCGGTCTGGGACCTGCCGAGCGGGGTCGGCGCGGACGACGTCGAGAAGCCGGCGGCCGAGTTCGCCGAGCGCCTCGCGACGGCCCTCGCCTCGGACGCGCCGCTGACGGCCGACGAGCGCCGGGCGCGCGGCGGCCTCACCAACCGGCAGGTCACGCTCAGTTGACGAAGAGCGAAGAGCCCGGGTTCTGCTGACCGGTCGGTCAGCCGGACCCGGGCTTTCGGAATCGGTGACTCCGCTCACAAGTCCCGCTGGGGACAAGCAAATACGTGACTGGAAAGCCCGGATCGAATTTGCGAACCACGGATCTCTTGTTACCGTTCCAGTAGCCCGGTTGCTGGTGCATCCCCCGTCGCCAGCAACCGGGTCTTTTCATGCGCGCGTTTTCTTTACGGAACGGGTTGACCAGTCAACTACCGGTGCTTTTCCCGGAGTTGCTCCCCGAGCGCAGCAGCAGCGGCCCGCGCCCCGCCCGCCCCGCGAACTCCGCGACCGCCGTGTAGGAGTCCAGCGCGCCCCGGGTGCGCTGCCGCGGTGTCTCGCACATTCCCGGCTCGTCCTCGGCGCCCACGGCGCAGCTCAGCTGCACGGTGCGGCCCTCGGGCCCCATGAGACTCAGTGCGGAGTCCAGGGCCTTGCCGGTCACATTGCGGTAGTAGGTGCGCCCCCAGGTGTCCTCGCCCTGCGTGAGCACACACGTCTGCGCCTCGACGCCTTCGGGGGAGGTGAGTTCGGGGCCGCAGCGGACGGCTGTGTCCAGACCGAGATCGAGCAGCAGGGGGGTGGGGGTGCCCCCGCGCGAGGCTGTTCGAGCGTGGGGGAGGGCGGGCGTGCCGGAGGGCGCCTTGGCGTCCTGTTGACGAGGGGAGGCGCGTACGGACGCGCGCGCGGGGGCACGCACGACGGTGTGCCCCTCGTCGCCCGCCGGTCCCGCGGATGCCACGGCCAGCGGCAGCACGACTGCGCACACCACTACGCCCGCCATGGCGAGCAGACGGATTCGGGGGTCTGGGGGGTGTCCCCCAGGATCATGCAGCATGTGCGGAAGATAACGAGCACGCGCGCGCGTGCCGTCCCGCGCGCGCCGGAGACCCCTACAACTCGGGGGCGCTCACACCCGTACGAGTGAGGGCCTCGACGGCCGCGTCCACCACGGCCTCGACATCGGGGACCCAGGGGGAGGCGGAGCCGGGCAGGGGCGCGCGCTCCCAGCGGATCTCGCCCTCGCCGGTCTCGGACGGGGGCAGGGCCACATAGCCGCCCTCGCCGTGGAAGCGGAGGGAGCCGGGGACGAAGTCCTTGGCGTAGAGGAGCTCGCCCAACTGCTCCATGGTGTACGGCTTCACGAGGATCGCCCAGCGGCTCGGCGAGGCGACGACCGGGCCGAGGCGCATGCCCAGGCGGTCGAGCGCGGTGAGGGCGTGCGAGGCGGCGAGGGCCGGCATGCTCACCGCGCAGGGGGCCTTGCCGCCGGTGGCCAGGATGACGGGCGCGGCCGGCCGGTTGCTCCACCACCAGCGCACCATGCGGGCGTCGGTGGTGGCCGCGAGGAGGCCGGGGTCGAAGGGGTGGGCGCCGGGCACCGTGCACTCCGCGTCGGGGCAGCCGCAGCGGGAACGCGCCTGCGGGTCCGCCGCCACACCCGGGAGTACGGGCCACTGCCATTCCGTCGCGAAGGTCAGGGCCGCGCTGATCAACTCAGGCCTTCCGTCGCTGCGCTTGGACAGGAGCCTGCGTCGCCTTCCGAGGATCTCGCGCATGAGCGCTCGTTCCTTTCCGTTGCACCGCTGGCAACACCGTGGGGGCCACATCACACCATGTGTCGATCACTTCACTGTGCGTACCTGTTGGCGCATCACACCCCTGCCCCGGGCAAGGGGAACCCCTATGGGCCGAACGTTGACTGCATCCGCGGCGGCCTCGTCCATGCTGCGTCCATCAAAAGCATGGGCGTGGCGTGGGGGTGGCGAAGTCTGGCGTTTGCCGTCCCGCGTATTTCTCTTCGCCTCCGCCACGGGAGGATGGGGCTCGGTCGTCGGTGGCTAAGACGCCCGGAGTCGGTCACCAGGTTCCGGGTGGCGCTCCACCACCCCTGGTCTTCTCCGAGTACGTACCCATCACGACCGCTGTGACGCTCCGTCGAGCAAGCCCAGTCGACCGCAATACCCCGTTACCCGAGTCAGTTTTAAGCCAAATTTGCTTTTAGGCAAGGGGATCACTCGGTGCCCATGGACACCAGGAATCCCGGCAGGACAATGCTGGACATCCCCTTACGAGTGCGTGTACATGTGGAGACACTGCTAGCGGCGCAGAATGACATGGGGGTTTGCGATGCTTTTGAGCAATACGCACCGGTCGGGAAGCCGGACGACATGAACGCCCCTCACCCTTCGAAAGTGGCCGGAATCGATTCAACGGTTCCGTCGCCCGCACACACTGTCGCGCCCGCGCCCGCAGCCTCGGGTACCTCTCCGGTCCCTCCGCCCAACCCCCCTGGGGCGCTGCTCACCGACCGGCTGGCCGGCTGGGTCTCGGACCTCACGACCCTCCATGAACTCACCGAACGCCTGAACCGCACGGACTCCCTCGCGGACGCCCTGACGGAACTGCTGCGCGCCGGAGCCGCCCTCGTCGGGGCCCGGCGCGGTCTCGTCGTACTGGAACCGGTGGACGGCCTCGGACCGGACACCACCATCGGCCTCGGCCTCGCCCGCGCCGACCTCGGGCACATCGAGACCGTGCCGCGCAGTGCCATGTCGTACGGCCGCATCCTCGAGGGACTGCCGGGCGGGGACGGTGAGATCGCCCAGCCGGACCTCTTCGCCGAGGACGGTCTCGACCCCCGGCACCGCGAGGTGGCCGCCCGCCTCGGCTACGCCGCCTGCTACGCCCTCCCCCTGGCCGGCGAGAAGCCGGGCCGTCTCGGTGCCGCCGTCTGGCTCTACGACGAGCCCGCCGAACCGCTCGAGCGCCAGCGCCATCTCGTCGGGCTCTACGCCCGCTACGCCGGCGAGCACCTGGCCCGGCTGGTGGAGGTGGAACGCACACGCGCGTGCATGACGACGATGGCCGAGGAGCTGCTGCCGTCCCGGCTCCCCCGGGTGGCCGGCGTCCAGCTCGCCGCCCGCCACCGCACCGGCCCGCGCGGCGGCGGCGACTGGTTCGACGCGCTGCCGCTGCCGGATGCCGCGCTGGGCCTCGCGGTCGGCTCGGTCACCGGTTCCGGGCCGAGCGCGGTCGCCGCGATGGGGCGGCTGCGGGCCTCCTTGCGGGCGTACGCCGTGATGGAGGGCGAGGACCCGGTGGCGGTCCTGTCCGACCTGGAGCTGCTGCTCCGCCTCACCGAGCCGGCCCGCTCCGCGACCGCCCTGTTCGCCTACTGCGAGCCCTCCCTGCGCAAGATCACGCTGGCCGGTGCCGGGCACTGCCCGCCGCTGCTGGTCGGCGAGCGGCGCACGGAGTTCGTGGAGACGTCCGTGTCCGCGCCGCTCGGCATGCTCGCTTGCTGGGAGGCGCCGAGCATGGAGTTCCAGGCGGAGCGCGGCGAGACGGTGCTGCTCTACACCGACGGTCTGCTGCACCGCACCGGCGACCCCACCGACCGCGCCTTCGCCCGGCTGCACGCGGCGGCGGCCGGTGTGCCCAGGGCGCTCAGGCACGACCCGGACGCGATCGTCGACCATGTGCTGCGGACAGTGCTGCCGGACGGGCGGGACGCGGCGGAGAGCGACGAGGACGTGGTGCTGCTGGCGGCCCGCTTCGAGTAGCGGCCGGTAAGGGTCTTCAGGGCCTGGGCCCCCTTCCGTACGACCGTACGATGGAGGGGGTCCAGTGCCGTATCGAGGAGGATGACCGTGGCCGACGAGCTCACCCCGGAGACCCCGGAGACTGAGTCTGAAGAGCCGATCAAGCAGCGGAAGAACGGCCTGTACCCGGGCGTGTCCGACGAGCTGGCCGAGAACATGAAGTCCGGCTGGGCCGACACGGAGCTGCGTGACCTGGAGCCGATCGCCCAGGCCGCCGAGACCGCCGCGCGGCGCGCCGCGCTGTCGGCGCGTTTCCAGGGCGAGCGTCTGGTGATCCCCGCGGGCAACCTGAAGACCCGCTCGAACGACACGGAGTACGCCTTCAGGGCGTCCGTCGAGTACGCGTACCTCACCGGCAACCAGACCGAGGACGGCGTCCTGGTCCTGGAGCCGACCGCGGACGGTCACCAGGAGACGATCTACCTCCTGCCGCGCTCCGACCGGGAGAACGGCGAGTTCTGGCTCTCCGGCCAGGGCGAGCTGTGGGTCGGCCGCCGGCACTCGCTGACCGAGGCGGAGAAGCTCTACGGCATCCCGGCCTCCGACGTGCGCGAGCTGCCCGACGCGCTGCGTGAGGCCACCGGCCCGGTGCGCGTCGTGCGCGGGTACGACGCCGGGATCGAGGCCGCGCTGACCGACAAGGTCACCGCCGAGCGCGACGAGGAGCTGCGGGTCTTCCTCTCCGAGGCGCGGCTGGTCAAGGACGAGTTCGAGATCGGCGAGCTGCAGAAGGCCGTCGACTCGACGGTCCGCGGCTTCGAGGACGTCGTACGCGTCCTGGACAAGGCGGAGGCGACCTCGGAGCGGTACATCGAGGGCACGTTCTTCCTCCGCGCGCGCGTGGAGGGCAACGACGTCGGCTACGGCACCATCGCCGCCGCCGGGCCGCACGCCTGCACACTGCACTGGGTGCGCAACGACGGGCCGGTGCGCTCGGGCGACCTGCTGCTCCTCGACGCCGGCGTCGAGACGCACACGTACTACACGGCCGACGTCACGCGCACCCTCCCGATCAGCGGGCGGTTCACCGAGATCCAGAAGAAGATCTACGACGCCGTGTACGACGCCCAGGAGGCCGGTATCGCGGCGGTGCAGCCGGGCGGCAAGTACCGCGACTTCCACGACGCCGCGCAGCGCGTGCTCACCGAGCGGCTCGTCGAGTGGGGGCTCGTGGAGGGGCCCGTGGAGCGGGTGCTGGAGCTCGGGCTGCAGCGGCGGTGGACGCTGCACGGCACCGGGCACATGCTCGGCATGGACGTGCACGACTGCGCTGCCGCGCGAGTGGAGTCGTACGTCGACGGCACGCTGGAGCCCGGGATGGTGCTCACGGTCGAGCCCGGTCTGTACTTCCAGGCGGACGACCTGACCGTGCCGGAGGAGTACCGGGGGATCGGCGTCCGGATCGAGGACGACATCCTGGTGACGGCCGACGGCAACCGGAATCTGTCGGACGGGCTGCCGCGCCGGTCCGACGAGGTCGAGGCCTGGATGGCCGCGCTCAAGAGCTGATACGAGACGGATGGCCGGGTACCAGGGAGGTGCCCGGCCATTGACGTGCCTGGATTCACCACACTTGGGGGGAGCGTCGTCGTGGACGACTTCTGGTCCGGCGTCGGAGTCGATCTGCATCTCGAGCCCGATTCCGGCGACGGGCGGCGGGTCGGGCTCGAGCGGGCGCTGCGGGACGCCGTGCGGGACGGGCGGCTCGCGCCCGGGACGCGGCTGCCCGCCACCCGGCGGCTCGCCGCCGAGCTCGGTGTCTCGCGGGGGACCGCCAAGGCGGCCTACGACCAGCTGGTCGCCGAGGGGTATCTGACGGCCCGGCAGGGGTCCGGTACGCAGGTCGCCTCGTTGCCCTCCCTGGACGCGGATGCGCCGGAGGCGGCCGCACGCGCGCGTACCCCGCGTTTTGATCTGCGGCCCGGCAGTCCGGACGTCGGGGCGTTTCCGGCGGCTGCCTGGCTGCGGGCGCTGCGGCGGGCCATCGCGACGGCGCCGCTGCTGGCGTACGACTACGGGGATCCGCGCGGCCGTATCGAGCTGCGGACCGCGCTGTCGGGGTATCTCGGGCGGGCCCGGGGGGTCATCGCGCCGCCCGAGCGGATCGTGATCACCTCCGGCTATGTGCAGGGGCTGGCGCTGCTCACGCGCGTGCTGGACGGTGCGGAGATCGCCATGGAGGACCCGGGTCTGCCGTTCCACCGGGAGGTGGTGCGGCGCAACGGGGGGCGGGTGGTGCCCGTGTCGGTGGACGAACGGGGCGTGTGCGCCCAGGAGTTGGGGGACCTCAAGGCCGTTGTCGTCACGCCGGCGCACCAGTACCCGACCGGTGTGACGCTGCACCCCGAGCGGCGGCGGGCGCTCACGGACTGGGCACGCGCGCGTGGCGGGCTGATCGTCGAGGACGACTACGACGGGGAGTTCCGCTACGACCGGCAGCCCGTGGGCGCGCTCCAGGGGATGGCGCCGGGCCGGGTGGTCTACCTGGGCACCGCCTCGAAGACGCTCGGGCCCGCGCTGCGGCTCGGCTGGATGGTGCTGCCGCCGCACCTGGTCGACGCGGTCGCCGACGCCAAGCTGCACAGCGACCACCACACCGAGTCCATCGGCCAGTTGGCGCTCGCCGAACTCATCGACAGCCACGCCTACGACCGGCACGTGCGCGCGTGCCGCCTCAGATACCGCAGACGCAGGGACCAGCTCCTCGCCCGGCTCGGCGGAAAGCACGACGTGCGCGGGATCGCCGCCGGACTGCACGCCCTCGTGGAGGTCGCCGACGAGGAGACGGCACTGAAGCGGGCCGAAGCCGAGGGACTCGCCGTCGGCCACCTGGGAGACCACTGGCACACTCCCGGCGAGGGACGGCCGCAGGGACTCGTCGTCGGATACGGGACGCCCAGGGAGCGGGCGTATCCGGAGGCACTGGAGATCCTGGGCAAGGTGCTGGAGGGGGCCTGAGGGAGCCTCGGGCTCACACCGCCATCAGCGGTGCGTCGTCCCGCCACTTGAGGATCTTGTCGAAGCTCACCACCGTGCCCGTACGCCCCGGCTTGTGGCCGATGTGGACGTGGTCGGCCAGCTCCCGGATCAGCCCGAGGCCCCGGCCGTGCTCGGCGTCGGGGCGCGCGGGACGGGGAGTCGCGGAGAGGGCGAACCCCGGGCCGGAGTCGGTGACTTCGATACGGCACTTCTCGCCGTCGAGGTAGGCGGTGACCCGGTACGCCTCCGAGGAGGCGCCGTGCACCGCGTCCCCGCCGTGCTCGACGGCGTTCGCACAGGCCTCGGTGAGGGCGACGGAGAGGTCGTAGCAGACGTCGGGGTCGACGCCCGCCGTCTCCATCGTGCCGAGCAGCAGGCGTCGGGCGAGCGGAACGCTCGCAGCTTCACGCCGCAAGTGGAGAGACCACCAGATGCTCATGCTCCAGCCTCCAGGCCGCGGCTCGACATACCGTTTCTTATTGCCGCGCGCACCCGTGCGTAAGCACTGAGTTGACGTGATGCCGCCCATATGGGCGATGCGTCCGAAACGGAATCGGTGTATGTGCGGGCCGGTCGTACCAGAGAGTGACCTTCCGGTCGGTTCGCAACCTTGCGGACCTGCCGTATGGCGCTCGGGGGGCCAGTGCGATGATGAGCCCGCCATGACTGCCCCCCACCAGCGCACGGTGCGCTCCGGAAACGATCTCCGGATACTGCGGGCCGCGGTGTTCGCCGCGGTCTGCGTCGTGCTGGCCGCGGGCGGTCACACCCTCGCCTCCTGCGCCACGGTTCCGCTGTGGACGCTGGGCGCCGGGTTCCTGGGGGCCGTCCTGGTCGCGGCACCGCTCGCCGGGCGGATGCGCTCACTGACCGGGATCACGGCACTGCTCGCGGTCGGACAGACCGTGCTGCACACGCTGTTCGGGCTGGGGCAGCAGACGGTCTCCTCCGGCGCGATGTCGATGTCCTCCATGACGCCGACGTCCGACGCCTCTCTCGTGGAGCGGGCCGCGCGGCTCGTGTGCGGGACGACGGCCGCGGCGATCAGCCCCGCGCATGCCCGCAGGCTCCTCGCCGACGCCCGGATCTCCCCGGACACCGCCATGAGCATGGACATGAGCTCCATGCACCATCGGGCGGACGCCCTGTCCGCCGCCGGTTCCCCGGCCTCGCTGCTGCCGTCCCTGCCGATGCTGCTCGGCCACATCCTCGCGGCGATCGCCGCCGGCTGGCTGCTGCGCCGCGGTGACCTGGCCCTGCTGCGGCTCATGGAACTCTCGGCCCACTCCATGGCCGAGGGCGCGTTCGTACGGTCCCTGCGCGTGGCGCTCGCGCTGGTGCGCGCCCTGCGTGCCGGGCTCCCGGCCGCCCCCGAGGCGGACCCGCGACCGCCGCGCACCGCGCTGCTCGCGCTGCCGAAGCCCCGTACCACCGCACTCCAGCACACGGTGATCAGGCGCGGCCCGCCGGCCGCGGCCCTCGCCCTCGCCGCCTGACACGACGCGACCGCCACTCCACAGCCGTGGGGTCGGGGCCGCCGTCGTGCGGCACACGCGCGTGCCCGCACGTTCCGACATCCGTGCGCACGCGCTCCTCCGACCACCGGAACTCACTCGAAACCCGAAGTGGAGTGCATCCGTTCATGAAGGCTTCCCGTCTCGCCGCCACCGGCGCCCTCGCCGCCTGTGCCGTCGTCGTCCTGTCCGCGCCCGCGTTCGCGCACGTCAGCGTGCAGCCCGAAGGCACCGCCGCCAAGGGCGGTTACGCGGTCGTCGACTTCAAGGTCCCCAACGAGCGCGACGACGCCTCGACCACCAAGCTGGAGGTGACCTTCCCGACCGACCACCCGCTCGCCTCCGCCCTGCCGGAACCGATGGACGGCTGGAAGATCAAGGTCACCAAGTCCAGGCTGGCCAAGCCGCTCGAGGTGCACGGCAAGAAGATCAGCGAGGCCGTCTCCAAGATCACCTGGACCGCCGACGGCAAGGGCATCGAACCCGGCTACTTCGAGAAGTTCCCGGTCTCCGTCGGCGCGCTGCCCGAGGACGCCGACGAACTGGCCTTCAAGGCCCTCCAGACGTACTCCGACAACGAGGTCGTGCGCTGGATCGAGGTACAGAAGGACGGCGCGCAGGAGCCCGAGAACCCGGCCCCCGTGCTCACCCTGTCCGCCGCCTCCGAGGACGGCCACGCGCACGGCTCGCCCGCCAAGGACGCCTCCGACGAGACCAAGACCACCGAGAACGCCTCCGCGGACACCTCCGTCGCCTCCGACGGCAGCGACACCACCGCGCGCGTGCTCGCCGTCGTGGGCATCGTCGTCGGCGCGCTGGGCGTGGCGTACGGCGTGCTCGCCGGACGTCGTCGCAGCGACGCCTGAGGCCCGTTCTTCCGTGTGGTGGGGCGGGGGGGGGGCGGCCCCCCCCCCCCCCCCCCGCGCCGCACACGCGGGGCTTATTTATTTTGGGGCAAAAAGGTAGAGCCCGCCGCGGCGCTCCCCGCACGCCCCCC
>NZ_JBEPBA010000020.1:0-192286 GCF_040298885.1 Streptomyces sp. NPDC001137
AACTCTTCCGGATAAGGCTTGGGCACAGCGACATCCTTCCCACCCGCCCCACAGGGCAAGCCAGTTCAGATGTCACCCGATCGTGCAGCAGACCCGAGCTCCATAAGTCTGACTTACAGCGCTCAGCCGATCCCAGTCCTTCTGGGACGGAGCTACTTTTTCGAGAGCTAGTGGCGTCAGGAAGATCAGTATCAGAAGACCGATGGCCACTATGCACCACAACAACCACTGTGCTCGTTGCGATTTCATACCCGCTCCCCCTACGTCTCTAATGCTCCGCATGCAGGATCGGTGAGCCTCACTTATCCAGCAAGGACGCATCACAACCGCCTCCCACCACTCACCCAGGTCCCATCCCGTCCGCCGTCGACCCACACACCGTGGAGCGGGCGTGGTTCATGGCGTCCAGGTGGAGCGCGCCACTGTACGAACGACCTGGACGCCATGGGCCGCGTCTGCTCGGCTCTGCCTGGGTCGACGGTGGACGGGATGGGAGCTCCCCACGCACGCCACTACGGACCCGCGGTCGGGAACGGCGCCCCCTCCATCCCGGTGCCGGCCGATCCCCCGCCGGAGGCATGTTCTTGATCGGGCCGCGCTATGCGGTGATCGACTCATGGCCACCGGCCCTATCCACATGTGGGCGCGCGTCGGCGTCGGCCGCGCCGAGCGGGCCGAAGGCAGGAGCACGGGCGCGGCCATAGCCGGGAAGCGCGCCCGGCGGAGCGGAGCGCAGCCGGGGCTTGAACCCGTAGAGAAAGTTGTAACGCAGTTGGACGCGTGGGACTTGTCCGATCCCGGTAGATGCTTGACAGTTCGGTCCCAGCTGATGTTTGACAGTGGCCATGATCGGCCCACCCTTGGAACTCAGTTCAGCGACCAAGCCGGACCTTCCCTGCACGTCATGCATGGCCTCCGACGGCCCCAGGGCAGCAACAAACCCTTGTTCACGGAAATGCCGCAGGCAGGGGACGCGGTCGATACGGCCTGGATCCGGCCGCGCCTCAGCCGAACCAGCTCACCTGCACGAGCACGATGCGTTCACCACGGACATCGGTCAGGTAGGTGAGCATGAGGAGGCCACGGCTCTCGGTCCGCACGCCGGGCCCCGGTCCTGTGTAGGCGGCTCCCTCCAGGAAGACCATCGACTCACGTACGGCGATCTCGTTGGCCAGCCGTTCGGTCTCGGCACGTGCCGCATCCGGGAGCCCGTCCAGCAGGCCGTCCTGGAACAGCTCCCAGCGCCAGTCAGCTACCGGCGACCTCGCGGTGTGCGGCTCGTACGATCTCTCCGGCCTCGCGGATGGCGCGTTCGCGTACGTCCGGGTTCGAGCTGTTGATGGCCTGCTCGGCGGCGTGCAGTCGACGGGCCGTCTCCGGGTGCCGCTCGATCTCCACCACGACGCCCCACTGCCGGTAGAACATGCGGATCGGTACGACGCTGTCCTCGTCCCCGGCGCGGACGAACGCCTTTTGCAGGTCCTCGAAGAACTCGGGCAGGCGGGAGGGGGCCACCGTCGCCACGGCCTGTCGCAGAGCCGGCAGTGTCAGCTCGGGCCTGGGAATGAGCGGGCCGTTTCCGTCCGCGTACGGCGTGGTCATGGGCTGCCCCTTCCGCTCGTCCAGCGCCCTTCCGGCACGGGCCCACGCTAGCGCCATTCCCCTCACTCCCGCGTGCGCGCGAGCGGATCGCCGCCGCAGAGGGTGAGGCCGAGGCCCCATTCCGCCCAGACCGTCTTGCCCACACCCACCCGTGGTGCGACACCCCAGCCGTCCGCCAGCGCTCCGACCAGCAACAGTCCTCGCCCGAACTGATCCTCGTCGGCTACCTCACGCCGACACGGCAGCCGTTCACCGCGAGGGTCGCTGACCTCGACGCGAAGCGTTGCGGTCGTAGTGGTGATCCGCAGCCGGAT
This sequence comes from Streptomyces sp. NPDC001137, assembly GCF_040298885.1. Lineage (NCBI taxonomy): Bacteria > Bacillati > Actinomycetota > Actinomycetes > Kitasatosporales > Streptomycetaceae > Streptomyces > Streptomyces sp. NPDC001137. Next base: position 1,917 of record NZ_JBEPBA010000020.1, read on the forward strand.
GAGCCGGTCACGCAGGCTGCCGTGCAGCAGGGCGTTGGTCATCAGCTCGCTGGCGACGAGGGCGACGTCTCCGGCGAGGTGCGTATGACCCCAGTCGGTGACGAGGCGTGCGGTGCGGCGGCGGGCGAGGGCGACGCTTCGAGGGACGGGGGTGTAGTCGAGCTGGTCTTCGTGGCGGAGGGGTTCGGGGATGGGGTTGGCGTCGGGCATGGACGCGCGCCTCCTTGTGGGGGTGGAAGCCGCCGAGTGAGCGGTTGAATACTGACCGTAGCGAGACGTTCGCCTCGGAGGCAATCAGCTCGGGGAAGTTCTTCCCCAAAGAGGGAAAGTTGTCGACGCGGTGACTAATCAGGGACAGACTGTGACCGTGAAGCGATCAACCCAACCTGCAGGCAACCGGGCGTCAACTGTCTTGGGACGCAGGCTCGGTGCCGAGCTGTTGCGTCTGCGCGACATGGCGGGGAAGACCCAGCAGCAGGCCGCCGAGTCCATCAACGCGACCGGTACAAAGATCGTGAAGATGGAACGCGGCTGGGTGCCGATGCGAGATCCGGACATCCGGGTGCTGTGCGAGTTCTACGGCTTGGAGGACCCCAGCACCCTGACACGGTTGCTGAACCTGGCCCGGCTGGACCGCGAGCGCCGCAAGGCGAAGGGGTGGTGGCAGGACTCACCCCACCCCGGCACGCTCTCCGAGTACATCGCGCTGGAGGATGCTGCCAGTCGCGTACGAACGTGGGAACTCTCGCTGATTCCCGGCCTGTTCCAGACTGCCGAGTACGCTCGTTCGCTTGCGGTGAGCGAAGGCGTGGGGGTGTGGGAGGACCCCGATGAGATCGAGCGCCTCGTCGAGATCCGTATGCGCCGCCAGGCACGCCTGTACGACGAGCACCCGCTTGAGGTGTACGCCATCGTCTGGGAAGCGGCACTGAGGCAGCTGATCGGCGGCCCCGGCACTATGCGCGCTCAGTTGGAGCACCTGCTGAAGGTGGCCGAACTCCCGAACGTCCGCCTCCAAGTGCTGCCGTTCCGTGCGGGCGGGCACCCCAGCATCACAGGCCCGTTCACCATCATCTCGTTCGCGGAGAGCGAGGCCGTGGACGTGGTCCATGCGGACACCATCATGTCTACTGTGTGGGCAGAGAACGAGGCCGAGAGCGCGGCGTACAGCGCCTTCTTCGACCGTACGGCTCGGCTCAGCCTCGCCCAGCAGGACTCGGCCCTGCTGATCGACACCATTCGCCAGGAGTTCTGACCCATGCCCAAGTTCGACTTCGTGAAGTCCAGCTACAGCAACACCGGCGGTCAATGCGTCGAAGTCGCCCGCAACATCCCCGCCGTCGTGGCCATACGCGACTCCAAGGACCCCGACGGCCCGATACTCCACCTGCCCCCCAAGGCATGGACGGACTTCACGGCGTCGTTGTCCGCCAACTGATCCGGACAGCCTTCGCTGTCTGACGTCTGTGTGACTTCTGTGACACCTGATCTTTGAGGTCTTCTGTCGTGCAGGTCGTCTTGAAAGGGTACGAGGCGTACAACTCGGCCGCCGACCACGGCCGTTGGATCCCTCACCCCCCACGAGGCGTTGAACATGACGAGAGCCTCCTCGCGCGCAAGACGCGCGACCATACTCACCGCGACGGCCGGCCTCACGCTGGCCGTCGCTTTTCTGCCCGGCGCGGCGAACGCCGTCCCGGGTGACCCGGCGGCCGACGGCCCGTCGCCCACGCCGTCCGCCACGCAGCCCGTACCGTCGCAGCAGACGCTGGTGCGCCGCGACGCCCGGCTCGCGAAGGCCGAAAAACGGCCGGGTGTACGTCAGTTGCGCGAACAGCTCGGGGTTCAGGGCGTGCTCGAGCTGGACCCGGCCACCGGCACGGCGCGGCAGGTGGCCAAGCTGGACGGGTATCTGACGCCCCGCAGCGACAAGGGCCCGCAGGACATCGTCCGGCAGTATCTGCGGGACCATCCCGATGTCTTCGGTCTCTCCGCCGGGCAGGTCCGTGACCTGACCCTGCGCAAGGAGTACACCGACGTCGCCGGGGTCCGTCATCTGTCGTTCGTCCAGTCGGTCGACGGCGTCCCGGTGTTCGGCAACGGCGTCAAGGCGAACGTCTCCCGGGACGGGCGGCTGATCAGTGTGCTCGGCTCCCCGGTGCCGAAACTGCCCGCCCAGCTGGCCCCCGGCCGTGTCACCTCGACGCAGGCGAGGCACACCGCGGTGCGTGACATCGCCGGAGCCGAGGCCGACAGCGCCGGCAAGCAGGACACCGCCAAGCAGGTCGTCTACACGGGGCCGAAAGGCACCGCCCGGCGCGCGTGGCAGACGGTCACCGTGCCCGACGGCCACGGCATGTGGCTGCACGTCGTCGACGCGGCGACCGGCAGGGTGCTGTACCGGCAGAACCTCTCCTCCGACCTGTCCGCGGCGGCCGGGACGGCACCCTCCTCCGGGCGGCCCCTGCCCCCCTCGCCGGCCAGGCTGCTGCGGGGCGGCAAGGTCCTCGTCTGGGACCGCTACCCCGGCGCCCCCGCAGGCGGCAAGCAGCACACCCGCCACCTCACGGCCCGGGGCTGGCTGCCCGTCGGCGCCAAGACCCTCGACGGCCGTATCGCGCACGTCTTCAGCGACGTCGACGACAACAACAAGGTCGACGCGGGCGAGGAGATCACCCCGGCGGCCGACGGGACGTTCTCCTTCCCGTTCAAGCCCGTCACCGGTCCCGGCTGCGACGTACCGCTGCCTTGCTCCTGGGACCAGAAGACGCCGTACTCCTGGAAGACCAACCGTGAGCAGAACGCCGCGCAGGTCTACTACTACCTCGGCACCTACCACGACCACCTGGAGGCCGGCCCGATCGGCTTCACCCGGGCCGCGGGCAACTTCGACGGCCGGGACGGGGATGCCGTGGACGCGCAGACCGACGACGGCGCCGCGGTCGACCACGGGCTGCCGGACGAGAACCACCTGAACAACGCCAACATGGGGACACCGCCGGACGGCCAGGCGCCCACGATGCAGATGTACCTGACCGGGTCCGGGCCCGGCTACACGGTGCTGCAGGGCAACTGGGGCGACGACGCCGCCACCGTCTACCACGAGTACACGCACGGTCTGTCCAACCGGCTCGTCGTCGGCGCCGACGGGGTCTCGGCCCTCACCGGCCAGCAGGGCGGGGCGATGGGCGAGGCGTGGAGCGACTGGTACGCGCTGGACTTCCTCAACGACCAGGGACTGCTCAAGGACAGCCGGCACAGGGACGGCGAGGTGGCCCTCGACCCGCCGCACTGGACCGACGAACTGCCTTCCCGCTCCCAGCCGTTGGACTGCCCGGTCGGCTCCACCTCCGCGAAGTGCCCCGGCACGTCGGCGGCGGGCAAGGGCGGGTACACCTACGGCGACTACGGCAAGATCTCGCGCCGCGGCCCCGAGGTGCACGCCGACGGCGAGATCTGGAGCGAGACGCTCTGGGACCTGCGCAACCGGCTCGGCAGCAGGCTCACCGAATCGCTGCTGACCCGCGCGATGGAGCTGTCGCCCGCCAACCCCACCTTCCTCGACCAGCGCAACGCCGTCCTGCAGGCCGACACCGTGGTCAACCGCGGCCGGGCCCACGACCGCATCTGGAAGGTGTTCGCGCACCGCGGCATGGGCTACTTCGCCGCCGCGCTCACCGCCGACGACACCAAGCCCGACGAGGACTTCTCGCTGCCGCCCGGCCCGCACACCCCGATGGCCACCCTCACCGGCAAGGTCACCGACGACGCGTCCGGCGCCCCCGTCGCCGGGGTCGGCGTCAGCATCAGCGGCCATGCCTCCGGCTTCCCCGGCGCCGACTTCTCCGCCGTGACCAGGTCGGACGGCACGTACACGATCCACAACGTCCCCAAGGGCACGTACCGGAAGGTGTACGCGAGCGGCAACGGCTACGAACCGCAGATCCGCACGGTCTCCGTCGGCTCCGGGAGCAGCGCCGACTGGGCACTGCGCCGCGACTGGGCCGCCGCTTCCGGCGGTGCCACGGTCACGGAGTTCACCGGGCCCGACAACACCGACTTCGGCTGCGGACCGAACGGCCTGATCGACATGTCGGGCACCGTCTGGGGCTCGGACGCCAAGGGCGGCAGCGACGGCACCGGGGTCGACCCGGTGCACAACACCGTCAAGCTGCCCTCGGCCGTCGACGTCACCGAACTGCGCATCGACCCGACGTCGGGCTGCGGGGACGATCTGACGGCGTCCCTCGGCGACTACCGGGTCGAGACCTCGACGGACGGCACCACCTGGGTCACCGCCGCCGAGGGCCACTTCAGGCCCGCCGACACCGGCCGGGAGAACGCCGTGTCCCTCAAGGCCGGCACCGGGCAGAACGTGCGGTACGTCCGCCTGACCATGCTCGGCAACCAGGCCGCCGACAACGGCGCCAAGTGCGCGACGGACCCGAGCCCCTCGGGTTGCAGCTACATGGACGTGACCGAGCTCCTGGTCCACGGCTCCGCGCACCGGAGCTGACAGGACTGACACTCTGACAACCGAGGGCGGCGCACCGGAGACGGGACGCCGCCCTCGGGCGTCAGGACCGAGTGCGGGATCGTTTTCTTGACGATCTCCTGACGCGAGCGGGCGCATCCGGCCGACCCCGTCCGGTGTCTACTTCCTTGTCTCAATCCTTACGGGGAATCCTTTCGAGGAATGGAGTGCGATGGAAGGCACTGTGGTCGCGGTCGTGCTGGTGGCCGTGGCGGTCCTGCTCGTGCTGCGCAGCGGTATGCGGGTGGTCAACCAGGTCGAGCGCGGGGTCGTGTTCCGGATGGGCAAGGCGCTGCCGTCGTACCGGCAGCCTGGTGTGACGTTCCTGATCCCGTTCGTCGACCGGATGCGGAAGGTGAACACGCAGGTGGTCACCATGCCGGTGCCGACCCAGGAGGGCATCACCAAGGACAACGTCTCGGTGAAGGTCGACGCGGTCGTCTACTTCCGGGTGACCGATCCGCTCCGGGCCGCCATCGAGGTCCAGGACTACGTCTTCGCCGTCGGCCAGGTCGCCCAGTCCAGCTTGCGTTCCATCATCGGCAAGAGCGACCTGGACGACCTGCTCTCCGACCGTGAGCGGCTGCACGAGGGGCTAGCCCTGATGATCGACAGCCCGGCCGCGGGCTGGGGCGTCCACATCGACCGCGTGGAGATCAAGGACGTACAGCTGCCGGAGTCGCTCAAGCGGTCCATGTCCCGCCAGGCCGAGGCCGAGCGCGAGCGGCGGGCCCGGGTCATCACCGCGGACGGCGAGTTCCAGGCCGCCCAGCAGCTCGCCAACGCCTCCCGCATCATGTCCGACACCCCCGAGGCGATGCAGCTGCGTCTCCTCCAGACGGTCGTGGAGGTCGCGGCCGAGAAGAACTCGACGCTGGTGATGCCGTTCCCGGTGGAGCTGCTCAGGTACTTCGACAAGGCGGCGCAGAACATGGCGCCCGCCAGTCCCGCTCCCGTGCCGGAGACCCGTCAGTCGTGACCTCGGCTCCGGCGGCGGTCCGCCCCTCCCCGGGCGGGACCGTCGCCGGTCCGTCGGCCGTCCCGCTCAGGCCTTCCTCGCCCGAAGGATCCGGCCCATCCGCTCCTCCAGCTCGGCCCGTTCCTCCGCGGCCCGCTCCGCCTGGGCCCGTTGGAAGTCGTGCTCCACGCGCCGCATACGGTCGGCCGTGTCCTGTGCCACGCCGTGGCGCTGCACCTCGTGCTCCATCCGTGCGCACTCCTGCTGCACCTGGAGTTCCTCGGTGTACGTCCGGCTGCTCGCCGTGAAGCGGGCGCCGAGCATGCGGTCGTACATCGTGGCGCCGCTCATCAGCTTGGCCAGCACGGGCATGGCGTCCAGGCAGATCAGCAGCAGATGCAGCACGAGGGTGATGAAGAGCGCGAAGCCGTCGGACTCCGCGACCTTCCTGAGCCCGTGGGCCCGGGTGAGGATGCCGTCTGCGTCCAGGTCTGCGGCCCGTGCCCGCGTCTTGGCGTCGATGGCCCGCTGCAGCAGCGGCTGGTAGGCGTCGGCGGCGGTGTCCTTCTTCGCGGCCAGGGTGCGGCTCTTGGCGACCAGCGCCGAGAGCTCCTTCTCGTAGGTGTCGACCTTGCTGGTCCTGCGGTACTCGCTGGAGTCCTTCCGGGCCCTGTCGCAGGTGATGGTGACGTCCCGCACCCCGTTCCGCCAGATCCAGTTGGCCTTGCCGCACAGGCGCTGCTCGGCGGACATCTTGTCGTCGAGCGTCTTGTTGATCGCGTCGACCTGGGTCTGCAGGGCCTTGGTGCGGGCGGTGTTGCTCTTGATCTGCTCGGCCAGCTCGGCCGGGGAGCCCGCCACCTTCAGCTGGTAGCTCAGGCATTCGGGGCGGTCCGCGGTGGTCGCGCCGTCGGTGGGGTTGCAGGAGACGAGCATGCCGCGGTAGTCGGCGGTCTGCTGCTCGTTGCCGACGGCTATCTCCTGGCGTATCTCCTTGTCGAAGATCTGGAAGAGGATCGGCTCGGCGATGAACAGGCCGAGGAGCACGGAGAGAATGAAGCGGAGGAGAAGTGACCACTTCTTGACCATCGTGCCGTGGGTGCTGGACACCAGCCAGCTGTCCATCGCGAGAACCACCCAGAACCAGACCGCGGCCACCCCGATCACGGCGGCGAGGGGCAGGTCGGAGCGGAAGCTGCTCAGCGCCAACGTCATCGAGAGGGCGCCCACCAGGGCCGTGTTGACGACCAGGGCGCCGTACCAGGTGTAGCGGGTGCGTTCCTCCGGCACCCAGGCCAGCAGCCCCTCGTCGATGCCGATCAGCCCGCGCAGCCGGACCGCCGGGCCGCCTGCCCGCGGCACCGGACGGGCCGCGCCCGGGTCGTCGCCGAAGGAGGCGCTGTCGGCGTGGCGCAGCGGTGTGTCAGTGGCCAAGGCTGCCCTCCGAGTCGGTGCCGCCGAGGTCGGGTTCGGCGTCGCCCTCTTGGGCGGCGCCGCCGTCCTGGCTCTTCTGGACGATGCTCATGCGCGGGGTGTTCGTCACCGCGCTCGGGGCGGTGCCGTCCGGCGCGGCGCCCCGCTCGAAGGAGAAGTCGCCCACCCGGTTGATCTGCGCGCCCGGGTCGCTGAGCTGCCCGTCGAACAGGCCCCGGTCGAAGGCCTGCTTGGTCAGCTCGGTCCAGGCGCCCAGCTGCTGCCTGGCCCAGGTGTGCTGGTCCTGCAGCAACTGCTTCTTGTCCTGCCGGTCCTCGTCGCGTTGGCGCACCTCTTCCGCGTGCTCCACGTCCCAGCGACGGGCCTCCTCCCTGGCCTTGGCCGTCTCGCGTTGGAGGTTGTCCGCGCGGGTCGACGCTTCCAGCTGGTTCTTCTGTTCGACCTTCCAGCGCTCCTCCTGCCGGTCCAGCTCGGCCCGCTTCTCCTGGAACTCGCGCTCCAGCCGGGCTCGTTCGACCTGCAGCTCGTCGTAACCCCGTACGCGCTTGGAGTACTCGTCGGCCGTGATGTCGCCGTGGTGGCGGGCGCTGAGGTCCGCGGCGAGCGGATTGGCGAGAAGCTTCATGTCCTCCTGGACCTGATCGCGGACGAAACGGTTGAACTCGGCCCGCTGCGTGAGGTCGTGCTTCTGCTGCTCGGCCCCCGCCTCGCGGTCGAACCCGCCGCGCAGGGTCTCGAAGTCCTGCCGGCCCAGCTCCTTGTCCACCGCCTCCTGCTGCCGGTTGCGCTCCCTGCGCTGCTCCCGCACGAAGCGGATCTGCTCCCGCTTCAGCTCCAGCTCGGCCTCCCGCTCGGCCCGGTCCAGGGCCAGCTGCTGCTCCCGCTCCTCCCGCCGCTGCTGCTGTTGCTGCTCCCACCGCTCCTTCTCCAACTGGGCGATGTGCTGGGCGAGTTCGGCAGGAGTGAGCACCTCGACCAGACCGTGCCGGGCGCGCAGGCCGGACAGTACCGTCGGGCGCATCTCGTGGTACGCGGTCAGCCGTGCGTCGATGCGTTCCCGCACGGCGGCGGAGTTCATGATCGGCTGGTCGCTGCCGTCCTCGGTGAGCCCCGGCACCTCCCGCAGATGGCTCAGCAGCAGCGCCTCCACGTCCGTGATGCCGTCGCGCACGACCGCCTTCGCGTCCGTGACGGTGCAGTAGAACGTCGCCCGTACGGTGAAGTCGCCCGCCTCGGCGGAGGGGATCCTCGTCTCCACGACGACCGGCACCTCGATCCGGCGGTCGACCACCGTGACGGAGCTGGCACCGATCACCACCGGGTCCTCGGCGTGCAGCTGCCCGTGGTCCTCGACGTACTCCGCGCCGACCCGGAAGACCCGTACGTGGTGCGGGGCGAGCCGGGGCAGTTCGCCCTCGTCCCGCATCACGCGCTTCTTGATCAGGCCGCCGCGCTTCTCGGGCCGCCCGTACTCCCGCTGCTCCACGAGCGGGTAATTGGCATTCATGCCTGTCAGTCCTCCGTGCTCAGTACAGCCTCGAGAAAGATGTCGATCAGAGGGGCCGCAGCCTTGTCGAAACGCCCCACGACCTGCCGCAAGGACGGCCCCAGCCGCGGGCGTTCGTCCGGCGGCAGTGCCGCGCCCAGGGAGCGGCCCAGCCGCTCGGCCGTCTGCTCCGGCTCGTCCGTCGCGGCGGACAGGTCGCGCAGGGTGAGGTGGAGACACAGCAGCACACGGCGCCGGTACGGCCGGTTCGCCAGCAGCCCCGCCCACAACTCGCCGATCGGGTCGGCCTGCCGTGGGTCGCGGGCCGGCAGCACGGCGCAGACCATCCGGCCCGTACGCGTGTGCCGCGCCACGACGGTCAGTGCGGCGTCGAGGGTGCGGTCCTTCTGATGTGCGGTGAGCTTTCCGCCCTTGTCCTTCAGCCGGTAGGCGAGCGGACGCAGCACGGCACCCGCGTCCTGCTCGCACTCCATGAGGACGACGACGAGACCGGCGAGGGCGACCATCGCCTCCCATGCCTGATCGTCGAACCGGCCGAGGGTGCGGTGCAGCAGCGCCTTGACCGCGTCCGTGGGGAAGCACACCCCGAGCGCCCCGCTGAACGCCGCGGTCGCCGTCGACGAGAGCTCCGGGTCGGGCGAGCGGACCCAGCCGCGGGCGACGGACAGCGCGGTCGCGGCAAGGCCCTCGTCCAGACACATGCAGTGCAGCACCAGGGTGGCCGTGGACTGACCGGCCGGGCCCGCCGCGCCGGCCGCCCAGGGGTGCAGATAGTTCTCCGCGACCTCGTCGAAGGCGGGCCGCGTGAGCAGGGCGAGGCCGGAGGCGACGGACAACTGGAGCCCCAGGCCGGGCTGGGTGGCCACGAGTTCGGTCAGCCAGTCCCGTACGCCGTCCCAGTACGCCGTCGAGCGCTTGCTCCACAGCTCCTCCAGCACCCACCGCCGGTACTGGGAGTGCGGGAAGACCAGGGCGGACCGGGTCAGCGCGCCGTCCTTGCGCTCCTCGACCGCGACCAGGCTGTTGCGGGACAGCGACAGCCTGCGGTCGGCGTCGCGCCGGGTGGCCTCGGCCGTCTCCTCGTCGTTGGCGAGCTCCGGGAAGGTGGCCGCCACATGCTCCTCCAGACGCTCCTGGCAGGTCTCGAAGTCGCGGTAGCCGAGGCCGGTGACGAAGGCCAGTGCGGTGACCTCGGTCCACTCCTGCGGCGAGCGCGTCTTGTCGAACCAGTCGCGCACGGGCTGGGCCGCGGCGGCGCCGTACTCCTGCCAGACCCCGGCGGGGTCCGCACCGTCCGCGATCCTGGCGGCCGCCGCGGCCACCTCCGCGATCCGGCATCCGGCCGGCATCAGGGAGGCGGCCTTCTCCACGGTGTCCTGCCCGCAGCCCGCCCGCACCAGCCGCAGCCGCAGGACTGCCGTGAGGTCCGGGGGCTGCCAGGGCATATGGCGTACGGATCCGGGGGCGTCGCCCTCGCCCTGGTACACGGTGGTGACCACGAGGTGCGCCCCCTGCTCGCGCACGGTGTCGCGCACCCGCCGCCAGTCGAAGTCCGCGGTCCCGCCGGCGGCTTCGTTCATACGGTCGATGAGCACATAGCCGACGCCCTTCTCGAACACCGGGCGCCCGCCCGCCAGGTCCTCCAGGCTGCGGCCGGGCGAGAGCACCACGTACTCCGTGCCCTCCGCGACCTTGGCGACGAGGGCCACCGCCGCGGACCGTTTGCCCGTGCCGGGCGGCCCGACGAGCACGACCACACCGTCCTGCTGGAGGGCGCGTACGGCTTCCTCGAAGCAGTCGGGTTCGACGTAGGGTGCCAGGATCGCGTCGGCCTCACCTGCGTCCAGACGGCCGACGGCGCGGCGCCGGGCATTGGCGGAATCCGCGGTGCCGATGCCGAAGATGGCGCCGGGGGCGTCGAGGGCGCCGTAAAAGTACTGGTTGACGTTGTTCTGTGCCTGGGCCGTCTCGTCGGCCCGCTTCGCCCGGTCGGGCCTGGCGGGTTGTTCGGCCTCGTCGGGCTGTTCCGTTGCCCGGGGTGTGTCGGCGTTGTCGGCCGGCCGGTCGCCGCGGGGCTTCGGGTCGTCCTCGGGGGGCTCCTGCGGGGCAGCCGCCTCAGGTGAGTCACCCGGGTCCCGGGGTGTGTCCTGGGCTTCCGATCCGCTGTCGGCGTCCGGCGGTTCCGGGGTGCCCTGGGGTCTCTTCGCGCGCTCTTCCTCGTCCATTCTCAGCCGTCACTCGGAGGTCACTTGGAGATGCCGAAGACGGCGCCCGGGGCATGGACGGTTCCGGGGAACACCTGAACTACCGTGTCGCCAGGAGCAGTTGGCGCACTCGGGGGGCGCGCGTCGGGCGCTTCACCACCCCCGCTTGCGCCGCCATCCGCCCCACCACCATCCGCGCCGCTCCCGGCCGCCGCGCCGTGGGACGGCGCCTCCGCCGCCCCGCCCAGGTCGAGCGCATGCACGTCGTACCCGGGCACCCGGATCCACGCCCGCCCCGCGTACTCCTTCTCCGCGATCCGCACCTCGCGGAACTCCTGCGCCCGGATCGTCGTGTACGCCTCGCGGATCACGTCGTTGAAGACCGTCGAGGAGACCGCGAGGGCCAGACAGGCATCGGGAGCGGCCGCCAGGGCCGACTTCAGGACCGCGCTGTCCAGCATGCGGCCGATCTCGACCGGGGCCCGGCCCTCGAAGCCGTTGGCGGCCGGAGACGCCGTGCCGAAGTGCACGGCTGCCCGCAGCCGCAGCCGGGCCTCGGGCAGCCGGCCGTGGTTGAAGGCGCGCAGGCCGGCGTCCAGGTGCCGCATGAAGGTGTCGACGAGGTCGGGCTCGGAGGCACCCTCGGGCAGCACGGCGAACACCGAGTCCCCGCCCACCTGCGTCTCCCACCGCTCCCGGGCCAGGCCGGCCGCGGCGGCCGACTCTCCCAGGAGCAGCTGGATGGCCTCCTGCAACTGGCGCTGCGTCAGCACGTCGACGCGGCCGTAACCCTTCGCATCGACCGCCAGCAGCAGTCTGCGACCGAACGTTCCCATAGTCGAACTCCCCGCTCCCTGAATGGAACACACCGGCGTCCGCTCCCCCCATCACGCGGACGCCGGTAGGCCAGTGGTACACGCCCGGGCCGCCGTGAACCCCGTCGAAGTACGGGTTGCGGAAAGGAGCAAGAAAATACCGGGATCGACCCAAGTCGTAGGCGTATTCGGCTAATTGGTGTGGATGGGGTTCTTGGGCCGATCCCGGATAAATGCAGGATTGGGTCGGCGGGACGGGTGTGTGCTGGAAGCGACGCATCGCCCGTCGACCGCAGGAGGAGCCGTATGCCGCCCAGTGCCGCCCAGCCGGACAGCCGTCCCGCGCAGTACATGTTCACCGCCCTGCAGACCACCCACCAGCACGCCGACACCAAGGCCGGGATCCTGGCCGCCGCGCAGGCCGCGCTGGTCGGCACGGCCGGCGTCTGGAGCGGGCGGGCCCTGCACGCCGCCGACCGCGGTGGTGCGGCCGGTGTGCTCGCCGGCACCCTGCTCGCCCTGTTCCTGTGCGGGCTGTTCGGTGGCGCCGGATTCCTGGCGGCCACACTGCGGCCCCGTGTGCTGCGACCGGACGGGACCAACCGCTACAGCTTCGTCCACCTCGCCTCCGGCCCCGACATCCTGTCGGCCGCCGGGGAGCCGGATGCCGCCGACGTCGCCCTGGAACGCCGCGAGTTGTCGCAGACGGTCCGGTTCCTGGCCCAGGTGGCCGTGCGCAAGTACCGCTGCCTGACCGCGGCCGTGGTGTGCACGGCCGTCATGGGTGTCAGCGCCGGACTGCTGGTGGTGCTGCGGCCGGTGCTGACCTGAGCCCCTGCACCGACGGCAGATGGACTCACACCTCGGGGCCCTCGGGCGCCAGGTCCGCCAGTCGCCGGAGCCGGGGCAGGTCACGGATCACCGTGGAGCCGTATCCGGTCTCCAGCAGGCCTTCCTGGCGCAACTCGCGCAGGCCCTTGTGGATCGTCGTCTCGGCGGCCCCGGTGAGCGCGGCGAGCTCCGGCTGAGTGAGTCGGCAGCCGAGGACTACGCCGCCCTCGACCGGGTGACCGTAGGACGTGGCGAGTTCCACCAGCAGCCGGGCGAGCCGCACCTTGGCCGGATATCCGCGGAAGTCCAGTCGCCGGCGGTTGGCCCAGCGCAGCCGCTGGGCGATGATCCCCGTCAGGATCAGGTGCACGTCCGGTCTCCGCGCCAACAGTGAGTGCACCTCGACGGGTTTCCATATCCGTGCGGTCACCAGGCCGCATGCCGTCACCGTGGCGGAGCGCGGTGCCCCGTCCAGCGCCGCCATCTCTCCGACGGTGTCGCCGCCCACGCGGACCGCGAGCAGGGACTCCTCACCGTTCTCCACCCGGGCGGTCACCTTGGCGAAGCCCGAGAGCAGCAACAGCACATGCCGGTCGGACCCGCCCTCCCGCAACAGCACGTCACCCGCTTCGAACCGCGTCTCCACCCCCAGCGCGAGCAACTCCTGCCGCGCCTGCGGGGACACCGCCCCCAGCAGACCGCGCGCGGGCCACTTCACGGAGTCGTACGACATGGGCGCTCTCCCCCGGACGTCTCGACGAACGCACCCCTGAATGCTGCCTGTTGCCGGGGCCTCAGGGACCGGAAACGGCCGTACGCCGTGCTGCCCGGGCACCGGCCGGCGACCCGGTGCGGCGACCCGCCCATGCCAGCGTCGACGTCACGACGGCCGACGCGGCCGCCATGGCCGTCATCGCGGCGGCGGGCGAGGTGAGCTGGGCCACCGAACCCGCCAGGGTCGCCGCGACCCCCTGCATGGTGAGCATTCCCGCCGAGTGCAAGCCCAGGGCGTGGCCGCTCAGTTCGTCCGGGGTGAGGGCCATCAGGCGTTCCTGCTGGACGAGACTCGCGCCGAAGCCGACGGAGGCGATCACGGCGAGCACCGCCGACCAGGGCAGCGCGGGGTGCAGGGCGAACAGCAGGTACGGCGTGGCCAGCAGGAGGAGCAGCGGGGTGGCCAGCCGGGGGCGCAGCGCGGTCGGTACGAGGCGGCCGACGGTCACGTCCCCGGCGAGCATGCCCAGCGCCCCGCAGGCGAACAGCGCGCCGGCCGCATGCGGGTCGTAGGAGACGTAGAGGGATTCGCAGCCCACGACCAGGCCGTTGGGGAGCCAGAGGCCGACGTAGGTGAGGCGGCGGGGGCGCGAGGACCACAGGAGGGCGTTCGTGCGCCAGGTCGCCGCGGCGGACGGTCGGCCCGAGGAACGCGGCGGGCGGGCGGTCAGGCCCAGCCGGGTGCCGAGGGCGGCGGTGGCGTAGAGCGCCGCCGAGATGAGCAGGCAGGCCCGCGGGGACAGGACCGTCAGCAGGGCGCCGCCGGTCGCGAACCCGGTGATCTGCATCAGCCCGGAGAGCATGTTGAACACCGAACGCCCCAGCAGATAGCCGTCCTTGGAGAGGATCTCGTTCAGCAGCCCCCAGCGCACTCCCCCGCCCAACGAGGCGATCAGGCCCTGGACGAGGACGACACCGAAGACGGCCCCGACCGGCAGCCCCGGCAGGGCGAGCACGGCCGTACCGGCCGCGAAGGCGAGACCGATGCCGGCCAGCGTCGACCTCGGCGGCAGCCGGTCGGCGCCCGAGAGGAGGAAGGTGGCGCCGAGCACCTGCGCCAGCTGCGGGCCGAACATGCTCACCGCCGACAGCAGCGGCGAGTCGGTCATCCGGTAGACCAGCGTGCCGAGCGCCAGGGCGCCGATCGTCTGGGCCGCGGTGTGGGCGGCGGAGGCGAGGAAGAGCGGGGTGAACTCCGGGGTGCGGAAGAGGTCTCGGTAGCTGCGCATGAACGGAGTCTCGGGACGTCCGGACCGCGCGCGTTATTGTTTCGCGCTGACGCGAAAGGTCGTGGGGGGCTCCATGGGCCGGTGGCAGATCAACGCCGACACCCTCGCGGGCAGCCGGTTCGTGCTGTCGCCGATGGCCGAAACCCTCGCTTCCCTGAAGCTGCTGCACGCGGGCGAGGCCGCGCACCCCGGCGAGCGGGCCTGGCTGGACCGGCATCTGCCCGGCTACCGGGACCTGCTGGCCGCCGATCCCGTCACCGCGCTGCTCCTGCGCGCCGGGCTCGGACGGGTGTGGACCGCCGACTTCCTCGCCCCCACCCCGGGCGACGGAGAGAGCTTCGAGGAAGGCGTCGCACGGGTGCGGGCCACCGCCGCCGACCGGGCCCGCTCCGACCTCGTCGTCTCCCTCGCCGGCGGCCCGCTGCCCGCCGCCCTCGACCGCGACGACCTGCCCGAGCTTGCCGCCGACCTCTTCCGCTACGTCTGGGACGAGGCCGTACGGCCGGACTGGGACCGGCGCCGGCGCATCCTGGAGGCCGATGTCGTGGCCCGTACCGCGCAGGTCAGCCAGGGCGGCTGGGCGACCGTGCTGGACGCCCTGCGCCCCGGGCGGACGCGCTGGCTCGGCGAGAACCGGCTGCAGGTGAACCTGCACGAGTACCCGCCGCGCGAAATCTCCGGCGCCGAACTCGTCTTCGTCCCGGTGACCCCGCAGCGCCAGGGCGGCTGGGTCTCCTGGGAGGACACCAGGCAGCGGTACGCGATCGTCTACCCCTGCACCGGCGCCCTGGCCGGCGACCGTCCGTCCGCCGTCCCGGCGAGTCTGGCCGCCCTCGTCGGAACCGCGCGCGCCGAAGTCCTGGTCCTCCTCGCCTCGCCCATGAGCACGAGCCAGCTCACGGCGGTGACCGGCCAGGGACTCGGCTCGGTCGGCCGGCATCTGAGGGTGCTGCTGGATGCGGGGCTGGTGGAGCGGCGGCGGGCGGGACGCTCGGTGCTGTATTCGCGGACGGCGGCCGGTGGGGTTCTGGTGGAGGCCCAGAACCGGGACGACACGTACCGGAGTTAGCATCCGCTTATGACGACTGCAGACAGCAACGGCGCCGCCCCCCTCGACGTGGAGATCGGCGCCCTCAAGGGCGGCTCCGCCGACCTCTCCCAGTACACCGGCAAGGCCGTCCTCATTGTCAACGTGGCCTCCAAGTGCGGGCTGACCCCGCAGTACACCGGGCTCGAGCGCCTCCACGAGCGCTACGCCGAGCAGGGCTTCACCGTCCTCGGCGTGCCCTGCAACCAGTTCCTCGGGCAGGAGCCGGGCAGCGCCGAGGAGATCGCCGAGTTCTGCTCGGCGACGTACGGCGTGACCTTCCCGCTGACCGAGAAGGTCGAGGTGAACGGCGAGAACCGGCACCCCCTCTACGACCGTCTGACCGGCTTCGCCGACGCCGAGGGCCACAGCGGCGACATCCGCTGGAACTTCGAGAAGTTCCTGATCGGCCGGGACGGAAAGGTCGTGGCCCGCTTCTCCCCGCAGACCGAGCCGGAGGCGGCGGAGGTCGTGGCGGCGGTGGAGAGCGCCCTCTCGTAGCGGGCGTTGACCTTGCCCCTGGGGCAAGGACGAGCGTTCCCGTCACCGGGCGGAAAGGACCCGTCCGGTGACGGAGGGCCGACGGAAAAGGAGCCGCTCAGGTGGACGGGGAACTGCTCACCATCGGCGCGTTCGCGACCCGGGCGCGCCTGTCGGCCAAGGCACTACGGCTCTACGACCGCCTCGGCCTGCTCGCGCCCGCGCATGTCGACGAGCTCAACGGCTACCGCTACTACCGCGCCGACCAGGTGGAACGCGCCCGCCTTGTGGCGCTGCTGCGGCAGCTCGACATGCCGCTCGCCCGGATCGCCCAGGTGGTGGAGGCGGACGGCGCCGAGGCCGCCGACCGGCTCGCCGCCTACTGGGCGGACGTCGAGGCGCGCATCGCGGGGCAGCGGACGCTCGTCGAGTACCTCCGTGGACGGCTGTCGGGGAGGAGCTCCGAGATGTACGGAAAGTTCGTGGTCGAGACGGTGGACGTGCCCGAGCAGGTGGTGATCACCCAGTCCCGGCACACACTGCAGGACGAGTTGCCGGCGTGGATCGGGGCGTCTCTGGACCGCCTCGAGGAGGCGGCGGGCGCCGCCGGAGGTGTCGTGGGAGCGCCCTTCGTCGTCTACCACTCGGAGGTGTCCATGGAGAGCGACGGGCCGGCCGAGTCCTGTGTGCCGGTCGCGGACGAGGCGGCTGCCCGGGTGTGGGCCGAGCAGCACGGGCGGGCCTGGGAGACCCGGGTGCGCGTCGAGCCGGCGGCTCGGCTGGCGTACACCCGGATCACGAAGGCGCAGGTGGCTGCGCCGCAGATCGGTGCGGCCTTCGAGGCGGTGGAGCAGTGGATCGCGGCGCAGGGGCTTCAGCAGGCGGGGCCGTGCCGGGAGATCTACTTCGCGGACTGGGAGGCGGCGGGGCCGGAGGACGCGGTGTGTGATGTGGCGTTTCCGGTGAAGTGAGCGGCATGGGGGTCGGCGTGGGGTTTCCTCGCCCCCGCCGCCCCTTCCCTTCCCGTCCCTGGGGGCTGCGCCCCCAGACCCCTGCTTCGGCCTGAACGGCCTCGTCCTCAAACGCCGGACGGGCTTATTTCAGCTCGTCGGGGCAGGGGGTGCCGCGCGGTAGCTGGTACGGCGCTCCCAAGCGGTAGGTGCCCGCCTTCGGGGCCAGCAGGATCGTCCACTTGTCGCCCTTGTCGTCCTCCTGCGTCTGCATCAGACAGCCGTTGACGTTGTCGTACGACTTGGGCGTGCCGTCCGCGCGGTGCTTGGAGGCGTACGTCTCCTGCGGGGGCTCGACCCCCTTGCCCTTGGTGTCGACCAGGCCGAGCCACGGGGAGTAGGGGACGCGGATCAGGACGCGGCCGGGCTTCTTGACCTCGATGGTCAGCTCGCCCTGGGCCGCGCGGTCGACGGTGGCGGGCGGGTCGGCGAGCGGGGTGGGGTCGGTGACGCGGAACAGCTGCCAGTTGGCGTCGCCCCAGATCTGCTTCAGATACGGCATGCCCCGCTGCACGAGCTCCCGCTCGCGCTCCCCGCCGTCGCCGTCCGGTTCGCCCTTCGGCAGGACGACGAAGTGGACGGCCCAGCGCTGCAGCCACTCGTGGTAGTTCGCCGAGTTGAGGGTGTCGTCGTAGAAGAGGGGGTTGCGCTCCATGTCGGCCTGGCGGTTCCAGCCGCGGGCCAGGTTGACGTAGGGGGCGAGGGCGGAGGCCTCGCGGTGGGAGCGGGCGGGGACGACCTCGACGCGGCCCTTCTCGGCGCCGACGCCCTGGAGCTCGTTCACCAGGGGGGCCAGTTCGCGCGCCCAGGACGCGGCGGGCGAGGTGTGGATGATGTCGTCGACCGACTTGAAGCCGATCCAGACGACGAAGCCGGCGAAGGCGAGCACGGTGACGTACCACTTGCGCGAGCGCGGGACCGTGAAGGGGAGCGCCGCGACCAGGGTCACGCCGGCGAACAGCATCGCCAGCCGGGTGATGTTGGAGCCGATCTGCGAGCTGACCAGCCAGACCGCGAGGACCGAGAGGCCGTACACCGCGGACGTCAGCCGGACCGTCGTCCACTTCTTCGGGACCAGCACGAAGGCGAGGACGGCGTACAGGAACGGCAGGATCACCGACCAGATCGTCATCGGCTGGGTGCCGGAGAAGGGGAACAGCCAGGCCGACACCGCCACGACCGCGGCCGGGGTGAGCCCCAGCGCCCAGGCGCCGGGACGGCGTTTCTGCAGGAACAGGGCGACGGCGACCAGCCCCACGAACAGGCCGGCGACCGGTGAGGACATCGTGGCCAGCGCGGCCAGCGGGGCCGTGCACAGGGCCTTCGCCCACCGCTTGTAGCGCCACTTGTACGGCCAGCAGAAGACGGTGGCGACCGCGCCCAGCGCGAACATCGTGCCCAGGCCGAAGGTCACCCGGCCCGAGACCGCGTTGCACACGAACGCGAAAAGTCCCGCCAGCGACGCCCACAGCGGGTTCTTCACGCTCCGGCTGCGGATCAGGATCATCGTCAGCAGACCGGCCGAGACCGTCCCCGCGATCATCATCGTCGTACGGACACCGAGCACCGACATCAGATACGGCGAGACCACGCTGTACGACACCGGGTGCATCCCGCCGTACCAGGCGAGGTTGTACGCCGAGTCCGGGTGCCGGCCGACGAACTCGGCCCATGCGTCCTGCGCCGCGAGATCGCCGCCACTGTTCGCGAAGGTGAAGAACCAGACGATGTGAAGGACGCCGGACAGGGCGGTGAGGGAGAGCACCGGGTGGCGCAGCAGCCGCTCGCGCAGGGCGAGGAAGGCGGCCTGCGCGCGTGCTGTCCCGTCGCTCCGCGCCCGCTCGCCCGGCTGCGCGCGGGCGGTGTCACTTCCGTACATGCCGCGCATGTCCTCCGTGCGCGGAGCGGGCACGCGTATTCGCGGGCCGTTTCCCGGGCCCGGATCGGCGTCGTCGGCGCGTGTCGGCTCCGCAGTGGCCACCTGAAGGCACTCCCCGTGGTGTCCCGTCTTCTGTTCTGGGACGCGTCCCGTTGTCCGCTGGTTCGCGGCCGCGTCCCCGGGGATTTCCCGGTCGCGTCCCGTGAGCGGCGGCCTGCCCCGTTTCGTGACGCTAGCACGCACCCCGCCGGAGGGCTCCCTGGTGGGCCCGCCGACGGGGTGCGAGGGTGTCCGCGGCCGCTGTCAGCCGAGGCGCTTGAGCTTTGCCGTGAAGCCGGGTTCCGTGAGGTCCTTCTGCAGCGCCACCGGGACCTTGACCGCGCCGCTCGTGCCGTCGCCCACGGTGAGGGTGCCCACCGTGGTGCCGGCCTTCGCGGTGTGCGGTACGTCGTCGGCGTCGAAGGACAGCTTCACCTTCAGGCCCGCCCAGCCGACGGCGGCGACGTCCTTGGTGAGCACGATCGGCGTGTGGCCTCCGAGCTGGTCGTCCACATACCCGACGACGTCGCCCTTCTTCAGTATCTTCGTCGAGGTCAGCGCGTCCCGGGCGGCGAGCATCGCCGTCCTGCTGACGTTGTTGACGGTGTCGATGATCGGCGCCGTCTGCTGGTCGAGGATCGCGCCGACCACGGTGACCGTCTCGCCGCCGACCTCCTTGGTGGCGGCGAAGAGGAGATTGCCGCCGGCCTTGGTGGTCGTGCCCGTCTTGATGCCGATGGCGCCGTTGAAGGGGACCAGGGCGTTGTAGTTCTTCCACTTCTTGCCGGACGGGTCGAACCAGTAGGGCAGCTTCGTGATGTCCATCAGCGCCGGGATCTTCACGAGCTCGTTGCCGAGCTTCACCTGGTCCTCGGCCGTGGAGACGGTGGACTCCTTGAGACCGGAGGCATCGGTGTAGGTCGTGTTCTTCATGCCGAGTTCCTTGGCGGTGTCGTTCATCTTCTTGATGAACGCCGCCTCGGAGCCCATGTCCCAACGGGCCAGCAGGCGCGCGATGTTGTTGGCCGAGGGGATCATGATGGCCGACAGCGCCTGCTTCTCGGTGAGGACATCGCCCTTCTTCACGGTGTTGAGGGTGGACTCGTGCTGCTTGTCGTAGCCGCCCTCCTTCTCCGCCAGCGCGTCGACCGTGATCTTCTTGCCCTCCTCACCCTGCTTGAGCGGGTGATCCTTGAGGACGATGTACGCGGTCATGGCCTTGGCGACGGAGCCGATCGGGACGGCGGTCTGCTTGCCGAAGCTGTCCATCGCGCCGATGCCGTTGACGTCCATCCAGCCCTGGCCCTCGTTCGGCCAGGGGAGGCCGGCCTTGTTGCCGTCGAAGGTGTACGAGTCGTCGGCGGTGAGCGCGAGGGTGGGGGTGGGCAGCGGGCGCACGGACTGCACGATCGCAAAGATGATCGCGAGGAGCAGGACCAGCGGGGTCCAGATCTTGACCCTGCGGATGATCGTGCGGACCGGGGTCTGCGGCGGTGGCGGGGTGTTGGTCAGCTCGGCCAGCAGGTCCAGCGGCGGCTTCGGGGGCAGCGGCTGCTGGGCCGTGCGCTCGGGGCCGACCTGCGGGACCGGGGCGGTCGCGTCCGCGGGCCTGCGGGGCGTGCGGGGTTCGTCCAGGGGCTTGAGCGCGACGAACTTGCTGGTGCGCTCGGCCTCGGACGGCTCCGGGGTCTTGGCGCCGCCCAGCTTGAGCATGGTGGTGGGCTGGTCGACCTGCGGCTTGGGGCGCTTGAAGATGGCGGTCGGCTGGTCGACGGGCTTGTCCTCGACCTCGGCTTCGCCTTCGGTCTCGGTGCTCCCACCGGCACCACCCGTACCACTCTCGTCGTCGGCCGCGGATGGCCCCTTCGGTGCACCCTCGCCATCGGCGACTGCGGGCCCACGGGCCGCAACGGGGTCACCATCGGCCTCGGCTGCACCGGCGGTCCCGGGTTCACCACCGGCTTCGGATGCACCGCCGGTCCCGGGCTCGCCGCGGGTCTCGGAGGCGCCCCCCTTCGGTTCGGCGCCCGTCTCGGAGCCGTCGCCCGTCTTGGGTTCGGCACCCGTCCCGGATGCGCCACCCGTCTCGAGACCAGCGCTCGTCCCGGATGCCCCAGCCGTCCCGGAGGCGCCGCGCGTCTCGGAGGCGCCGCGCGTCTTGGGTTCGCCGCCCGTCCCGGATGCAGCCCCGGGCTCGTCGCCCGTCGCAGCGTCGGCGGCCGTTTGGGCATCACCGTCCGGTTCAGCGGCGGTGCCCCTTCCGGCGCGGGCGTCCGCGGCGGAGGCGGTGTCCGCCTCGGGCTCGGGGGCAGCGTCCTGCGGTCCCTCCTCCGCCTCGTCGGAGTCGGCAGCAGCCCCGGCCTCGACATCGCTGTCGGCGTCGGCGCCCGCCTCCGGCTCCGCGGCACCGTCCTCGTCGGCCTCAGCGGTGCTCTCCGCGCTCTCGGGCTCCTCGGAGTCCTGGGAGCCCTTGGAGTCCCCGGAGCGGACCCAGGCCGCCACAGCGGCCCGGAGCCGGGCGTCACCGCCCTCGTCGCCGGCGGTCGCAGCGGCGTCGTCGGCCGCCGAATCCTCGTCCTCGGCCACAGCGTCGGCACCGACAGCCGCCGCACCCTCGGCCTCGGAGTCCTCACCCTCGCCGCCTGTCGCCCCCGCAGCCCCGGGCTCCTCGGCCGCGCTCTCCCCGGCTCGAGGCTCCTCAGCCGCACTCTCCTCGGCCTCTCGCCGCTCGGCCGCGGTCTCCCCCCTCACGGGGCCCTCAGCCTCAGGCTCCTCGGCCGCGCTCTCCCCGGCGGCCTCGGACCGCTCGGCCACCGTCTCCCCCGTCGCGACCCCCTCAGCCTCAGGCCGCTCGGCTTCGGTCTCCTCAGCCGCGCTCTCCCCGGCTTCAGCCCGCTCGGCCGCCGTCTCCCCCGTCACGGCGCCCTCAGCCTCGGGCTTCTCGGCCTCCGGCCGCTCGGCCGCCGTCTCCTCAGCCTCCGGACGCTCCCCCGAAGTCCCCCCGGCCTCCTCGACCGCCTTCTTCAGATCCCGTACCGAGAAAACCCGTGTCGCCGTGTCCACGCCGCCGCGCGTCTCTGACGTGTCGGTCTCGCGGGCCACCGAGAGACGGGGATCGCGGGCCGGGCGATCCTGGGGGGCGGGCTCGGGAACCGGGCCCTTGGTCCCCGACGTCGGTTCTGCCGACGACTCGCGCTGCTTCGACCTGTCGGGGGACTCGCCCGCCACCGATGCCTCCTCCATGCCGCACGCCCTCCGTGCGACCTACCGAACCGTGAACCGCCGCCCGAAACACCGCTCAAACGCGCTGTCCGAACCATGTACCAGTGTCCTGTGTGTGGGCTTAACCCCTGCGGTAGACGAGAACGACATACCTACTGGTTCCCTCACAAACAGGTCACGCACCCTCGACAGACCAATGTGAGAGGGGTCACCCTGTCTTTCATCCACGCGGGGAGGCATGGATGGGCAGGAGCCGCAGAACACTTCCGGAGGAGCTTCTGCTGCTGGCGTTGGACCCGGCCACGGGTACCACTGCACAGCCGCAGTCGCTCGACCTCGGTCTGGCCGGAGCACAGCTAGTGGAGCTGGCGCTGGCCGGACGGATAGCCCCAGACGGGGATCGTATCGCCGTGGTAGCCCCACGGCCGACTGGAGATCCAACATTGGACTGTGCGTTGGAGTTGCTGCGAAGGCGTGGCGCTCCCGTACGTGCAGTGAACTGGATTGGCGGGCCGCGTCTCGGGCTGCGCCAGACCTATCTCTCGCATCTGGAGCGGTGCGGCATGGTGCATGCCGTGGCGGGCCAGATGTGCGGAGTGCTCCCGACGACGCGCTACCAGGCGACGGACACCGAGATCAGCCGGGAGATCAGGGCCCGGCTCGACTCCGCGATCCGCACCGGCGTGCCGCCGGACCCGCGGACCGCCGCACTCGCCGCACTGGCGCACGCGGTCGGCCTCGGCAAGCACCTGTACCCGGGGAACGAGGGGCGGTCCTCTCGGTCCCGGTTGCGGGATCTCATCAGGCACGACCCCATGGGCGGTCTCGTCGCGCACGCCGTGATGGACGTCCAGAACGGCGTGGGCGCACAACCACGCCGCAACCCGGCTCCGGCCGGCCGTCAGGCCGCCGCCGGACCGGCCAGGTCGGCACCGGAACCCGCTCGTGGCGTTCCGATGCAGCCGCGCCGCGGTTCCATGGCGCGCGTCGTGGCCCACTGAGCCGCAGTTCCACGACGAGCCGCACGAACCGCACCACCGGCACGACATTGCACCGCAATGCACCGCAGCACCACGCACCGCCGAGCGCCGCACCGAGCCTGCGAAGGCGCAGTCCCCGAGACCCGGTACGGGAGCCGCTGGTCCGCGCGGGGCAGCGGGGCCGTACGCCATCCGTCCCTACGGGTGCCGTAACGGTTCCGCTGCCCCGCGCGGCCGTTTTTCCATGAAACCGGGAACTGTCGCCCGCGCAGCGCATATACGCCGTTTCCCAGCGGTACCAAGTCCCTTGGTGGCAGTCTGCTCAACAGCAGATACGCAAAGTGGCAAAGTACAGCTAGTGCAGGCACGCAGCCGGAGGTGCACGTCTCGTGGCGTCCAATGTCAATCCCACCGTCAGGCGACGCCGGCTGGGCCAGGAGCTGCGCCGGCTCCGCGAGCTCAAGGGCATGACGGCCGAAGAGGTCGCCGAGCGGCTGCTGGTGTCGCAGTCGAAGATCAGCCGGCTGGAGAACGGGCGGCGCAGCATCAGCCAGCGCGACGTCCGCGACCTGTGCGGGGTGTACGAGGTGGAGGACCACCGGATCGTCGACTCGCTGATGCAGATGGCCAAGGACAGCCGCCAGCAAGGATGGTGGCATTCCTTCGGGGACATTCCGTACAGCGTCTACATCGGCCTGGAGACGGATGCGGCGAGTCTGCGGGTGTACGACCCCCAGGTCGTCCCCGGGCTGTTGCAGACCCGGCAGTACGCGGAGGCGCTGATCGCGGGTGCGCTGCCGGAGACGGCCGCCACCGACGTCGAGAAGCGCGTACAGGTGCGGCTGCGCCGGCAGGAACGAATCACCGCCCCGGAGAACCCGCTCCGGCTGTGGACGGTGATGGACGAGGCGGCCGTGCGCCGGGTGGTGGGCAATCGTTCCCTCATGCGCGACCAGCTGGAGTACCTCGTCGAGCAGTCCCAACTGCCGCACGTCACCGTGCAGGTGATCCCCTTCGACATGGGGGCCCACCCCGGGCTGAACGGCCAGTACGCGATCCTCGAGTTCCCCGACGCGGCGGACTCCAGCGTGGTCTACATCGAGGGCGTCACCAGCGACCTGTACCTGGAGAAGGCCAACGACGTGCAGAAATACAGCGTGATGTACGAGCACCTGCGCGCCCAGGCCCTGAATCCGGACCAGTCACGGCAGTTCATCGCGGACATCGCGAAGGAGTACGCGCGCTGAAGCGCCGTAAGGTACACCTTCCCCGGGTCGGACTGGAAGACCCATCTGGAATATGCCACCCGGTCGAGTGAATGGTCACTTCGTACGTCGAGGTTGGCGAGTAGCGTCGATCACGCCACCACACACCAAGGGTTGGCGCAAACCGCGCTGTGGGTTCGGAGTCGGATCCGTCGTGCGGTGACAGCAACTCAACAACTGGCATTCCGGAGCAAAAATGGCAATTCGTCAGGGCGCCACGGACACGTGGACCAAGTCCTCGTACTCGACGGGCAACGGCGCGTGCGTCGAGATCAAGTCCCCGGTCCGCGCGGCCATGGCCGTCCGGGACTCCAAGGTCCCCGAGGGTCCCGTACTGGCCTTCCCGGCCGACGCGTGGAACACCTTCGTCGGCTCGATCAAGGCGTAGGGGGGAGGATCTGCTGATCCTCGACCGCGTTCGCCTTCCACAATTTCACAAGCAGCACGTGAAGAGCCCTCTCGTCCAGCCCGCCGTCCTTGCCGAGGGGGCTCGGCGTGTGTCCATCACCTGAGCCTGTCGACGTACTTGTCCGTGCCCGGCACCGTGGGGACGAACGGCGCCACCAGTTCCACCCTCCCCAGCCCCGCCTCCCGCACCGGCGCCTCCAGATCCGCGAAGTACGCCTCCCAGCACTCCCGGGGATCCGCCTCCAGGAACCACAGCAGGGTCAGCCGGGTCTCCACGCCCTCGACCTGCTTGACGTACGTCATGCGGTCGCCGGGCAGGGGCGTCGGGCAGAAGACGGTCACCATCGCGGCCGGTGAGCCCGCCACCCGCTTGGGCAGATGACGGGAGCGCAGCCACTCCAGCAACTCGGCCCGCTGCCCGGCCGATTCGGTGTCGATCACCTCGACGACCAGGCCCGCGTACGGGTGGTCGAGGGCGTGGAAGTCGCGGGGCCCGGCGGCCCCGTCCCGGTAGACCGTCGCCTCGTGGTCCTGGAACGCCGTGAAGACATGCGTACGGTCCTGGTAGACCCGGGCATCGCGGTTGAGGCGCTTGTTGATCGCGACGGTCCAGCGCATGTGGTCGTCGTAGCGGCCGTCCGTGATCCAGTACGTCGAGATGTAGCAGCCGGCGGTGACCGGCTGGGCGATCGCCGACTTCTCGGGGTAGCGCAGGAGTTGGAGGTCGCGGGTCGCCACCCAGCGGCGCCCGGCGTACATCCAGGGCATGGCCATCGCGCCCGCGTAGTAGTGGTCGTCCTCGTACCAGCGGTTGTACGCGTACTCGTGGCCGGGGTGGGGCTCGACCATGGTGATGAGGGCATGGCCGGGCCGGACCCCGTACGGCCCCACGGCGGCCAGCTCGGCGTACACGTCGCTGCGGGTTTCCTCGCTCATGTCGCTCCCCTTCCGTCCTCCGCCGGTCGCCCATACTCTGACGCCCCGTCAGATAAACCGCCATACCCGGGAGGCTCCGATGTCACTGCTCACGGGCAAGACCGTCGTCGTGTCGGGGGTCGGCGCCGGGCTCGGTCATCAGGTCGCGGCGGCGGTCGTGCGCGACGGCGGCAACGCGGTGCTCGGGGCGCGTACGGAGGCCAACCTCGCCAAGAGCGCCGGCGAGATCGATCCGGACGGGGCGCACACGGCGTACCGGGCGACCGACATCAGGGACGAAGCGCAGTGCGAGACGCTGGCGGCGCTCGCGCGGGAGCGGTTCGGACGGATCGACGCGGTCGTCCATGTGGCCGCGATGGACGGCTACTTCGGCGGCCTTCAGGACGCGGACTTCGTGAGCTGGCAGCAGGTGATCGACGTGAACCTGCTGGGCTCGCTGCGGATGACCCGGGCCTGTCTGCCGGCACTGAAGGCGTGCGGGGGCTCGGTGGTGTTCATCGGGACGCAGTCTTCGGTGGCGGCGCCCACCCAGGTGAAGCAGGCGGCGTACGCGGCCTCCAAGGGGGCGCTGACGAGCGCGATGTACTCGCTGGCCCGGGAGCTCGGGCCGCATCGCATCCGGGTCAACACCGTGCTGCCGGGCTGGATGTGGGGGCCGCCGGTGCAGGCGTACGTCCAGTTCACCGCGCAGACGGAGGGGGTGCCCGAGGCCGACGTACTGGAGCGGCTGACCGGGCGGATGGCGCTGCCGGAGCTGGCGACGGACGGGGATGTGGCGGACGCGGCGGTGTTCCTGGCCTCGGACCGGGCGCGGGCCATCACGGGGCAGTCGCTGCTGGTCAACGCGGGGGAGCTGATGCGCTGACCACCTCGAGAGACGGTTCATGTGCATGAACGCAGGTCAACACAAGGAACATTTTTGCCGTCCTTTGACCTGACGCTTGCTTGTCGTGCCCATGTGGGCGCGCCCACGATGAGCGAGCCGTTCACAAGGCGGACCCTGGGAGGGCGCACATGAACAGTCTCGACTGGGCCGTGCTCATCGGCTACTTCGGTGTGATGGTCGCGATCGGCGTCTGGTCGCACAAGCGCGTGGACGACGTCAGCGACTTCTTCACGGCCGGCGGGAAGATGCCGTGGTGGCTGTCCGGCATCTCGCACCACATGTCGGGCTACAGCGCGGTGATGTTCACGGGCTACGCGGGCATCGCCTACACCTACGGCGTGACCTCCTTCGTCACCTGGTCCTTCCCGATCGCGCTGGGCATCGCCATCGGCTCGAAACTGTTCGCGCCGCGCATCAACCGGCTGCGCTCACGGCTCCATGTGGCCTCCCCGCTGGAGTACCTGAAGAACCGTTACGACCTGAAGACCCAGCAGGCGCTGGCCTGGTCGGGCATGCTGCTGAAGATCGTGGACGTGGGCGCCAAGTGGGCGGCGATCGCGACGCTGCTGTCCGTCTTCACCGGCATCACGCTCAACCAGGGCATCCTCATCACCGGCGCGATCACGGCCGTCTACTGCACCATCGGCGGTCTGTGGGCGGACGCGCTGACCGAACTCGGCCAGTTCGTCATCCAGTTGCTGGCGGGCATCTCGATGTTCGTCGCCGTCGTACTGAAGCTGAACGACAAGGGCATCGGCTTCTTCGGCGCCTGGGACGAGCCGGCCCTGCACGGCCACGGGAAGCCACTGGTCGGCCCGTACGGAACGGTGTTCCTGCTGGCGTTCCTCTTCATCAAGCTCTTCGAGTACAACGGCGGCATGCTCAACCAGGCCCAGCGCTACATGGCCACGACCAGCCCGCAGGCGGCCGAGCGCTCGGCGCGGCTGTCGGCGGCGCTGTGGCTGGTCTGGCCGGTGGTCCTCTTCTTCCCCATGTGGATGTCGCCGCTCCTGGTCCACGCCCAGAAGCCGGACGGCTCCGACTCCTACGGCCTGATGACCGAACAGCTGCTGCCGCACGGTCTGTTGGGCCTGGTCATCGTCGGCTTCTTCTCCCACACCATGGCCATGTGCTCCTCGGACGCGAACGCGATCGCGGCCGTCTTCACCCGGGACGCGGCGCCGGTGCTGTCCAGGCGGGCCCGGGAGTGGGGTCAGCGCTCGGGCCTGATCGCGGCGCGAGTGACCACAGTCGTCTTCCTGGCCCTGTCGATGGCGGTGGCGACGCAGGTCAACTCCCCCACGTTCAAGGACATCATCACGGTGGTCATCAAGTGGGTCGCCGGGCTGATGGGTCCGATCGCCATCCCGATGATGCTGGGCCTGCTCCGCCTGTTCCGCCGCTCCGGCCCCACGGCGGCGCTGACCAGCTGGTCCATGGGCCTGCTCGCCTTCTGGCTGGTCAACTACCCCATCAACTGGAACGTCGACGGCGGTGTCCCGCTCCAGTACCAGGTCTCGATCCCGCTGGCGGTCTCCCTGGTCCTCTACATCCTCATCGGCTACCTCAGGCCCGAGGACACCCCGGAGCGCCTCGCCGTCATCGAACGCATCAACACGGACGACGACGGCACGGCCGCCGCGGCGATCCCTGCTCCCGCGGGTCCGGCGGAGGACGCCGTGGGGACGGCGGCGAAGGAGTAGCGCCGGCGGTGCTTGTGCTGACGGGGTTGCGGCCGGGGGGCTGTCCCCGTCATGAGCCCTAGGCCCTCGGATAGCGGGCGAGCCACCCGGGGGACGACCCCGCCGGGCCGTGCAGTGCGGGCCCCTGGGTCATCTCCATGGCGAAGTCGTCGGCCAGCTCCAGAAGCGTCGGACGGCCTTCCAGTTCGGCCAGCCAGGCCGGCGGGAGGGCCGTTTCGCCGTGCAGGGCGCCGAGGAGGCCGCCGGTCAGGGCGGCCGTCGCGCCCGAGGGGCCGTCCTGGTTCACGGCGAGGCACAGCCCGTGCCGGAAGTCCTCCCCCACCAGCGCGCAGTACACGGCGGCTGCCAGCACGCCCTCCGCCGACCCGTCCCCGGCCAGCTCCTCGACCCGCACGGGCGTGGGCATGCCCTGCCGCACCGCGCCCAGCGCATGCTGAAGGGCGTCCGACACCGGCTCGTGCCCCGGCCGCGCGGCGAGCAGCGCGAGCGTCCGCTGCACGGCCCCGTCGAGGGACTCGCCACGGGCCAGGCCGTGCACGATCACGGCGTACGCGCCGGCCGACAGATAGGCCACCGGATGCCCGTGGGTCTGCGCCGCGCACTCCACCGCCAGCTGGGCCACCAGCTGCGGCTCCCAGCCGACGAGCAACCCGAAGGGCGCGGACCGCGCCGTCGCCTCCGGCCCGGTCTCAGCGGGGCTCTTGGGCGCGTCCAGGGTCCCCATGTGCTCGTCCCCGAACCCGAGCAGCAGCGAGCGCGCCGGGTCCCGCCGGGCGTACAGCCACTCCTCCCGCGCCAGCCAGCCGTCGTCCTTACGGCGCTCGTCCGGCCCCCAGTCGCGCTGGGTGGCCGCCCAGCGCAGATACGCCCGGTGCAGATCGGTCGGCGGATGCCAGGCACCGGTGTCACGGCGCACCTGCGCACGGATCAGCCCGTCGACGGTGAACAGGGTGAGCTGTGTGATGTGGGTGACGGCACCGCGCCTGCCGTACGCAAAGGCGAAGTCCGCGACGCCCTCGGCCCCGTACGCCTCCCGGATCCCGTCGAGATCCAGCCCGTCGACGGGCGCCCCGAGCGCGTCTCCCACGGCGGCCCCGAGCAGCGTCCCCCGCACCCGGCTCCGAAAATCCTGCTGCTCGACACGGCCCCATATGGCCCCGGCCGGCACACTCACCAAGACCTCCCCGATGGCTCCGTCCGACGCATGACAGTTCAGCACTGTAATCGAACGGGAACGGTCGGTTTAGTGGGCGTAGTGGTATGCGAGACATGACAGGAGTGGTCCTGAGTCACCCTGAGTGCTCAGTTATCGGCTGATGCGGTGTGCGGCACTGATGCCCTGATCTCGAACTCGCCGCCCCGTGAGGGAAGATGGCCGTCATGGCATCGACACCCCCACGAAGCGCACTCCACCTCACCGCCACCCTGCTCACCGCGAGTGTCGCCCTCTACATCGCCCTCGTGGCCTTCGGCAACATCACCGACTTCGGCACCAATCAGGCGTTCGTGCAGCATGTGCTGGCCATGGACACGACGTTCAAGGACGACGACCTGATGTGGAGAGCCATCACCAGCAAGGGACTTCAGAACACGGCGTACGTCGCCATCATTGTCTGGGAGACCCTTGCCGCACTCGTCCTCATATACGGCACCTGGCTCTGGGCCCGGCGTGACTACGCCCGCGCCCGCAGCATCTCCACCTACGGCCTGCTGATGCTCCTGCTGCTCTTCGGCGCCGGCTTCATCGCGATCGGCGGTGAGTGGTTCTCCATGTGGCAGTCGAAGACCTGGAACGGGCTGGAGGCGGCGACCCGTGTGATCGTGTTCACCGGGGTCGCGCTGCTGGTCGTGCAGCTGACCGACCGGCGGACCGACTCGGCCGCCTGACCAGGACCGCCCCGGCTACCTGACCACCGTTACCTTCGTCCCCGCCGAAGCGAACGTCCACAGCGCCGTCCCGTCCGCCGCCCGCATCCGGATACCGCCGGTCTGGGTGCCGGACGTGGTCGGCGGTGGGGAAGAGCCGTCGACGGCGTTGGAGAAGGCTATGTTCACGCCGGATTTGACCGAGAAGTACACGATGTGTTCGATCTTCACGCCATCGGAGCCGGTGATGGCGCCCCGGGTGCGGGCGCCCACCGTGTAGGTGCCCGGTTCCGGGCTCACCGTCCCCGGCCACACCGCGAACGTACGGCGGGCCGCATCGCTCGCGTCGACCAGCCACACCGTCTTCTTCCCGAGGGAGTAGACGACGCGCCGCCCGGCGCCGGAGCCGTCCGGCACCTTGGCCGGTGCTGCGGACTTCGTCGGCGCGGGATGCGCGCCCGCCGACGCCGACGCGCTCGGCCGGGCGGCGACCGCGTGGGGCTTCGGCCCCTTGTCGGCCTGTACGGCCAGGACGACGACAGCGGCGATCGCTCCCACCGTCAGACCGGTCACCCAGACCTTCGGGGCTGGCACGGCACGCATCTCCTCAGCTCCACATCCCCATGTCCTCGTGGAACAGGGGTCGGATCATCGTACTCAGTCCAGGACCGGCAAAAGTTCCGGCAAGTGTCCGTCGGACACCGCCGCCGCCCGCTGCCGTTCCTCCGGCACCTCCCCGTACAGCGTCGTACGCGGCTTCGCCGGGCGGCCGGCCGCGTCCGCCACCGCGATCAGGTCCTTGACCGACTTGTACGAGCCGTAGGAGGAGCCCGCCATACGGGAGATCGTCTCCTCCATGAGGGTGCCGCCCAGGTCGTTGGCGCCGGAGCGGAGCATCTCGGCCGCACCCTCCGTGCCCAGCTTCACCCAGCTGGTCTGGATGTTCGGGATGTGGGGGTGGAGCAGCAGCCTCGCCATCGCCGTCACCGCGCGGTTGTCCCTGGTCGTCGGGCCGGGGCGGGCGATGCCCGCCAGGTACACCGGTGCGTTGGTGTGGATGAAGGGGAGCGTCACGAACTCTGTGAAGCCGCCGGTCTGCTGCTGGATGCGGGACAGCGTCCGCAGGTGGCCGAGCCAGTGGCGCGGCTGGTCCACATGCCCGTACATCATCGTCGACGAGGACCGGATGCCCAGTTCGTGCGCCGTCGTGACGACCTCGATCCAGGTCGCCGTCGGCAGCTTGCCCTTGGTCAGGACCCAGCGGACCTCGTCGTCGAGGATCTCGGCTGCCGTGCCGGGGATGGTGTCCAGACCGGCTTCCTTGGCGGCCGTGAGCCACTCGCGGATGGACATCCCCGTGCGCGTCGCGCCGTTCACGACCTCCATGGGCGAGAAGGCGTGGACGTGCATTCCGGGGACACGGGACTTCACCGCCTTCGCGATGTCGAAGTACGCCGTACCCGGCAGGTCGGGGTGGATGCCGCCCTGCATGCAGACCTCCACCGCGCCCACGTCCCAGGCCTGCTGGGCGCGGTCCGCGACCTGCTCCAGGGAGAGCGTGTAGGCGTCCGCGTCCGTCCTGCGCTGCGCGAACGCGCAGAAGCGGCAGCCCGTGTAGCAGACGTTGGTGAAGTTGATGTTGCGGGTGACGATGTACGTGACGTCGTCGCCGACGGCCGACCTCCGTACGTCGTCCGCGATGCGCGTGAGGGCGTCCAGTGCGGGGCCGTCGGCGTGCAGCAGGGCGAGGGCCTCCGCGTCCGTGAGGCGCGTCGGGTCGTCCGCCGCCGTCGCCAGCGCCGCGCGTACGTCCGTGTCGATGCGCTCCGGCAGCATGCCGGGGGCGGCCGCCTCGCGCAGGGCCGCCCAGTCGCCGTACACCTCGTCGAAGTCGTCACGGCGGTCGGACGTACGGCCCTCGGTGTCGATGGAGGAGTGAAGGTCGGTGCGGCCTGAGGCGACGAACGCCTCCTCGGGCTCCTGCCACGGGTGGCCCTCGACGGTCGCGTCCGGTCGCGCGAGGCCGGTCTCCGGGTCGGCGAGGGCGCGGACGTGCGGGCGCAGCCGCGGGTCGAGCCAGGGCTCGCCGCGCTGGACGAACTCCGGGTAGACGCAGAGGCGTTCACGCAGTTCGAAGCCGGCGGCGCGGGAGCGCTCGGTGAGTTCCTCGATCTGCGGCCAGGGGCGTTCCGGGTTCACATGGTCGATGGTCAGGGGGGACACCCCGCCCCAGTCGTCGATGCCCGCGCCTATCAACCGCTCGTACTCGGAGTCGACGAGGTTGGGCGGGGCCTGGAGGTTGGCGGACGGGCCCATGATGTGCCGGGCCACGGCCACCGTGGCGACCAGTTCGTCCAGCTCCGCGTCCGGCATGCCGCGCATCGCGGTGTCGGGCTTGGCGCGGAAGTTCTGGATGATCAGTTCCTGGATGGAGTGGTAGGCGCGGGAGATCCTGCGGAGCGCGAAGAGGGACTCCGCGCGCTCCTCGTAGGTCTCTCCGATGCCGATCAGGAGGCCGGACGTGAAGGGGACCGAGGAGCGGCCCGCGTCCTCGAGCACCCGCAGCCGTACGGCGGGTTCCTTGTCCGGGGAGCCGTAGTGCGGCCCGCCCGGTTCCGACCACAGGCGGGTGGCCGTGGTCTCCAGCATCATGCCCATGCTGGGCGCGACGGGCTTGAGCCGCTGGAAGTCGGTCCAGGACATCACGCCGGGGTTGAGGTGGGGCAGCAGGCCCGTCTCCTCCAGGATGCGGATGGAGATGGCGCGGACGTAGGCGATGGTGTCGTCGTAGCCGTGCGCGTCGAGCCACTCGCGCGCCTCGGGCCAGCGGTCCTCGGGCTTGTCGCCCAGGGTGATGAGGGCTTCCTTGCAGCCGAGCGCCGCGCCCTTGCGGGCGATGTCGAGGACCTCGTCCGGGGACATGAACATCCCGTGGCCGGCGCGGCGCAGCTTGCCGGGGACGGTGACGAAGGTGCAGTAGTGGCACTTGTCCCGGCACAGCCGGGTGAGGGGGATGAAGACGCTCTTCGAGTACGTGATGACACCGGGCCGGCCGGCCGCGTCGAGGCCGGCGTCGCGGACGCGGGCGGCGGACGCGGCGAGGTCGGTGAGGGCCTCGCCGCGGGCCTGGAGGAGGACGGCGGTCTCGGTGACGTCCAGGGCGACGCCGTCACGGGCGCGTTTGAGGGCGCGACGCATGGAGTTGTCGGTGGGGCCGGTTCCGGTCGCGGAAGTCGTCATCCTTCGAGCATACGGTCGAGCTGATCAGTGCCCAGGGGTCAGCCCAGCAGGGCCCCGTACTGGTCCAGCACCCGCAGCACCTCCGCCTCCCCCGCCGGCGGCAGCTGTACGACGACCTCCTCGATGCCGAGGTCCGCGTAGTGCGCCAGCTTGCCGGGGGTGGGGAACACCGCGTACGGGACCACCTGCAGCGCCGCCGGGTCGCGGCCCGCGTCCGCCCATGCGGCGCGCAGCACCGGCAGCGACTCGGTCAGCCCGCGCCCGCCGATCGGCAGCCAGCCGTCGGCGTACTCGCAGATGTGGGAGAAGAGCTTGGGACCGGCGGCTCCGCCGACGAGGGTGCGCGGGCCGACGACCGGTCCGCGCGGCTTCTGGGCAGGCTTCGGGTGGGCGTACGAGGCCCGCACGCCGCCGAACTCCCCCTCGTACGGGACGGGTTCGTCACTCCACAGCGCACGCATCAGCGCCATCCGGTCCCGCACCAGCTCCCGCCGCGTACGCCACTCCACCCCGTGGTCGGCGGCTTCCTCGACGTTCCAGCCGAAGCCGAGGCCGAGGGTGAAGCGGCCGCCGGAGAGGTGGTCGAGGGTCGCGATCTGCTTGGCGAGGTCGATCGGATCGTGCTGGGCCACCAGGGTGATGCCGGTGCCGAGGCCGAGCCGCTCGGTCACCGCGGCCGCCTGTCCGAGCGCGACGAAGGGGTCGAGGGTGCGGCCGTACTCGGGCGGCAGCTCACCGCCCGCGGGGTACGGGGTCACACGCTCCACCGGGATGTGCGTGTGCTCGGGGAGGTACAGGCCGGCGAAGCCGCGCGCTTCCAGCTCCCGCGCGAGCCGGGTGGGGGTGACGGTCTCGTCGGTGAGGAAGATGGTCACGGCGATTCGCATGGGTCATCTGTACCGGGGCGAGGGCGAGATGTCCATACCGACTGGTCGGTTGTTCGCGGTTCGTGGGGCTGGTCGATCGTTGTCGGCGCGTGCGGGTGAGTGGGGGCTGGTCGCGCCCCGCGGCGGAGCCGCACATTGATACTGTCTCGCGCCCCTTGTGGGGGCTACGGTGAGGTCGTGGTGACAATGCGCGGGACGCTGCCCCCGGGCTCCCCGGACTACGTATACGTACCGTTCGAAGTCCCGCCTGGCGTAAGCGAGTTGAAGGTCTCCTACACCTACGACCGCCCCTCCGTCCCGCCCGGCGTCCCCGGCAACGCGCTCGACATCGGCCTCTTCGACGAGCGCGGCACCGAGCTGGGCGGGGAGGGGTTTCGGGGGTGGTCGGGCGGGGCGCGTACGGAGTTCTTCGTACGGGCGGACGACGCGACGCCCGGCTATCTCCCCGGTCCCCTCCGCCCCGGCACCTGGCACATCGTGCTGGGCCCGTACACGGTGGCGCCGCAGGGCCTGTCGTACGAGCTCACGGTCACGCTCACGCAGGGGGAGCCGGGTGAGACGCCCGAGCCGGTGTATCCACCGACGCGGGCGAAGGGCCGGGGCCGCGCCTGGTACCGCGGCGACTGCCACCTCCACACCTGGTACTCCGACGGCCGCCGCACCCCGGCCGAGGTCGCGGCGCTCGCGCGGGCGGCCGGTCTGGACTTCATCAACTCCTCGGACCACAACACCCACTCCTCGCACCCGCACTGGGCCCCGGAGGCGGGCGAGGACCTGCTGATCATGCTCGGCGAGGAGGTGACGACGAGGAACGGCCACGTCCTCGCCCTCGGCACCGATCCCGGCACCTTCGTCGACTGGCGCTACCGGGCCCGGGACCGCCGCTTCGGCCGCTTCGCCCACCGGATCCGCGAGGCGGGCGGCCTGGTGGTCCCCGCCCACCCGCACGGCACCTGCGTCGGCTGCAACTGGAAGTTCGGCTTCGGCGAGGCGGACGCGGTCGAGGTGTGGAACGGGCCGTGGACACCGGACGACGAGGTGACGCTCGCGGAGTGGGACAACCAGCTGATCGCGTCCGTGCGCGAGGGGCGCGGGTGGCTTCCGGCCATGGGCAACAGCGACGCGCACCGCGATCCGGACACGGTGGGACTGCCGCAGACGGTCGTCCTCGCCGAGGATCTGACCCGGGAGGCGATCCAGGAGGGCATCCGGGCGGGGCGGTCGTACGTCGCCGAGTCGAAGAACGTGTCCGTGTCCTTCACGGCGAGCGGGGACAAGGGTCAGCACGCCGGCATCGGCGAGCGGCTGGAAGCGGACGCCGACACCCCGGTCACCGTCCGCGCCGAGGTCTCGGGCGCCGCACGCTGCACGGTCCGGTTCGTCACCGACCAGGGGGTGCTGTTCACGAGCGCCCCGCTGCCGGTGTCGGGTTCCGGCACGGTGGAATGGCGTACGAGACCGGCCTACGCGGCCTATGTACGCGCCGAGTTGCGGCACGAGACGGCGGTGGGGCCGGTACCGGGGGTGATGGCCGCGTTCACCAACCCGATCTTCCTTGGGGCGCTGTAGCGGTGTCGGCCATGTGTGGCCTCCGCCGACCGTTTCAAGAACGACCTGCGTCAGCCGGTCTCCAGTCGATCTCAACCGCCTGCCACGGG
Organism: Streptomyces sp. NPDC001137; assembly: GCF_040298885.1. Taxonomy (NCBI): domain Bacteria; kingdom Bacillati; phylum Actinomycetota; class Actinomycetes; order Kitasatosporales; family Streptomycetaceae; genus Streptomyces; species Streptomyces sp. NPDC001137. The sequence continues at coordinate 37,749 of NZ_JBEPBA010000020.1, forward strand.
CCTGGATCCGATGGCTGCGCAGGCCGCCTTGTCGGTGGAGTAGCCGTCCGCCGGGTAGATGACCGGCCCGCCGAGTGCCCCATCGCCGTCGGTGGCCGAGGAGTCGCCGCTGTCGGGCTGCGCGTTGGGGAAATAGCAGGCAGCAAACCGGGTCGGCTTGGGCGTCCGGGGCACTGCGCCCTGTGCGGGTTGGTTCCACATCCGGTCCCAGGACGCCGCGCAGGAACGCGTCGCGTCCTGAGGATCGAAATCCTTCATGGCTTTGAGCGGCAGCTGACTCAGATCCGCCTCGGGCGACAGAGTGCGAGCGCACATGACATTGCGTCCGCCCTCGTCCCATGGCCCCAATGTGGCCACGGCAGCCGTGGTGGCGCCCCCGAGGAGGGCAGCCGTGACCGCGCCCACCATGAGCAGGTGCCGGCGTCTCCCGGATCCGGCCCTGGCACGCGGCTGCTCGGTACGCAGCAGGATCTCCCGCAGGACGGCCTGGCCGTCCTCGGAAGCCGCCCAGCCGTCGGTGCCGTCGTGGGTGGGGCGCAGGGCGCGGACGGCGGCGAGGTCGGGCGCTTGGCTGTGCTTGGTAACGGTCTGCTTCACGCCGTCTCCCGTGGGGTGAAGTGGGGGTGGGCAATCGCGTGGTGGACCGGCTGTGCATGGCCCGCAGAGGGCAGTGCTGCCCTGAACCGTTTGCGCGCCCGGTGCAGACGCACAGCGAAGGCAGTGGCCGTGCAGCCCGTGACCACGGCCCCTTGCTTGGCTGTCAGGCCGTACCAGGCGCTCAGTACGAGTACCTCCCGGTCCTGCTCGGAAAGCCCGGACAGCGCGGCGGCCACCTCGGCACGCGTCTCTATCGCGTCCCCGATCTCCACGGCCCGCGTCCGGTCGGCCATCACCGCCAAGCGGTCGGTCAGTGCACGGTGCCGCCGGTCGGACCGCACGCGGTTGGCGAGCAGCCGCCGGGCCGAGGCGAGCAGCCACGGCAGGGCATCGTCGGGTACGGACCCGGACTTGCGCCAGGCCAGCACGAAGGTCTCCGACAGGATGTCCTGTGCTGTCTCCCGGTCCGTACGGTGCAGCAGGTACGCCAACACCCGATCAGCGTGAGCCGTATAGAGGGCCTCCAAGGCCCGGTGCCCGGCCGGGTCATCGTGCTCCCCGGTGGTTGTTCGTCGTCGTCTCACGACACCTCCGTGTTCCGTCCGTCAACAGCCGTCAACGGCCGTCAACCGGGAGATGTACGGCCGGGCCGAATCTCTTACAACCTCTGGCGGATTGTCTGCGCGGCATCCACGCCGGGACGCTGCACCGCTGGGTCTCGCGGGCCCAGCACGGAGGAATGGCGAGGCCGTGGACGGGAGCGGGCCCAGTTCCATGCCGTCCGGGTTCGGGCTGAGGGAGGGGCGCGGTGCGCGCTGTCCGCGCCCCTCCGCTTTCCGTCAGCCGTGGATGAGGGGTGACCCCAGGAGTTGCTTGGTAATCGGTCCCTGACCATCACCCTCGATGTCGTAGACGACAGTCGAGTCCGACGACCACCACAGGTCACCGTCATAAAGCGCCGACGGCACAGTGCACGTGCTGGCCGGTTCGTCCAGGAACCACGTGTAGTGGTCGTTGACCAGCTTGGTCAGATCACACGTCTTGGTCGCCTCGATCGCGTCGGGGTTGTCCTTGCCCGGACGGGTCTCGAGGCGCGTGGTGATCTCGAAGCGGGTGAACCGTTTGCTGAGGTCCACCACTTGGTCATCGAGAATCTGCCAGCTCACATGGGACTTCGCGGTGATTTTCCCGGAGGCCTGCTTGGCCTCGTTCGCAATGTAGTAGGTGGTTGCCGGCCTCTTGTCGGGGAAGGTGACCGTGAAGTCGCTGGTGTTCGTGGCAGCCGAAGCCGGCCCCGCGAGCGTGAGTATGCCGGTCGCTGCCAGGCATACCGCGGTGATGAGTGTCTTACGCATGGAAAGGGCCTCTCTCAGGCGCGATTGATCTCGAAAACGTCGACCTTGTCGTTCCAGTTGCCACCGCCCGGGTACGCCAGGTCCTGGAGGTTGGGCCATCCCTTGGGCGGATTCAAGTCGCGCTGCCGGTCATCCAGCGGCCAGGACCGGGAGTCCCAGATCGTGGCGTTCCCGTAGTTGATCGACCATCGCCCGACCCAGTAGAAGACCGAGCTGAGCTTGTCGCGGAATCCGTAGTCGCCCAGGTTCTTCTTGCCGTCGCTGGAGAACTGCAGCCGCCTGCCCTTGTAGTTGGCGTCCTGGTACAGGCACCAGTAGTCGGCGGCGCAGTTGTCGTGCGGGTCGGAAGCCCGAAGCGCGGATGTCCTCGGGGATTTCGCACGGGCCTGGGCAGGAAGTGCGGGGTCTGCCGAGGCTTCCTGCTCCGTGGCGTAGCAGTGGACTTCGCCGCTGGGGAGTTCGGTGCAGATGTTTGCGCCCTCCCACGACTCGGCAAGGTTGATCTTGCGTCCCTCATACTCGGCGATCACCGGATGCACCGGGTCTGCCGCCGGGTCCGTGCCTTCTTCGGTCGCGGCCTGTCCGGCCGTGACCGGCGCGTGTGCGGTGTGTTCCGCCGCGTGCGCCAACGGACCAGTGCCTACGAGGAGGGCACCCGTGGAGGCGGTCAGGAGGATGGAGGCAAGGGGTCTGCGTATCAAGTGTTGTTCTCCACTGTGGTGTCGTAGTGGCGTGCCGTCAGATCAATGTCGCTACCGGCCGGGGACGCGCCGGTGGTCGGCGGGCCGCCAACAGTGGCCGGATCGCTCTTCGACGGGGGTCTCTGTGCTGCATCCCGACAGCGACGTCGAGCCCGGCTTGTCCTTGAACCCGCCCGTGGAACTGGAACCGACGTCACGCTTGTAGACGTGCCAGCCGCTCCGCGGCCCGGCGCCTCGCCGGCTCGAAGGGGTCGGTGGACGCGCCGGCGCCCTCCCCGGGGGTCGAGGCCCATCCGCGGAGCTTGTCCGCGACCTTGAGCAGGTGTCCGTTCCCCGGCTTGACGTCGATGTAGAACAGGGCTTCGTCGGGCTTCTTGTCGTCGCCGCCCCACCGCACGACGCCTTCCAGGTCGGCGAGGATGTCACGGACGATCACGAGCTGGTTCGGGAAATATCCGCCTCGCTGCCCGGACGGGTAGAAGCCGGGGCGGATGTGGACCGCCGTCCCCGATGCGAGGTTGGACTCCGCCAGCCCCTTGCGGACCTTCCCGGGGTGTCGCCAGCCCACGACATCACCGCGGCGCAGGCTGTCGATCTCGTAGTGGAACCGCTGGATGACGTGGACGAGAACGGTTTCGGCATCCCCCATACGGACTTGCACGCCGTCGAGGGGGGTGCCGAGAACGGGACGGGTCCAGATACTGCCGCCGCCGTCCGCCGCCTTCTCCATCTCCCAGCCGTTCAAGGACGGCTGACCGGTCGTCACCTCGTCCGGCGCCGGGCTGTCAGCCGCAGACGGCGGAGTGGCCGCCTGGGCCGAAGGAGCCGACAGCGTGCTTCCGGCGAGCGAGGCCAGGGCGGTTCCCCCTGTGACAGCGGCGGTGCGGGAGAGCAGGGTACGGCGCGATATGTCAGCACTCACGGTGCGTCACTCCAGATGTGGCTACAGGACCGTGGAGACGGCCTGAAAGACGAGGAAGGGGACGATGACGACGGGGATGGCCTTCAGCCACGGCCCCAAGGGCCGGTCACGGTGCAGCGGCACGAGAACGTCCGTCACGACCAGCAGCAGCACCACCAGCAACCCGGTTACGGTCGCGGTCCACATGGCCAGCCCGGTCCGGTCGCAGTCGGCTCCGCACACTTCGACGATCGTGCTGGCGCGGTCGATGACGGATCCACCCCATCGTCGTTCGGACAGCCACCACAGGCTGTACAGGGGAACCATGGCCGGGATCCCGACGAGGAGGTTGACCAGCAGCGCCGGCCACAGTGGCCGCAGGCCTTTCATCAGGCGTGTTCGCGTATCGGCGCGTAGTACTTCTCGAAGACGCGGTACAGGCCCATGCGCTTCTTTCCCTCTGTCGTCGCGTCGTCAGTGGTGCCCTGATAGCGGATCAGCACCTTCTCGATGTCTGCTTCCGTGGAGTCGACGGTCGGCCCCGTCACACCGATGAGAGAGGCGTGGTACATGTGGACGAACGGCACGGTCGCGATGGTGAACGAGTTGTTCGTCCGCAGCTTGGTCCAGATTTCGAACAGGTCGGCGTCGTTGTCCGGGTTACGTCGGGACGTCGCGGACAGCAGCCCGCGATCGACTGCCAGGTTCCTCGCCTTGATCGCGGTGACTCCGAAGATCTGCGCCAGCCCGGTGGAGGAATCCCGCATCGAGTCCGTGATCTTGTCCGGCCACCAATCGGGAAGTTGGCCGGTGTGGTACTCGTAGACGGCCGCGTCGGAATAGCGGTCGTCAACCTTGAGGACGCCGCTGACGTTGTAGTGGCGCATCTCCCACAGCACGGGAATCTGGATCAGCGCCTTGCGCATCCTGTACCGGCGGGCCAGATCGGTGAACACGTTGTCCCAGCTGAGCACGAAGTCGATGGCTTCGGTGGTGGTCCACTTGGTGTACCAGTTCGACTCCGGTACGCCGACCGACTCCATGTAGGCCCGGATGTCCGCGCGCAGAGCATCCCAGAAGGTGTTGTTGAACTCGACGTCGAGGCCGGAACCGGTGGACGGCGACGGATCGAACGAGTTCTGCCCGATGTCCCTGCCTTGTGCGATGTTGATGTCGACGTTGATGCTGCCGTCTCCCGAACCGACCGTCTTGGTGACGATCTGGTCGAAGGCCCAGTTGTTCGGCATGGGATAGCCGAAGTTGCCGGAGAACGCATATGACATGTCGGACACGAAGCTCGCGTCGGCCAGCTTGAGTTCGGACACCCGTGAGCAGACGTTCCTGGGTCCGTAAACACCCACCAGGTACTTGCTGCCGGTGGACTCGATGCCGTCGTTGATGCCCTGGAAATGCGGGATGACGTTGCTGGTGACCTCGTCGTCGACGGCGTCGAAGTCGACAGCGAAGTAGATACGGGTGCCGGGCTTGAAGCCGTGCCGCTCGGCGTGCATGACGGCGGAGACGGCATCCGCCGTGCCCTGCGGCGCACTGAACGAGTCCTTGCCGCGCCCGTAGGTCTGGTAGATGGGGAAACAGCGCAGTCCATTGGCGGCGATGGTCTCCAACTCGCCGGGCTGGATCTCCTTCTCCTTGGTGCTGCCGCTCGGAACGGCCGCCGGGTTGTACAGGTAGCGGCCCACGTATTTGACGCCCTCCGCCTTCAACGCAGCAGCACGCGCCGGGGTGATCTTGGTGACACAGTCACAGGCCTCACCCTTGCGGGACTGATCACCGAACGAGACCAGCAGGGAGGCCCACGTGGAGAAGTCACCCAGGCCGGTGACCGGCAGTTTCACGAAGGACTGGAACGCACGGACCTCGTCGGCCAGACCGGCAGTGAAGGTCCCTTCGAAGGACACCCCGTACCGTCTGTTGAAGATCATGGCAGCGGTGAAGAGGAGCACCCAGGTGCCCTTCGCGCCGACCGAGACGGTGTGCTGCTTCAAACCATCCTGGGTGCCGGGGCCGAAGTTGCCGTTGGCGGTACCATCGGCCATACCTATTTCGTACTGCACGGCGTAGATCATGGCTTTCGCCACATCGCGCGAATAGATGCCGTCGCAGGGGACGATGAAGAAATCCTGTCGGCCGACGTAGCGTCCGTTGAGCCACTGCTGGATGTTCCGAACGGTGTCGGTGCCGTTGCCGACGGTGACGTAGGCGTCCATGTTCAGCAAGCCTTTGAACACCTTCGGCACCAGATCGCTGCCCGGATACACCTGGTCGACGCCCATACGCTGCTTGAGCAGCGTGATCGAGGAGGCGACGCGGTCGCTGAACTTGCCGTCGATGCCGCCGCCGTCGTAGCCCTTGCAGTAGAGAGCCGACTGGACGATCCGGATGAAGTCAGCCGAAGGTGCCGTGGAAGCGTTGATCTTCGGGTGCTTCGACTGAAGGGCCGACAGTGTTCCTGGTCCGAAGCTGTTGGACACAGGGCTGATACCCAGCTCCCACTGCAGTGCGCGAGTGAGGGCGTACATCGTGTTCCAGCCGGTCTGCCCATCCTCCTTGACGGTCATGCCGGTCCGGCTGCCGTACGTCGCGTTGACGAATTTCTGCGCCTGCAACACCATCTGGTCGGCCATCAGCGCCCCTCCGTTTTCGGCAGGGAGCGTCCATACGATGACGCAAAGCGGCTCCCCCCGTCGCCGTTCTGATACCCGCCCCTTGTTCGAGCGGTGGTCAGCCGCGTTCGAGGCGAGTGGGACGACCGTAGCCAGGCTGACAAGAGGGAAACAAGAGGCGATCAACAGTTTGGCGTGAAAGATCAACACCTCGGTCCAGTCGTCCAATCGTCAAGATTCCGCGCGGTTGCTGCAACGATTCGGCGAAGAAACGACTGTGGACGGAGTACGGATTCAAGCGTGGTGGCCGAAAGTGGGCCATCGGCAGTGACCTGGTGGCCGAAGGCCTGGAGTCGGTGCCGGTCGCCCCTGATCACCGACGAGAACGGCGGCGCCGACCAGAACCGCACGCGCATCGGCCGCCCCGCTGTCAGTCCACGGGGCAAGGTGGGGGACATTGAGAACGCCGTCACCGCCGAAGAACAGGAGCCCCGTGGCCATGGCCCGTCCGCACCACTCGGAGACCAAGTACCGCGTCGCCACAGCGTTCCAGCGCCGCTTCAACCCCGTCCTGCGTCGGCTTCCGCTCCAGACCGTCCTGGAGACGACGGGCCGTACCTCCGGCCTGCCCCGCCGGACTCCGGTCGGCGGCCGGCGGATCGGGGATTCCTTCTGGCTGGTCTCCGAGTTCGGGGAGCGGTCCCAGTACGTCCGCAACATCAAGGCCGACCCGCGGGTGCGGGTCCGCATCCGGGGCCGCTGGCACACCGGCACGGCCCACCTCCTGCCGGACGACGACCCGATCGCCCGCCTGCGGAAGCTGCGCTCGCTGAACAGCTTGGCGGTGCGGGCGATCGGGGCGGGGCTGCTGACGGTGCGGGTCGATCTGCGGGACTGACGCTCCATCAAACTGGCGATCCCTCAAACGGCTGGTGACAGCGGGGGATGTGGGCGGTGGCCGCCATCTCCTTGTTGCAGCGGACGACTTGGGGCTGGTCCCGCTCGCCGAGCGATCGCCGGCCTGCGAGTACGACACCGTCGGCGCGGGAGACCTGCCGTACCTCGGGGCGTCGTACCGGATCACCCGCGACACCCCGCGCCCAGCCCCGGCAGTACCGGATTCCAGACCGCGCCGACGTCCACCTGCACCGTGGCTTCATGGGGCGAGCGCGCCCTGCCGGCCGCCCAGGCGGTGGGAGTCACCCCGGCCAGACGATCGCCTGCACCTCGCTGTACGCGTGCAGGGCGTACACACCGACGTCCCGCCCCACCCCGCTCTTCTTGAACCCCCCGAAGGGCGCCTCCATGTTGCGGCCCACGGTGTTCACGCCGACGCCTCCGGCCCTCAGCCGCCGGGCCACACGGAAGGCCCGTGCCACGTCCCCCGACCACACGTAGTCGATGAGCCCGTAGTCGCTGTCGTTCGCCAGCGCGATGCCCTCTTCCTCCTCCTCGAAGGGGATGACTGACACCACCGGGCCGAAGATCTCCTCCCGAGCCACGCGCATGTCGTTCGTGCAGTCCGCGAGGAGGGTCGGCGCCACGTAGAAGCCCTGGTCGGACGGCGGGCGTTCGCCGCCCGTCACGACCACCGCGCCCTCCTTCCGGCCCAGTTCGACGTACGACTCCACCCGGTCCCGATGGGCGGCCGAGATCACCGGTCCGACCACCGTTTTCGGGGCACGGGGGTCGCCGACCGTCAACCGGACGGCGTACGCGGCCAGTTGCTCGACCAGACGGTCGTACACGCCCCGCTGTGCCAGCACCCGTGTCGGTGCCGTGCAGATCTGGCCGCTGTAGAAGGAGAAGGTGGTGCCGATCCCCGCCACCGCCGAGCCGAGGTCCGCGTCGTCGAAGACGAGCGCGGCGCCCTTCCCGCCCAGCTCCATCAGCTGCCGTTTCATGGAACGGCCGCAGACCTCACCGATGCGCTGCCCTACCGCCGTCGACCCGGTGAAGCTCACCATGTCGACGTCGGGTGACGCGACGGCCGCCTCCCCGACCTCCACCGACCGGCCGGACACGACGTTCACCACACCCGGCGGCGCTCCCGCCGCCTCCAGTGCCTCCGCCATCCGGTAGACCGACAACGGATCCTGCGGGGCGGGCTTCACCACCACCGTGTTGCCCATGGCCAGCGCGGGGGCGATCTTGCCGGCCGGGTTGGCCCACGGGTTGTTGTACGAGGTGACGCAGGTGACGACGCCGACCGGCTGGCGGACGGCCAGCGCGCCCATGACGCCCGCCTTGCCCATCGGCCCTGCCTCGTTGATCTGCGGCGGGACCGCCCACTCCGCGGGCTCCACGCGCGCGTACCGCCGGAAACGAGCCACGCCCACTCCGACCTGCATCGCCCGCGCCGTCCCCGTGGTCGCACCGGTCTCCGCCTGCGCCAGCTCGGCGTACGGCAGGAACCGGCTCGCGATGATGTCCGCCGCGCGGCCGAGCACCGCCGCCCTTTCCTCCGGCGCCGTACGAGACCACGGCCCGAAGGCCTCGCGGGCCGCGGCACAGGCCGCGTGCACCTGATCCCGCGAGGCCTCCGGAGCCCACCCGACGGTCTCCTCGGTGGCCGGGTCGACGACCTCGTAGCGGCCGCCGTCCGGCTCGACCCACCGGCCGCCGACGAACAGCCGCTGCCCGTCCGCCCCTTGGTTCACCTGGTGCTCACCGTCCGGGTGTCCCGCCCCGACCGCAGCACCTTCCCGGGCACGGCGCCGCTCACCACGTCGTCCCGGATCGCCTCGACCCCGTTGACCCACACGGCGCGCACCCCGATCGCCTTGGCGTCCAGCCGCGGACTGTCACCCGGCAGGTCGTGCACCAGGGTGGCCGTACCCGCGTCGATCCGCTCCGGGTCGAAGAGGACCAGATCCGCATGGAAGCCCTCCTCCACCCGCCCCCGCTCGCGCAGCCCGAACAGCCGCGCCGGGTCGTCGGTCAGCATCTTCACCGCCTGCTCCAGACCGACCAGCTTCCGCCGGCGCAGACAGTCGCCCAGGAAGCGAGTCGTGTACGGGGCCCCGCACATGCGGTCCAGGTGCGCACCGGCGTCGGATCCGCCGAGCAGCACGTCCTCGTGCTGCCAGGTCTCGGCGCGCAGCGCCCAGGACGCGGGATCGTTGTCGGTGGGCATGGGCCACAGGACGGTACGCAGCTCGTCGGCCACACAGATCTCGACGAGGCACTGGAACGGGTCCTGTCCCCGCTCCTGCGCGATCTCCTCGACGACCCTGCCCGTCAGCCCCTCGTTCGCCTCGCTGTACGTGTCCCCGATGACGTACCGCCCGAAGTTCGTGAGCCGCCGGAAGACACCGGCCTCCTTGGACGTGGCGTGCTCCAGCAGCTGCGCGCGTACGTCCGGGTCGCGCAGCCGGGCGATCCGCTCCGGCACCGGCAGCCCGAGGACCGGGCCCCAGCCCGGTATCAGGTTCAGCGCACAGAAGGTGCCCAGGGACATGTTCATCGGCGTCAGGATCGGCATGGTCAGCGCGACCACGCGGCCGCCCGCCTTCCGCGCCTGCTCACTCGCGTACAGCTGCCGGGGCACGCGCTCCGGCACGGAGGCGTCGATGGTGAGGACGTTCCAGTTCAGGGGGCGTCCGGCCGTCGCGCTCATCTCCGCGAACAGATCGATCTCCGCGTCGCTGAACTGGTCGAGGCAGCCGGCGACGATCGCCTCGATCTGCGTGCCCTCGTGCTCCCCGACGGCACGCGAGAGCGCCAGCAGCTCGGCCGGCTTCGCGTGCCGGGAGGCGACCGGCTTCCCGTCGCCGTCCGAGTGGGTGGACGACTGGGTGGTCGAGAACCCCCAGGCCCCGGCATCCATGGCCTCGTGCAGCAACCGCACGATCTCCGCCAGCTGCTCCTCGGTGGGCTGCCCGCCGACCGCGTCCGGCCCCATCACATACCGGCGAAGCGCGCAGTGCCCGACCATGAACCCCGCGTTGACGGCGATCCGCCCTTCGAGGGCGTCCAGATAGTCACCGAAGGAGTGCCAGCTCCAGGGCGCCCCCTCCTCCAGCGCAACCAGCGACATGCCCTCGACCTTGGACATCATGCGCCGCGTGTAGTCGGCGTCCTCGGGCCGGGAGGGGTTCAAAGGCGCGAGCGTGAAACCACAGTTCCCGGCCGCGACGGTCGTCACCCCGTGGTTGAGGGACGGGGTCGCATACGGGTCCCAGAACAACTGGGCGTCGTAGTGCGTGTGCGGGTCGACGAAGCCGGGCGCGAGGACGAGCCCGGAGGCGTCCTCACTGCTCCGGGCCTCCTCGGTGACAAGACCGATGACGGCAATACGCCCGTCGCGGATCCCGACGTCGGCGACGAAGGCGGGCGCCCCGGTCCCGTCGACGACGGTCGCTCCCTTGATGACATGATCAAGCATGGAGTCTCCTTCTCAACTCCGGCGAGGGAATGCGCCCCAAAGGGGCGCGGGGAACTGCGCGACCAGCCCCCACGGACCCGCACCCCGCAACGGCGATCAAGCAGCAGCCCGGAACCGGGAAGTCCGATGCACAGGATCGGTATCGATCTTCGGAATCACGTGCTCCCCGATCAATCGAATCGTCTGCAGCGTCTCCTCCTTCGGCACCCCCACCGGCAGCCCGAAGCTCAGCTGGTCCGCCCCCGCCTGCTCCCACCGCTTGCACTGCGTGAGCACCTCGTCCGGGTCACCGCAGATCAGCAGCTCCTCCTCGATGAGGACTTCGACGAACTCGGGCGTGTACTCCGGCAGCGTCTCCGGCCACACCGGGAAGCCCTCGGGCCGCGGGAAGGTGTCGTGGTACCGGAACACCAGCGACGGCAGGTAGTGCAGCCCGCCGTTGGTGGCGATCCGTATCGCCTCGTCGTGCGTCGGCGCGCAGATGGCCGTCGTCGTGACCATCACGTTGTCGTTGACGAAGTCCCCGACCGGCTCGGCGTTCACGATCGCCGTCTTGTACTGCTCCAGCACCCACTCCATGTCGGAGACCTTCTGGATGCTGAACCCGAGCACACCGAGGCCCTTACGGGCGGCCATGGCGTACGAGGGCGGCGACCCGGCGGCGTACCACATCGCCGGATGCGACTTCCCGTACGGCTTCGGCAGGATCTTGCGCGGTGGCAGCTGCCAGTGCTTGCCCTGGAAGCCGGCGTACTCGTCCTGGAGCCACATCTTCGGGAACTCGGCGATCGTCTCCTCCCAGATCTCCTTGGTGTAGTTCATGTCGGTCACACCAGGGATGAAGCCGAGGATCTCGTGCGACCCGGCTCCGCGCCCGCTGCCGAACTCGAACCGGTTCCCGGTCAGGTGGTCGAGCATCGCGACCTTCTCGGCCACCTTCACCGGGTGGTTGACCTGGGCGAGGGGGTTGAAGATCCCCGACCCCAGATGAATCCGCTCCGTGGCGTGCGCCAGATACCCCAGGAACACATCGTTGGCGGAGAGGTGCGAGTACTCCTCCAGGAAGTGGTGCTCGGACGCCCACGCGTACTTGAAGCCCGACTTGTCCGCCTGGATGACGTACTCGGTCTCCTCCATCAGCGCCTTGTGCTCCGCGAGCGGATCGGTCTCGGCGCGTTTGCCCACGTATCCCTGTACAAAGAGCCCGAATTCCAAGGCGGTTCACCGTCCCCGGTTCCGAAGTTTCTGACACACCGTCAGTTTTGATGCACTGTGGCACCACCCACAGGGAGGGTCAATACCTGATGGGCAGTCAGATGACGCTGACCCCGGCCAGCCAGCCCCCGTCGATCACGAACGGCTGCCCGGTGATGTACGAGGAGTCGTCGGAGGTCAGGAACAGGGCCAGCCGCGCGACCTCCTCCGGCTTCCCGATCCGGCCGAGCGGCACCAGCTTGCGGTACAGCTCGTCCAGCGCCCGGCCGGTCTCCGCCGCGTCCGCCGTCGGATCCAGCCGGGCCGGGTTGGACATGGCGGTGTCGATGGCGCCGGGGCACATGGCGTTGACGCGGATGCGCCGGCCCGCGAGTTCCAGGGCGGCGACACGGGTGAGGCCGAGGACGGCGTGCTTGGTGGCGGCGTACGTGCCGACGGCCGCCATGCCGGTCACGGCCGTGTAGGAGGCGGTGTTGACGATCGTGCCGCCGTCCTCCATCACCGGCGCGACGGTCTTGATGCCGAGGAAGCAACCGACCTGGTTGACCTGTACGACCTGCATGAACTCGTCGAGGGGGGTGTCCAGCAGGGAGTTGAAGCGCAGGATGCCGGCGTTGTTGACCAGGCCGTCCACCCGCCCGAGGGAGTCCTTCACGGCGCTGACGGCCGACCGCCACTGGTCCTCCTGGCTCACGTCCAGGTGGACGTAGCGCGCGCCCAGTTCCTCCGCGAGGGCGCCGCCCTGGTCGTCGAGAACGTCGGCGATCACGACCTCGGCCCCCTCCGCTCTGAACAGGCGGGCCTCCTGCTCCCCCTGTCCGCGCGCCGCCCCGGTGACGATCACGACGCGTCCGTCCAGCTTGCCCATGCCATGACTCCTCAGAGAAGGGGCGCCACTTCGGCGCCGAAGGCCGCCATCTGGTCGGTGAGTTCGGTACGGCTGCGGCTGCGGAACCGCACCTGGATCTGGTGCACGCCCATCGCGCGGTACGCCCGCAGGGACTCGGCGAGCGCGTCCGGGGGGCCGGTGAGGGTGCGGCGGCCGACGTCCCAGGTGGGCGTGCCGAGATGGAGCGGCTCGGTGATGGCGCCGACGGTGAACGGCCCGTCGAGGCCCGCCTCGTCCCGCAGCCGCCGTATCCGCTCGATCTGCGCGGGCAGCCGGTCCCGCGGGTCGCCCTGCGGCAGCCAGCCGTCGCTCCTGAGGGCGGCCCGGCGTACGGCGGCGGGGGACGATCCGCCGACCCACAGCGGCACGCGCTCCTGGGCCGGCCTCGGCCGCTGCCCGAGCCCCTCGAAGTCGTAGAGCTTGCCGTGGTGTTCGGGGAACTCGTCCGGGCCGAGGGCGGCGCGCAGGGCGTCGATCGACTCGTCGAGCACGGCCCCGCGCCGGTCGAAGTCGACGCCGAGCACCTCGAACTCCTCCCGGACGTGCCCGGCGCCGACGCCCAGGATCAGGCGGCCGCCCGACAGATGGTCGAGGGTGGCGTACTGCTTGGCCGTCAGCAGCGGATGCCGCAGGCCCACGACGGCGACATGGCTGAGCAGCCGCACCCGCTCGGTCACGCCCGCCAGGAAGCCGAGGGTGGCCACGGGGTCGTACCAGACCGTGCTCATGGCGGGGGCCAGGCGGCGCGGGATCGCGACGTGGTCGCAGCTCGCGAGGTAGCCGAAGCCGGCGCGGTCGGCGCTGCGGGCGATCTCCAGCAGGTCCTCGGGGCCGGCACCGGCCTCCCAGCCCTCGGCGTAGATCGTGCTCTGGGACTGGACGGGAAGCTGCATCCCGTACGAGAAGGTGCTCACCGCCACAGTCCCTCAGGGGTGAGGCCCAGCAGCTCGATGGCGTTCCCGCGCACGATCCGCTCCACCACCTCCGGGTCCAGGTGGCCCATCTGCGCCTCGCCGACCTGCCGGGACTTCGGCCAGGTGGAGTCGGAGTGGGGGTAGTCGGTCTCGTAGAGGACGTTGCCGACGCCGATCGCGTCGAGGTTTTTCAGCCCGAAGGCGTCGTCGAAGAAGCAGCCGTAGATGTGCTCGGCGAACAGTTCGGACGGCGGGCGGTGGACCTTGTCGGCGACACCGCCCCAGCCGCGGTTCTCCTCCCAGACGACGTCGGCGCGCTCCAGGATGTACGGGATCCAGCCGATCTGGCCCTCCGCGTACATGATCCTGAGGTTCGGGAAGCGTTCGAACTTGCCGCTCATCAGCCAGTCGACCATCGAGAAGCAGCAGTTGGCGAAGGTGATGGTGGAACCCACGGCGGGCGGGGCGTCCTTGGAGGTCGAGGGCATACGGCTGCTGGAGCCGATGTGCATGGCGATGACCGTGCCGGTCTCGTCGCAGGCGGCGAGGAAGGGGTCCCAGTCCTCGGAGTGGATGGACGGGAGGCCCAGGTGCGGGGGTATCTCGGAGAAGGCGACGGCACGGACACCGCGCGCGGCGTTGCGCCGGACCTCCGCCGCCGCGAGTTCGGCGTCCCAGAGGGGGATGAGGGTGAGGGGTATGAGCCGGCCCCGGGCCTGCGGCCCGCACCACTCCTCCACCATCCAGTCGTTGTAGGCCTGGACGCAGAGCAGGGCCAGCTCCTTGTCCTCGGCCTCGGTGAAGGTCTGGCCGCAGAAGCGCGGGAAGCTGGGGAAGCAGACGGAGGACTGGACGTGGTTGACGTCCATGTCGGCGAGGCGCTGCGGGACGTCGTACGAGCCCGGGCGCATCTGCTCGTAGGTGATGATCTCCAGCTTGATCTCGTCCCTGCTGTAGCCGACGGCGGTGTCCAGGCGGGTGAGGGGCCGCTGGAGGCCCTCGTACAGCCACCAGTCGCCGAGGGGGCCGTCGTCGCCGGGGGCGCCCATCACCGGGCGGAAGCGGCCGCCGAGGAAGGAGATCTCCTTCAGCGGCGCGCGGACTATGCGGGGGCCGGTGTCGAGGTACTTCTTCGGCAGGCGGCTCTGCCAGACGTCGGCGGGCTCCACGGTGTGGTCGTCGACGGAGATGATCAGCGGGAAGTCCGGGAAGTCCTTCGTGGTCTCCATGGCGGCCACGGTAGCGCTCATCTGACGGCCCGTCAGCTATGGGAACCGTCAACGGTTCCACAGCGGGTGCGAAGAGCGGGTGAGGACCTTGTGATATCCCGCGCGTCTGCCCGTACAAGCGCTCTCCACAGCTGACGCATCCGCCATGAACAAGGCAAACTGACGTGGTTGCCCACTGTGTCTAGGGAGACGGCGATGGACGGTGTACCGCGAGTGCCGGAACAGAGGCGGGCCGGCTCCTGCGCGGAGCCTGCCCCGCTGAGCTTCGGCGTGCTCGGTCCGGTACGAGCCCGGCGCGGACCGGAGCAGCTGAGCACCGGTTCCCCGCAGCAACGTGCCCTGCTCGCCGCCCTGCTGCTGCGCGAGGGCCGTACGGCCACCGCGGGCGAGCTGATCGACGCCGTGTGGGGCGAGGAGCCGCCCTCGCAGGCCCTCGCGGCACTGCGGACGTACGCCTCCCGGCTGCGGAAGGTGCTGGGCCCCGGGGTCCTGGTGAGCGAGTCCGGCGGGTACGCGGTGCGCGTGCCGGCGGAGGGCGCCCTCGACCTGGCCGTGGCGCAGGACCTGGCCGCCGAGGCGGAGAAGGCGAAGAGCGCCGGGGACCTGTGCCACGCCCGTGAGCTGCTCGGCCGCGCGCTGGCGCTGTGGGACGGGGAGGTGCTGGCCGGCGTACCCGGCCCGTACGCGGAGGCACAGCGGGTCCGCCTGGAGGAATGGCGGCTGCAACTCCTGGAGTCCCGCCTCGACATGGACCTGGAACAGGGCTGCCACGCGGAGGCGGTGTCGGAGCTGACCGCCCTCACCGCCGCCCACCCGCTGCGCGAGCGGCTGCGTGAACTGCTGATGCTGGCCCTGTACCGCAGCGGCCGGCAGGCGGAGGCGCTGGCGGTGTACGCGGACACCCGGCGGCTGCTGGCGGACGAGCTGGGGGTGGACCCGCGGCCGGGGTTGCGTGAGCTCCAGCAGCGGATCCTTCAGGCGGATCCGGGGCTCGCGGAGCCTGCGTCCCCGCAGGCCGAGCCGGCCGCCACCCCGGTCCGCCCGGCCCAACTGCCCGCCACTGTCCCGGACTTCACGGGCCGTGCGGCCTTCGTCCAGGAGCTCGGCGAGGTGCTGTCCTCGGCCGAGGGCCGGGTGATGGCGGTGTCGGCGGTGGCCGGCATCGGCGGCGTCGGCAAGACCACGCTGGCCGTGCACGTCGCCCACCAGGCGCGGACGGCCTTCCCGGACGGCCAGTTGTACGTCGACCTTCAGGGCGCGGGGGCCCGCGCGGCGGAACCGGAGACCGTCCTGGGGTCCTTCCTGCGGGCCCTGGGCACCGCGGACTCGGCGATCCCGGACTCGCTGGAGGAGCGGGCGGCGCTGTACCGGTCCGTCCTGGACGGCCGCCGGGTGCTGGTCCTGCTCGACAACGCACGGGACGCGGCGCAGGTACGGCCCCTGCTGCCCGGCACGGAGGGCTGCGCGGCGCTGGTGACCTCCCGGGTGCGGATGGTCGACCTCGCCGGGGCCCATCTGGTGGACCTGGACGTGATGTCCCCCGACGAGGCGCTGTCGCTGTTCACGAAGATCGTGGGCGAGGAACGGGTGGCGAGCGAGCGCGAGGCCGCCCTGGACGTGGTGGCGGCCTGCGGTTTCCTGCCGCTGGCGATCCGTATCGCGGCCTCCCGGCTGGCGGCCCGCCGCACCTGGACGGTCTCGGTGCTGGCCGCGAAGCTGGCGGACGAGCGCAGGCGCCTGGACGAGCTGCAGGCCGGCGACCTGGCGGTCAAGGCCACCTTCGAACTCGGCTACGGCGCGCTGGAGCCGGCCCAGGCACGGGCGTTCAGGCTGCTGGGCCTCGCGGACGGCCCGGACATCTCGCTGGCGGCGGCCGCGGCGGTCCTCGACCTGCCGGCGGAGGAGACGGAGGACCTGCTGGAGGCCCTCGTCGACACCTCACTGCTGGAATCGGCGGCCCCCGGCCGCTACCGGTACCACGATCTCGTACGCCTCTACGCGCGTGCATGCGCGGAGCGGGACGAGTGGCCGCCGAGCGAGCGCGATGCGGCGATGTCGCGGTTGCTGGACTTCTATCTGGCCACCGCGGCGGGCGTCTATCTGATCGAGCGGCCCGGGGACCGGCTGGTCGACCACCTGGCTGCTCCGGAGTACCCGGGGCTGGCCTTCGCCGACCGGCACCAGGCGCAGGACTGGCTGTACTCGGAGGCGGTCTGCCTGCTGGCCTGCGTGCGCCAGTCCGCCGGCTCCGGCTTCCTGCGGCGGGCGGTCGACCTGCTGTGGGCCGCCGTGGACCTCGCGGAGTCCGGTACCAACTCCAAGGCATACGAAGGGGTCGCCTCGGCCCTGCGCGAGGCCGCGCGGGAGGCCGGGGACACCCAGGCGGAGGCGAGGGCGCTGATCACGCTGGGGTACGCGCACAGCGTGACGGGCCGCTTCGACCTGGCGGACGAGGAGGCGGCCCTGGCCCACGAGCTGATCCGCGCCGCGCCCGATCCGCTGGCCGGCTGCTGGGCGTCCAACATCCTCGGCGTGATCGCGCTCTACCAGAGCCGCCACGAGGACGGCGAGACCCACATCAACCGCGCCATCGAGGGCTTCCGCGCCTGCGACGACCAGGCGGGCGAGGCGGCCGTGCTGTGCAACCTCTCCCGGATCCACCTGGCCACCGGGCGGACCGACAGCGCGGTGTCCCTGGCCCGGCAGGGCATGGAGATGTACGACGCCATGGGGCATGCGCTCAAGGGCGCCAACGGCCGTTACGCGCTGGGGCTCGCGCTCACCGAGCACGGCGAGCTGCCCGAGGCGGCCGCCCGCCTCCAGGAGGCCCTGACCGTGTTCCGGGACAGCCGGCAGCGGCTGTGGGAGGGCATGTCCCTGTTCCGGCTGGCCGAGGTCGACCTGGCCGCCGGGCGCCCGGCGCAGGCCGCGGCCAACGCCGAGAGCGCCCTCACCGTGCTGCGCGGCATCGGCGGCGACTGGCGCCGGGCGGGCGTCCTGGTCACCCTCGGCCACGGGCTGCGCGGCATCGGCCAGTCGGGGCGCGCGCAGGTCTGCTGGCGCGAGGCCCTGGAGCTGTTCGAGGCGCTCGGTGCCCCGGAGGCCGAGACGGTCCGCGCGCTCCTCACTCCGCTGACGCTCGCCTGAGCCCTCCGCTGATGCGACGGTCGGGGGCGGCTGCGGGCGTTCATCGTTCGTTTATCGCCGACCGGCACTCTCGTCCTGTCGTTCCGTCGCGTCGGGGGGCAGACGGGTCGACCTGGACCGTTGCACTACGGTGAGCGGTCACGAAGCCGGCCCGGCGGTCCTCGGGGGAGTCGCCGGGCCGGTCGCCACATCAAGAGACCCGAACTGCCAGGGGAGGCAATCGTCATGAGCGACGAGAACACCACGGACAACCTGCACGCCACGGACGTCGAGGACGGCACCGAGGTGAGCCCGGACAACCTGCACGCGACGAGCGAACCGCTCACCGGGGTGAACCCGCTCAAGGCGGACAGCGGCACCGCCACCGTCACGCCGGACAACCTGCACGCCACGGACCAGAAAGCCTGACGCCCAAAGTCCTTCCTCCCCGCGGGGATCGGCCGCGGCAGCCCGGAGGGGAGCTGCCGCGGCCGAGGCGTTTTCAGGATCTGCGCAACTCCCCCTTCACCACCTTCCCGCTCGCGTTCCGCGGCAGCTCCGCCACGAACTCCACCCGCCTCGGCACCTTGTAGTTGGCCATCTCCCGCCGGGCCCAGGCGATCAGGTCGTCCGCGGTCATCGGGGAATCCGGACGGCGCACGACATACGCCTTGCCGACCTCGCCCAGCCGCGGATCCGGTACACCGATCACCGCGACGTCGGCCACATCCGGGTGGAGGCCCAGGAGTTGCTCTATCTCCGCCGGGTAGGCGTTGAAGCCGCCGACGATGAACATGTCCTTGATCCGGTCGGTGATCCGCAGGTTCCCGTCGGCGTCGAGGACGCCCACGTCTCCGGTGCGCAGCCAGCCGTCCTCCGTCAGGACCTCCGCCGTGCCCGCCGCGTCCTCGTAGTAGCCGCGCATGACGTTGAAGCCGCGGACCAGCACCTCGCCGGGCTCGCCGACCGTCGCCTCGACCCGTACCTCCGTGCCGGGGATCGCGCGTCCTGACGTCGAGGCGATCACCGTGGGGTCGTCGCCGCGCCGGCACATCGTCACGATGCCGCTGGCCTCCGAGAGGCCGTAGGCCGTCAGGACCGTCTCCACGCCCAGTTCCCCGCGCAGCCGCTCCACGAGTCGCAGCGGCACCACCGCCGCGCCCGTCACCACCAGCCGCAGCGCCGAGAGGTCGTGGGCGTCGCGGGCCGGGTGGTCCAGCAGGGACTGGTGGAGGGTCGGCGGGCCCGGCAGTACCGACACCCGTTCCGCCGCGATGTTCGCGAGGGCCGTGTCGATGTTGAACACCGGCTGGGGGATCATCGTCGCGCCACGCATCAGACAGGCCAGGACCCCGGCCTTGTAACCGAAGGTGTGGAAGAACGGGTTCACGATCAGATAGCGGTCGCCCTGCCTCAACCCCGCGAGATCGCACCAGATCTCGTACGCCCGCAGCGTCTGCGCATGCGTGATCACCGCGCCCTTGGGACGGCCCGTCGTACCGGACGTGAAGACGATGTCCGACGGCCAGGATCCGTCCACCGCCCCGGAGCGCGCCCGCACCTCGGCCGGTTCGACCCCGTCCCCGCCCGCGAGGAAGTCCTTCCAGGTGCGGAAGTCCTCGGGCGCGTCGTCCGACAGCACCACCACCTGGTCGAGTTCCGGCAGCGCGGGCCCCCGGTCGACCGCCCGCCGCAGCGAGGCCACGTACGACGTGCCCAGGAACGTGCCCGTGATGAACAGCAGCCGCGCCCCGCTCCTGCGCAGGACGTCCGCCGCCTCCGCCCCCTTGAAGCGCGTGTTGACCGGCACGAGCACCGCCCCGGCCGACACCGCGCCCAGCGCCGCCACGATCCAGTCCAGTGAGTTCGGAGCCCAGATCGCGACCCGGTCGCCCGGTGAGACGCCCGCCGCCATACAAGCCGCCGTCGACCGTTCGACGCGGGCGCCCAGTTCGGCGTACGAGATCCGGGTACGGCCCTCCACCACCGCCTCGGCGTCCGCGTACCGTTCGGCCGCCGACCGGACGAGTCCCGGAATGCTGCCCCACTCCACGTCACCGCGCACAACAGCCCCCTACTACTAGCTGACTACCCGTCAGATTAGCTGTAGCCTGACGCCCTGTCAGCTGAGGGGACAGCATGCGGAGGTGCACCAGCATGGCCGGAATCAAGGACGCCACCGCGATCGTCGGCATCGGACAGACCCCCTTCGCCAAACGCCTCGAAGAGGACGAGCGGACCCTCGCCTGCCGTGCCGTCCTCGCCGCCCTGGACGACGCGGGCATCGCACCCGGCGAGGTCGACGCGCTCGCCTCCTACACCATGGAGGAGACCGACGAGGTGGAGCTGGCGAAGGCCGTCGGCTTCGGTGACCTCACCTTCTTCAGCAAGGTCGGGTACGGGGGCGGCGGTTCCTGCGCCACCGTCGCCCATCTCGCCGCCGCCATCGCCTCCGGCCAGGCCACCGTCGGTGTCGCCTGGCGGTCCCGCAAGCGCGGCAGCGGCCCCCGCCCCTGGAAGAACACCACCGTCCAGCTGCCCACCCCCGCCCAGTGGACCCGCCCCTTCGGCCTCCTGCGCCCCGCCGACGAGATCGCCATGCTGACCCGCCGCTACATGCACGAGTACGGCGCGACCCGCGACCACCTCTTCAACGTCGCCCTCGCCTGCCGGAACAGGGCCAACCAGAACCCGGCGGCCGTGATGTACGACCGTCCCCTGACCCGCGAGATGTACATGACCTCCCGCTGGATCAGCGAGCCGCTCTGCCTCTTCGACAACTGCCTGGAGACAGACGGCGCGTTGGCGTGCGTGGTCGTGTCGGCCGAGCGGGCGCGCGACTGCAGACGACAGCCCGTCTACGTCCACTCCGCCGCCCAGGGCCTGCCCGCCCAGCACCACGGCATGGTCAACTACTGGAACGACGACCCCCTCACCGGCCCCGCCTGGACCGCCGCCCGGCACCTGTGGAAACACGCCGACTTCACGCCCCAGGACGTCGATGTCGCCCAGATCTACGACGCGTTCACCGCGCTCATACCGCTCTCCCTGGAGGGCTACGGCTTCTGCGGCCGTGGCGAGGGCGGTGCCTTCACCGAGCAGGGCGCCCTGGAGATCGGCGGGCGGCTGCCCCTCAACACCGGCGGCGGCGGGCTCAGCGAGGCCTACGTCCACGGGTTCAACCTCATCACCGAAGGCGTACGGCAGCTCCGCGGCACCAGCACCGCCCAGGTCCCGGACGCCGCCACCTGCCTCGTCACGGCAGGGGAAGGCGTCCCCACCTCCGCTCTCCTCCTGAGGAGCTGACCATGCTCGATCCCGTCATCGACTCCGAGGGCGCCCCCTTCTGGGGCTACGCCCGCCAGGGCGAACTCCGCGTCCAGGCCTGCGCCGACTGCTCGGAGCCCCGCTTCCCGCCCCGGCCCTGCTGCCCGCACTGCCAGTCCTTCGCCGGCGAATGGCGGGCGGTCGCCGGACACGGCCGTATCTGGTCGTACGTCGTGCCCCACCCGCCACTCCTGCCCGACTACGCGGACCAGGCCCCGTACAACGTGATCGTCGTCGAGCTCACCGACGCCCCCCGCATCCGTCTCGTCGGCAACCTCGTCGCCGAGGCCGGTGCGCGCCTCGACTCGGTTCCGGCCGAGCGCATCCGGATCGGCGCCAGGGTGCAGGTGGTGTTCACCGGCGAGGGTCTTCCGCAGTGGGTTCTGGAGCGCCCATGAACGTGAAGGTGCTGACCGACGAGGACACCGGCGTCGCGGTCGTCACCCTCGACCGGCCCGAGCGGCTCAACGCCGTCGACCTGGCCATGCGGGACGAACTTCAGGCGGTCTGGCGGGGGTTGAGGTTCGACGACTCGGTACGCGCGGTCG
Organism: Streptomyces sp. NPDC001137; assembly: GCF_040298885.1. Taxonomy (NCBI): domain Bacteria; kingdom Bacillati; phylum Actinomycetota; class Actinomycetes; order Kitasatosporales; family Streptomycetaceae; genus Streptomyces; species Streptomyces sp. NPDC001137. Next base: position 59,562 of record NZ_JBEPBA010000020.1, read on the forward strand.
TCCTCACCGGCGCCGGTGAGCGCGCCTTCTGCACGGGCCTCGACCGGAGCGCCGTCGTCCCGCAGCCCCACTCCCCCTACATGGCCGACGATCCGCTCCTGCGCGTCGGCCCCAAGGCGAACGACCTGTGGAAGCCGGTCGTCGCCGCCGTGCAGGGCATGGCCTGCGGGGGCGCCTTCTATCTGCTCGGGGAGTCGGACTTCGTCGTCGCCGACACCACCGCCGCCTTCTTCGACCCGCACACCACGTACGGCATGGTCAGCGCCTACGAGTCCGTGCTCATGGCACAGCGGATGCCGTACGGGGAGGTCGCGCGGATGATGCTGATGGGGACGGCGGAGCGGATCGGGGCCCGACGGGCGTACGACATCGGGCTCGTCTCCGAACTCACCGAGCCCGGTGGGGCGTTGGCGGCCGCGACGGAGTGCGCCACGGTGATCGCCGGGTATCCGGCGGAGGGCGTCCAGGGGACGGTGCGGGCCCTGTGGGCGGCGAGGGAGGGCGCCGTCGCCGCCGGGTTCGCGCAGGCGGCCCACCTGGTCGCGCTCGGGAACCTGCCGGAGGAACGGCAGGCGGATCTGTTCGCCGAGCGCAGGAGGTCGTTCCGAACACGGTGATTTCGCCCCCGCCGCCCCTTCCCGTCCCGACCCGGGGGCCAGCCCCCGGACCCCCGCTCCTCAAACGCCGGAGGGGCTGGATTTTGCCGGGAGCGGCTGACTTTCGCCCGCCGGGGCTTGATCTTTCAGCCCGTCCGGCGTTTGAGGACGAGGCCGTTCAGGCCGAAGGGGGGTTTGGGGGCGCAGCCCCCAGGGGACGGGAATGGGTAGGGGCGGCGGGGGCGAAATCAGCGCGTGGCGACCCCCGTGCACCCGGCGTAGCGTCTAGGTGGGACGGCCGCCGTCCACACCCTTCCGTGACACCGGTACGACGGCCGTCACCCGCGGCTCAGGCGGGCCGGGCCGTCCCCGTCCCCTTCTCCGCGTCCAGCGCGTACACACAGCGGTCCTTGCTGCACGCGTACACCACCCCGTCCTTCACGACCGGGGAGCCGGTGATCTCACCGCCGGTCGCGAGTTTCCAGCGCAGCCGGCCGTCGTCGGCCTTCAGGGTGTAGAGCAGATGGTCCGTGGAGCCGAAGTGGATGCGGCCCTCCGCCACCGCGGGGGCACCCACGATGTCGCCGCCCGCCTGGAAGCGCCACTTGGGTGTGCCGGTGACCGCGTCCAGCGTGTACAGGCCCTTGCCGCTGCCCACGTGCACATGCCCGGCCGCCACCAGAACGGGGTCGATCGAGGCCCGGGACTCGGTGGCGATGCGCCAGCGGTCGCGGCCGTCGGTGGCGTCGAGGGCGTAGACCGTGCCGAGGTAGTCGACCAGGTAGATGCCGCCGCCGGTGACCGCGGGTCCGGGCGCGAAGGTGGGCGGGCAGAGGAAGACCGCGGGGGCCTCGAAGTGCCACCTCACATGGCCGCTCGCCACGTCGACCGCCAGGACCCGGGTGCCGGCGGAGACGTACACGTATCCGTCCGGGGCGTGCGTCACCCGTACTGGTACGCCGCCGCAGGAGGCCGCGTCGCCGATCGGGTAGGACCAGCGCTCCTTGCCGGTGCGGGCGTCCAGGGCGCGCAGCCGGGCGTCCTGCCAGACGTAGGCCGTGCCCTCGTGGACGGTGGGCCCGGCTTCGGGGGACTCGAAGTCGGTCTGCGCCCCCGTGAGTTCCCACAGTTTCTGGCCGTTGGACGCGTCCCAGGCCTGGACGCCGCCGCCGCGCGTGCCGGTGACGACCGTGCCCCGGTCGGCCTTCAGGGAGTACACCCAGGCGTCCGTGGACAGCCGCCACAGGTCGGCGCCCTCACGGCAGTCCAGGGCGAACAGCGTCGGCCCGTCGGAGGCGTGGATACGGCCGTCGGCGACCGCCATCGACCAGGCCACGTCCCGCGTCTTGAAGCGCCGGCGGCCGGTCGCCACGTCCAGGGCGTGCACCTCGAAGGAGGTGACGTAGACGAGGTCGCCGGAGACCGACGGGGTGCCCCACACATCGTTCGACATGCGGAAGCGCCAGGGACGCCAGCCCGCCGCGGCCTCCGGGGGCGCGGGCAGCGACGTGGGTACGACAGGATCCGCGCCGTTGACTCCGGGGCGCGGCTTGGACCAGGAGGCGGCCAGGGCGGCCTCCGGGGGAGGTGCCTTCACGGCGGCGGCGCGGACGTCGGAGACCCGCGGCCCCGGCCCGATGGGCACCTGGGCGCCGGCCAGCCGGACGGGGCCGGTGTCGGGGGCGCCGACGGGCACGGGGGACGGCGGTACGACGGGGTCGTGCGCCGGCGGGGGCGGCACGGGGGCGGGGCGCGCGCCTCCGCCGCTGCGGCCGCCGCCCTGGCCCGGCTTGGCCGCCGGACGGCCGTTGCGGCGCGCCTCGATCAGGCTCACCGCCCGCTCGGGCAGCCAGGCCGAGGCCGTACCGCTGTCGTCGGTGCCGGAGCCGAAGAGGTGCGGGGCCAGCTGGGCCTGGAGGTCGGCCGGGTTGGGGCGGGCGGTGGCCTCCATCTGCATACAGGACTCGATGAGCGGGCGCAGCTCGTCCGGGAGCCCCTCCAGGTCCGGGCCCTCCCGCAGCAGCATGAAGACCGTCTCGACCGGGTTGGCGCCATGGAAGGGCGGGTGCCCGGTGGCCGCGAAGACGAGCATGGAGCCGAGCGAGAAGACGTCGCTCGCACCGGTCACGGACCGCGAGTCCTTCGCCTGCTCGGGCGACATGTAGGCGGGGGTGCCCACCGCCACGTTCGTCATCGTCAAACGGGTGTTCGAGACTCCGGAGGCGATACCGAAGTCGATCACCCGGGGGCCGTCCTCGACGACGAGGACGTTCGAGGGCTTCAGGTCCCGGTGCACCAGACCGGCGCCGTGGATCGACTGGAGCGCCTCGGCCACACCCGCCGCCAGCCAGCGCACCGCCTGGGCCGGGAGCGGCCCGCACTCATTCACTATCTCCTCGAGGGAGGGCGCGGGCACGTACGCGGTGGCCAGCCACGGCACGGCGGCGCGCGCGTCGGCGTCGACCACGGCCGCCGTGTAGAAGCCGGAGACCGCCCGGGCGGCCTCCACCTCGCGCGAGAAGCGGACGCGGAACAGCTGGTCCTCGGCGAGCTCCGTACGGACCGTCTTGATCGCCACACGCCGGCCGGACGCCGAGCGCGCGAGATAGACCAGCCCCATGCCGCCGGCACCGAGCCGTCCCAGCACCTCGAACGGACCGATACGCCGCGGATCGTGCTGTGTCAGCTGATCCACCACTTGCCTGCCACCTCCCCGTACGGGCCGCGCCGGCCACATCTGTGCGCGACCCCGTGCAGCGTCTCACCACCGCACCGCCATGGCGGCACGCACCCTGATTCTTCCTGTCCCGGGCACTGGTTGCGAACCCGGGAGCGAGTCGGGATGCCTCACCCCAAAACGGTATGTTTCACCGCACGATCTGTTTCAGTCGGTCTATTTCAGCAGTTTTCAGTCGGTCTGCTTCCGTCGTTCCAGCACCGCGAACGACGCCCCCTGATTGTCGGTGACGACGGCCGCCCTTCCGTACGACGTCTCGGATACTGGCGCCCAGATCCGACCCCCGAGACGGCTCACCGTCCCGAGTGCGGCGTCACAGTCCTCCACGCCGAAGTGGACCAGGAAGTGGGGCGGCATCTCGGCCGGGAAGACCTCCGAGACGGCCGCCCGCCCGAAGTCGGGCCGGGCCTCGGGCCCGAACAGGGCGTCGTGGAAGAGATCGCCGTAGAAGGTGTTGGCGACCTCCACGTCCCGGGCGTACAGCTCGGCCCATGCGAAGGTGCCGGGCTCGTGCCGCCGGCCGAAGCCGGGGTGGCTGCCCGGCTCCCAGAGCCCGAAGACGGCACCCTCGGGGTCGGTGACCAGGGCGGACGTGCCCAGCTCCGCGACCGGCGTGGGCGCCGTGACGACCTGCCCGCCGGCCGCCCAGATCCGGTCGGCCAGCGCCTCGGCGTCCGGCGTCGCGAAGTACACGGTCCACACGGTGGGCAGCCGCCCGTCCGTCTTGCGTGCGAGCGCGGCGACCGGCTCCCCCTCCTTACGGGCCCATACGAAGCCGCCGGGCAGCTCAGGCCGGTCCTCGAAGGTCCACCCGAAGAGCTCGCCGTAGAACCGCTTGCCCGCCTCCACATCGGGAAGCTGCGCGTCCACCCAGCACGGGACGCCCTCTCCGTACGCGGATGCCCTGTTTTCGGCCATACCGCCAAACTAACGGCGACTCACGCACCCCGCAGGACCAGGCACACCAGCCTCCGCCCTCTCGTGCACCCCATTTGCAGTCGGCCGAATCGCGCTCCCATCACCCCTCGGTAAGCTGACGACATGACAGGACAAGTGCGTACCGTCGACGGCCGCGTGGCCGGCCGGCGTGGGCAGGCGACCCGGCAGAAGCTGCTCGACTGCCTCAGCGAGATGCTCAGCTCCTCCCCTTACCGGGACGTCAAAGTCATCGATGTCGCCCGGAAAGCGGGGACTTCGCCCGCGACCTTCTACCAGTACTTCCCGGACGTCGAGGGCGCCGTCCTGGAGATCGCCGAGCAAATGGCCACCGAGGGCGGTCAGTTGACCGCGCTCCTCGAGGGCCGCTCCTGGGTCGGCAAGGCCGGCTGGCAGACCGCGCAGGAACTCGTGGACGGGTTCCTCGAGTTCTGGCGCAAGAACGACGCGATCCTGCGCGTCGTCGACCTCGGTGCGGCCGAGGGCGACAAACGGTTCTACAAGATCCGTATGAAGATCCTGAACTCGGTGAACAACTCCCTCACCGACTCGATCACCGAACTCCAGTCGAAGGGAAGGGTCGACAAGGACGTGAACCCGGCGGCGGTCGCCGGTTCACTGGTCGCGATGCTCGCGGCGGTCGCCTCGCACCAGAAGGGATTCCAGACGTGGGGCGTCAAGCAGGCTGAACTCAAGCCGAATCTGGCGCTGTTGGTGCACCTGGGCGTGACCGGCAAGAAGCCGACGAAATAGAGCTCCCCTTTTTCCAGGCCCAAGTCCTGTCTGGCAGGCGGTGGTTCACCCGACGGTGAGCCACCGCCTGCTGCGCTATGCGGGCAGCGGACGGTCCCGCACCACGTGCTTCATCACCAGTGTCGAGGTCAACCGCTGCACGCCCGGCAGCGTCGCCAGCCGCTCGTCGTACAGCCGCTGGAAGGCGGCGAGGTCGGCGGTGGCCACCCGGAGCAGATAGTCGGGCTCCCCGAAGAGCCGCTGCGCATCCAGGACATGGGGGATGTCCGCGAGGGCCCGCTCGAACTCGGCGACCGTGTCCCGGTCCTCCTGCCGCATGGACACGAAGACCAGCGCCTCGAAGGTCAGCCCCACCGCGGCCGGGTCCACCACCGCCCGGTACCCGCTGATCGCCCCCGACCGTTCCAGCTCCCGCAGCCGCCGATGGCAGGGCGAGACACTCAGCCGCACCCGCCCGGCCAGCTCGGTCACGGTCAGCCGCCCGTCCTGTTGCAGCTCGGCAAGGATTTTGCGATCCACGTCGTCCATGGGGCAGATCTTTCCACAGACTACCCGGTATCGAGCAAAATCCAGAAACACATTCGACCCAATCGCGCCTAATGTCGCTCGCATGGACACCCGACTGCTGCTTTCCTTCCTCGCCCTCGATCTTCTGCTGGTGTGCGTGCCGGGTGCCGACTGGGCGTACGCGATCTCGGCCGGCCTGCGCGGCCGTTCCGTCGGGTGGGCGGTGGGCGGTCTGGTCGCCGGGTACGCGGTGCACACGGTGCTGGCGGTGGCGGGACTCGCGGTGCTGGTGGCGGGCGAGCCGCGGCTGCTGACCGTCGCGGGGGCCGGATATCTGGTGTGGCTGGGGTGGGGGGTGCTGCGCAGCCCCGGGGCGCCGGGGACGGCGGACGAACTGGCGGACACCTCCCGCGCCCGAGTCTTCCTGCGCGGCGCGACGATCAGCGGCCTGAACCCGAAGGGCCTGCTGCTGTACCTGTCGGTCCTGCCGCAGTTCCTGACCCCCCACGGAAACCTGCCGATCCCCGCCCAGACCGCCACCCTCGGCCTGCTCCACATGGCGTGCTGCGCCGCCGTCTACCTCACGGTGGGGCTGGGCGCCCGAGCGGTCCTGGCCACCCGCCCGTCAGCCGCCCGCGCGGTGACGCGCACATCGGGGGCGGCGATGCTGGGGATCGGGGCGTTTTTGCTGGTGCAGCGGTTGGCGACGTTGTAGCGCATTGAACACTTAGCGACCGGTTTACGTACGTATGGGCAGGTACTCCGCGAAAGGAGAGGCGATCATGAACCTCCTGAAGCGTGCGGCCGTCGGTGTGGCCTCGGTGGCTCTGATGGCCGGTGGCGCGGGCATCGCCTTCGCGGCCCAGCCCGGCGCGTCCTGCGAGGAGACCCCCAACCCTCCGGGGAACTCGGTCAGTGCGCCCGGCTCCGCCTTCAACCCCGACGGCAACGCCGGCACCCACTACGCCGGCGAGCAGCCGCAGAACTCCAAGAACGCACACTCGGTCTCCCAGTACGACGTGGCCTGCACCCATAACCAGTCGTCCCGCTGACACCGACTACCTCCGCACAACCCTGAACACCCGTATCTCCCGCTCCACCCGAGCCTGATACGTCGCATACGGCGGCCAGAAGGCCAACAACGCCTTCCAGGCCGCCGTCCTCTCCTCTCCCTCCAGCAGCCGGGCCGTGACCGGGATGTCCTGGCCCTTCCAGCTGATCTCGGCGTCGGAACGGGCGAGGAGGTTGTGGGTCCAGGCGGGGTGGTCGGTGCGGCCGAAGTTGGAGCCGATGAGGAGCCAGCCACCCTCCTCGGGCATGCAGGCGAGGGGCGTACGACGGGGGAGGCCGCTGCGCGCACCCGTGCTCGTCAGGATCACTCCGGGCAGCATCTGCGCACTGAGCAGGTACTTTCCGCGCGTCAGCCGGTGTACGGCCCTGTCGAGCCTCGGCACCACGTGTGGCGCCACCTTCGCGAAGCCCCTCGTCGAGGACACCTTCTGCACCAGCCGTTCGCCGATCACACCGCCACCTCCCGGCCGAGTTCGAAAAGGTGCGCCCCGTCGGCGGCGTGCGCCCGCAGCCGGTGCACCGGCCCGAACAGCAGTTCGTCGCCCGCGGCGCGCTTGAAGTACAGATGCGCCTCGTGCTCCCAGGTGAAACCGATGCCGCCGTGCAACTGGATCCCCTCGGCCGCGGCGGCGCGCAGCGCCTCAAGGGCCTGCGCGAGGGCGAGCCCGCCCACCTGCCCACCCGTCTCCGGCCCCCGCCCTTCCAACGAGGCGCTCCGCGCCACACCTCCTGATTCGTGGGCGGTGGCCCAGGCGGCGTAGTAGGCGGCCGAGCGCGCCGCCTGGACCTGGACGTACACGTCGGCCAGCCGGTGTTTCACCGCCTGGAAGGAGCCGATCGCCCTGCCGAACTGCTCGCGCTGTTTCACGTATTCCACGGTCCGTTCCAGCGCGTGGTCGGCGGCCCCGACGGCTTCGCAGGCCAGCACGGCGGCGGCCGTGTCACCCACCGCGGAGAGGGCCGCGAGAACCTCGCCCCCGTCTTCCGTGCCCAGCAACTCGGCTTCCGTGTCCCGTAATTGGACCCGCGCCTGCGGGCGGGTCGCGTCGAGCGCGGTCTGCCGTACACGTACGAGCCCGGCCGCGTCCCCCGCCACGAGGAAGAGGAGGGTGCGCGAGCGGGCGAAGCCGCCGGTGTGGGCGGCGACCACCAGGAGCCGCGCGCTGTGGCCGTCCAGCACCTGGTCGACCTGTCCGTACAGCCGCCAGCCGTCACCGGCCCACCTGGCCTGCACGCCTCCCGCGCGGCCCCCGCCGGCCCAGTCGCCGTCGCCCGTGCCGGTGAGGGCGAGGGCGGTGGCGAGGGCGGCGCCCGGGACGGCGAGGGCTGCCGTCAGGGTGCCGTCGGCGATGCGGGGCAGCAGGGCGGCGCGCTGGGTGTCGGTGCCGAGGGCGAGGATCAGGGGTGCGGCGAGCACACACGTCGCGAGGAGCGGGGAGGGGGCGAGGGCCCTGCCCGGCTCCTCTGCCGCGAGGGCGAGTTCGGCCGCCGAACAGCCGATGCCGCCGTACGCCTCCGGGAGGGCGAGTCCGGGCAGGCCGAGCCGGTCGGCGAGCGCGGTCCACAGGGCCGGGTCGTGTCCGGCGGGGGTGTCGAGGGCGGCGCGCAGCTCCTCGGGGCCGCAGCGTTTGCGGAGCAGTTCGCGCAGGGCGCGGCGGATCCCGTCCTGCTCGGCCGTGAAGCCGGCGTCCATGGCTCTCCCCCACTCTCTTCCCTCAGTATCTGACGGTCCGTCATATTAGGAGCGGCGCAGCGATATGCACAGAGGCAGGAGGCCGCTCATGACTCCCCCGACGACACACCGGTCGACGCCCCGGAGCCGGAAGGTCGCCGTGGTCGGCGTCGCCCTCTCGGACTGCGGCCGCGTGGACGACGCGACCCCGTACACCCTGCACGCCCAGGCGGCCCGCCGCGCACTGGCCGACGCGGGGCTGGCCCGTGGGGTGGTGGACGGCTTCGCCTCGGCGGGCACGGGCACGCTCGCTCCCGTCGAGGTGGCCGAGTACCTGGGCCTGCGCCCCACCTGGGTCGACTCCACGGCGGTCGGGGGTTCGACCTGGGAGGTGATGGCGGCCCATGCGGCGGACGCGATCGCGGCGGGGCACGCGAACGCGGTCCTGCTGGCGTACGGCTCGACGGCCCGCGCGGACATCAGGGCGGGCCGCCGCACCGGCAACCTCTCCTTCGGCGCGCGGGGCCCGCTCCAGTTCGAGGTGCCGTACGGCCACACGCTGATCGCCAAGTACGCGATGGCGGCCCGCCGCCACATGATCGAACACGGCACGACCATCGAGCAGCTGGCGTCCGTCGCCGTACAGGCGAGGGCGAACGCCGCGCTCAACCCGGAGGCCATGTTCCGCACCCCGGTCACCGTGGACGAGGTGCTGTCCGGCCCGATGATCGCGGATCCCTTCACCAAGCTGCACTGCTGCATACGTTCCGACGGCGGGGCGGCGGTGCTGCTGGCCGCCGAGGAGTACGTACGCGACTGCCGTACCGCTCCGGTCTGGGTGCTCGGCACCGGGGAGCACGTCTCGCACGCCACCATGTCCGAGTGGCCCGACTTCACGGTGTCGCCGGCGGCGGTGAGCGGGCGGCTGGCGTTCGAGCGGGCCGGGGTCGGGCCTTCGGAAATGGACTTCGCGCAGATCTACGACGCGTTCACCTACATGACGCTGGTGACGCTCGAGGACCTCGGGTTCTGCGGGAAGGGGGAGGGCGGGGCGTTCGTGGAGAAGGGGCGGCTGAGGGTCGAGGGCGGGGAGCTGCCGGTGAACACGGACGGCGGCGGGCTGTCGGCCCAACACCCCGGGATGCGGGGGTTGTTCCTCCTGGTGGAGGCGGTACGGCAACTGCGGGGAGAGGCGGGCGCGAGGCAAGTACGGGCGGCCGACGGGGAGTTGCCGCGGCTGGGGGTGGCCTCGGGCACCGGGGGCTGGTTCTGCTCCTCCGGGACGGTGGTCCTCGGCAGGTGATCAGCCGAGCGGGCTACTCGGCAGGCAGGGCCTCCCGTATCGCACGTGCGGTGGAGGCCGGGTCGTAGTCCACGGGAACGCCGTCGACCAGGATGATGTCGCCGTCGATGTGCCGCGAGCGCAACGGCGCGATCTCCTGGTACGCGGGCGAGTCCCACCAGGCCCGCGCCTCGGCGATCCCGGGAAAACCGATCACCACGACATGCCCGGGCCAGCCGCCCTCCTTCACCTCGTGCTGCGTGGCGTGCACCAGGAAACGGCCGCCGTACGGCTCGAAGGTGCCGGAGATCCGCTCGATGTACTCGGCGATCTCCGGGTGCGGGGCGGCTTCCTGGAGGTGGGCTATGGCGTAGGCGGTCATGACGTGTCGCCGTCCTTCCGGTCGGTCGGGGTCCGTGTGCGGACGATCGTGGCAGGACGAGATCTCGGGGTCGATGACCTCACAGGTAAGCGGCCTGGCTGCGCCCTGGAGGAAGCCGGCCAAAGGGCGCGTCATCGTCGCGTCTTGATCCTGCAAACAGTCCTTTTGAACCCGCAAACAGCTCTTCCCGGCGGATCACCGCCTCCGGTACTGCTGGTCTCTGCTCATGTACTCAACAACGGGGGAGCGAGAATGAGCCAGTTCGGTGTCGACCCGGACACGCTGGACCAGCTTGCCGGGAAGTTCGACAGAGAAGCGAAGGACCTGGCGAAGCCGATCGACGCCTTCGCGGCGACCGCGTCCCAGATCGGAGAGGCCTTCGGCCTGCTCGGCGCCTGCGACGGTGCGGCGCAGAAGTACCAGACGCTGCTGACCGGCACCCTCAAGGCGCTCGGGCAACTGCCCGCCGTTTTCACCAGCGACGGCGACCGGCTGCGTCTCAACGCCACCAACTACAAGAACTCGGACCAGACCGCCATCGACCACCTCCGCGCCGCGACCCGGCCCACGGGAGGCCCGGCATGAGCATCAACAGCTGGATCGACGGCAAGGTGCTGGACATCCTGCAGGCCTGCGGGGTGGAACTCCCCGGCGGCAACGGCGACACGCTCCGCACGATCGCCGGTGCCTGGGACACCATGGGCAACGAGCTGACCGAGGTCGCACACGCCCTCGACGTGCAGATCCAGGGCGTCGACAGGCAGGGCTGGCACGGCGAGGCCCACGACGCCTTCGAGAAGCACTGGGCGGAGCAGAAGCGCGTCATCGACGACGTCGCGCACAACTTCCACCAGGTGGCCGACGGGCTGCGGGCGTACGCCGACGAGATCGACAAGATCAACGAGGAGATCATCGACATCTGCGTCGAGATCGCCGAGATGGAGATCGCGGGCGCGGCGCTCTCCTTCTTCACCGGCTTCCTCTCCGACCTCGTCGCGAACACGGCCGTGGCCACCCGGGTCGCCAAGATCGTCGACCTGGTGAAGCTGTTCACGTCGGCTGCGGAGAAGGTGGCGGCGCTGCTGGAGCGGTTCGGCAAGCTCAGCGAGGAAGGGGCGGTGAAGCTGGCGGAGGTGCTCACCAAGGTGGCCGAGTTCAGTGCGAAGTTCCTCACGAAGGGCGCGGAGAGCTTCGTCACGAACTTCGTCGCCGACTCCGCCAGCACGATGCTCAACCAGGCTGTCCACGGTCAGCCCGTGACCGTCGGAGACGATCTCGTCAACGGCACCCGGGCCGCCGCCGGAACGGCTGTATTCACCGGCGGTGGTGCGGCGGTCGCGGAGACGGCGGGACTCACCGGGGTGGCCGGCACCATCCTCAGGGGAGACGGCCTGCTCGGCACCACCGTCAACGGCGCGGCCGGCAATGTGGCCGGTGGGCTCACGGCCGACGTCATCAGCGGTCAGGACGCCTCGACGATGGGCCAGAACGCTCTCACGAACGCCGCAACCGGTGCCTTCGGAAACGCCCAGAACCACGGCGTCAACCATGCCTTGGAGCAGCATGGGAGTCTCGGCGGCGAGAACCTCAGCGACCGGGGCAAGCTCGCTGACGGCGCGTTCAAGAACACCGTGGGGACCACCTTGAACACGGGCGTCTACGCCGCCGGCTCCGGCATCGAGTCGGATGTCCAGGATCTGACCAAGGACGAGTGAGAGCGATCGGCGGCGTGAGACTTGCGGCTGTCTGGACCCCGAACCCCCATCACCCGTTCACCTGGGGACATTTCTTCGGGTTCCTCGTCGTGGCCGGTGGAGGCGCGCTCATCCTTGCGGGAGTGCTCGCGGCTGTCAGCACCTGGCGCAGTTCCGAACAGCCACGTTACCGGGGGCTGTGGCGTGTGCTCCTTGCCACGACGGGGTGCTTCGGGGTCGTGGGCCTCGCGATCATCGCCTTGGGCGTGTGGCTGTACTGAGCCGCACACCCGAGGCCCGTGCCTGGGACGGCAGACGACGGTCTGACCCCGACCGGCTGGCACCTTGCCATGCCCATGCTGTTAGTCTCCCCCCACTCGCGTGGGGGGAGCGGCCGGGGGGCCGGGAGGCGACCAGGGTGTCGCCGTAGTCCCGCCATGCTTCTTCTTGCCTTCCGGAGGAACCGTGGCCCAACCTGGCCGACACAGACCCTCTGCCCGTACGGCGGTCGTCCTGGCGGCGGCGCTGACGCTGAGCCTCCCGCTCGCCGCGCTGCCGTCACCGTCCGTCGCCGCCACGGCCGGGGAGATCGTCGTACCGGCCGCCGCACGGGCCGTGCCCCGGGCCACGCAGATCCTCAACGCGGGGACCAGCGGGTTCCTCTGGACGCAGGAGGGCGACGACCGGTTCCTGTGGACGGACTACGCCTCCGGCACCACCACGGCACTGGAGCAGCGGCTGGATGTGCCGGTCCAGTACAACATCGACGACGGCTCCTACCTGTCGTACCCGTCCTTCCAGACCGGCTACTACGGGCGCGGTTCCGACACCGTGGCCCTCTACTCCGACGAGAACGACCAGGTCACCCTCCTCAAGGGCGGCAGCTCGACGGTCGTACCGGTGTCGGAGTACGACGACTACCGGGGCACGTTCGGAGACACGGTCCTCACCGCGAGCAAGAGCACCGGTGCGTTGCGATTGATGCGCGCCCAGGACGGTGGCGGGGTCGCCGAGACCCCGGTGACCGGACTGCCGGAGGGAGAACGGAACTTCTCGGTCGAGGACGGTGACGCGCGGTCCGTCGTCCTCCGCTACGAGACGGACGGCGACGAAGGAACCCAGCGGCACTGGGGCATCGTCGACCTCACCACGGGCGTGTTCACCGCGCTGCCCGACCGGGTGAACGACACCGACCACTGGGAAGTGACCGGCTTCCAGCTGTCGAAGGACTCGGTGCTGCGGCTCCGCCCCGGGCGCGGCATGGCCGACCTGTACGACCGTGACGACCTGTCGGCCGCGCCACGGACCTTCGACACGGCTTCCATGACCTCCGACGCGTCGTACGGCGTCGTCGGCGACAAGCTGATCGGCCGGGAACCGACCGCCCCCGGCGACAACAAGTACCGGGGCCAGCCGCTGTTCGCCCTCAGCACCGACGGCACGGCCACCGACATGGCCAAGGTCATGGAGCCGTCCGCGCACAACATGGTCCAGGCGCCCGACGGTTCCCTCCTCGTGGCGGGCGCCGCGCAGTACGTCGAACGCGGCGACCTCGACTGGGGCATCTACCGCATCGCGCAGGACGACACCGGCTCTCTCACCCGCACCCGCGTGACTTCCGTGGACCCGATGCCCGCGCAGATCCACGGCCTCTCCCTCGGCAGCGGCATCCTCACCACAGCCGACAACAGCACGCTGTACGAGCCGGACACGATCCTCGGCGCCTACCGCAGCACGTGGCTCACCGGCAGCGGGATCGCCAAGTCCACGGTGGACGGCCTGATCAGCGGATGGGACGGCGACTGCTCCCTGTACCGCCCCCACTGCATCCAGATGTTCGCCGACGGCACCGGCTTCCACGGCCGTGTGGACTCCACCGAGTCCGGCCTGACCATGCTGCGCGCCAACGGCGCCACCGGCTGGGGCCCGAGCGTCGGCACCGGCGACAGCACCCCGCAGCTGAAGGACCTCTCCGGGCGGTACGGCGTCGTCGACGGTGCCTCCTCGGGCAAGCAGTACGTCGTCGACTTCACCGGCACGGGCAAGGTGCTCCTCAAGCGCGACCGGGTCGCCGCGGCCGTCTGGGGCGACACCCTGTGGAGCGGCGCGGCCACCGGCGGCAAGGTCACCGCCACCCGACTCCCCTCCGGCACCGCCGGGGAGATCTTCACCACCCGCAACGGCTGCACGCCGTCCGACCTCCAGGCCGTGGGCCGCTTTGTGTACTGGGTGTGCGAGGACTCCTGGGGTGACGTCCAGGGCTCGGGCGTCTACGACCGTACGACCAAGAAGACGGCCACCGCCCCGGAGGGCCGGGTCCTGCTCGGCGACGGCTACCTCGTCGAAGCCCTCGCCGGCACAGACTCGGACAGCGGGCTGACCCTCTTCGACCTCCACAACGGCCTTCCGGCGAGCGGGAACCACGCCGATCTGCCGCACCACAAGCTCGCCGGCTGGACCGACCTCGGCCGGGACAACGTCGGGGCGCGCACGAGTTGGACCGTGGACCGCTTCGGTGGCCAGGTCGCCTACGCCGACCGGGAGCAGCGCGTCCACATCGTCCCGCCTGGCGTCCCCACCTCCGCGCTCACCGCGATCGACGCGACCGTCACCCCCAAGCCGGCGGGCTGGTCCGGAACTTGGTGGCTCTCCAAGCCTGCCGCCGGCTGGCAGGTGACGATCCGCTCGGCGTCCGGCGCCACGGTCCGCACCCTGTCCGGCTCCGCCGCTCGCGGCCTCCTGACGGCCACCTGGGACGGCAAGGACTCCACCGGCCGCCTCGTCCCGAACGGCACTTACACCTGGACCCTCACCGCCGCCCCCGCCGACGGCACCGGCGCGCCCCTCACCCGCTCCGGCACCACCAAGGTGACGGACGGCTCGGCGGCGCTCCGCGACCACGCCGGCAACGACGGCATCGGCGACCTGCTCACCCTCGACTCCTCCGGCGGACTCACCGTCCAACGGGGCACCGGCATGGGGACCTTCTCCGGCAAGGTCACCGGCAGCGGCTGGCCGACGAGCGCGAAGTTCGTGTCCTACGGCGATCTGAACGGCGACCGCTGCAACGACGTGCTGGTGCGGCTGAGCTCCGGAGCGCTGCGGCGGTACACGCCGGGCTGCGGCAAGGCGGTCACCCCGTCGACGCCGTACACGACCCTCGGCACCAGCGGCTGGACGCAGTACGACGTCCTGACCTCGCCCGGTGACGTGACCAAGGACGGCCGCCCGGACCTGCTCGCCCGCAACGCCTCCACCGGCGCCGTGTACCTCTACAAGGGGACCAGCACGGGCAAGCTGTCGGCGCGGGTGAAGCTCTACGACAACTGGAAGACGTACAAGAAGGTCGTCGGCACCGGTGACCTCAACGGCGACGGCGTCGGGGATGTGCTCGTCCAGGACAAGTCGAACAATCTCTACCGCTACGACGGCAAGGGCGACGGCACCTTCAAGGCGCCGGTGAAGCTCTTCACCGACTGGGGCGGCTCGTACAACGTGATCGTCGGCGTCGGGGACATCACCGGTGACGGCAAGGCCGACCTCGTGTCCAGGGACACCAGCGGCACCCTGTGGCGCAACAACGGAAACGGCACGGGCTCCTTCGGCGGACGCACGAAGATCGCCACCGGGTGGGGCGGATACAAGTCGGTGCTCTGAGCCAGGAGTTCTACGCCGCATGCATGGGCGAAGAACTCCGCGGCCGACCCTTAGGAGTAAGGGTCGGCCGCGGTCGTTTCGATGGACGGCTGGGTCAGCCGACGGTGTAGGTGTACGGGATTCCGGTGATCTCGGAGCCGTTCCCGCCACCCATCGCCGTGTCGTTGTCCACCTGAAAGAAGGTGCACCTGCCGTCATGAACACGGAGTTCATCATCAGCGAGCTGCTGGAGGAAGCGCAGGACGACTGGGTGCCCGTCGACCGCCTGATCGGGCTCGCACAGGAGACGGCCGAACAGTCCGGCCGCGATTTCCGGGCCGTGGCCGCGGAAGCGCTCACCGAGTTGCTGTGCGGCCGGCTGATGGCCGTGGGAGACCTTGGCGTCAACGGTTTCGAGGCGTGGAGCGGCAGTCCCGAGGCTCTGGTGCGTCGGGTGGTCGCCATGCTCGACCGGTTCGACTGGCGCCCCCAGGGCGGTGCCTGCTGGCTCGCCGACACCGGACACGGCACCAGCGAGGGGTCCCGCTAGCGCGTGGAAGTACCCCGCCAACTCGCCCCGGCGGGACCTCCCCACGAACCGTTGTCGAGCTTGGCCCCCTCCTCACCGTCTCCCGCGACAGCTGGCAGGCCTTCATCCGGCAGTTCGGCTAGACGTGTGCGCGGATCCGGCAGGTGATACTCGACCCATGGGAACGGATCTTCATGAACTGCTGAGGTCGCTGCGGGTCTGGGACCCGGAGGTCACGGAGCTGCGCCCCTTCGACCCGGCGAACGCCCCCGCCGAACCGCTGCCCCTCTTCACGGCGTGGTTCGCGGAGGCGGTGGCGGCCGGGCAGAAGGAGCCGCACACCATGTCGCTGGCCACGGCGGACGCGGACGGAAACCCGGACGTACGGATCGTGATGCTGCACGGCGCCGACGCGGACGGCTGGGCCTTCGCGACGCACTCGACGAGTCGCAAGGGCGGCCAGCTGGCGGCACGGCCGTATGCGGCCCTCGGTTTCTACTGGCCGGCGCTGGGCCGCCAGGTGCGGGTACGAGGGCCGGTCACCGCCGCCCCGGCCCAGGACTCCCAGGGCGACCTGCACGCCCGCTCGACCGGCGCCCTCGCCGCCGCCCTCACCGGACGTCAGAGTGAAGTCCTGGGTTCCGTGGAGGAGTTGGCGCGCGCTTCCGAGGCCGCCTGGGAACGGGCCCAGCAGGAGCCCGACGCTCCGGTGCCCACCTGGACCCTGTACCGGCTTCGGCCTGACGAGGTGGAGTTCTTCCAGGGGGACGAGCGTCGGCAGCATGTACGGCTGAACTACCGCCGGAAGAACGGGGCTTGGGCCAAGGAACTGCTGTGGCCGTAAAGCCGGAGCAAGGCGTCCGGGTCAGACGGGGACAATGAGGACCGCGCTCTCAAGCCCCTTGAAGTCCCCGGCATTCCGGGTGAAGAGCGGCAAGCCTCTCGCCGAGGCGATCGCAGCGATCATCAGGTCCATGCGGCGAGGGTCCCTGTTCGCCGCGATGGTCAGCGCCACCAAGGTGCCGTACCTGGCAGCGGCATCCCCGTCGAAGGGCAGCGGCTCGAAGTCGGCGACCGCGGCTCCCAGTTTTTCCATTCGCGCCGCCCGCACCGCGGGATCCTTGGCCATGGCCACCCCCTGCTGCAACTCCGCGAACGTCACGGCGGTCAGTTCCGGCATGAGGGGGAGACTCTGCGGGCTGAGCACATCGAGATCGATGTAGGTGCAGGTGCCCAGGACACCCCCTTGGTGCCGCTCAGCCACGCTTGCGCTCCCATGGATCCTGGCTCGGTCGCGGCTCAGGCCGTGAAGTCGTACGCCGCGAAGTCCGCCACCGGCCGGTACCCGATCCGCTGGTACAGCGCGTTGCTGGTCGGGTTGGCGAGGTCCGTGAACAGCAGCACCTCGTCCGCGCCCGCCGCGAGGGCCGCCCGGCTGACCTCCGCCGTGACCGCCCCGGCGTATCCGCGGCCGCGCAGGTGGGCCGGGGTGTAGACGTGGGCGACCCGGATCTGACCGGCAACCATCGGTGTCACCGCCGCCATGGCCACGGGGGTCCCGTCAGCACCCTCCCAGAACGTCGCCCCGCCGTCGGAGATGCGCAAGTCGGCCCAGCCCTCCGCCCGCTCCGCGCCGCTCTCACCGATGGCGTCCATGAACTCGCCGTACCACCGCACCAGTTGCTCCCGGTCCGCCGCGCCGGCGATCCTCGGCCGCCCCTCCGGTATCGGCTGCGGGACGGTCAGCGTGTCCAGCCGGTACAGCCGTTGCCGCTGCCGCAGCGTCGCCGTCGCCCCGGTGCGGCCCTCCCAGGACTTCGCCAGGGCTTCGACTGTGGAGCGCTCACCCAGGACTCCGGGGACCGTGCGGCCCAGACCGGCCAGGTGGGCGGCGAGGGAGTCGGCCTCTTCGGCGGTGAGGGGCGTGACGTTCAGCGGATAGGGCGGGGTGCGGAAGTAGGCAGCGCGGACCTCGCCCTCCGACTCCAGTACGCCGAAGTAGGGTCGCTCGGCGCCGTAGTACTGCAAGCCGCGCGTCCGCAGTCCCTCGGTCACCGTCAGCGGGACGGTGTGCAGGGCCGGGCGCGAGCGGAGGAAACCCCCGGCGCGCGTCAGGAAGGTGTCCAGGTCGTCGGTGAGGTGCCAGTCATCGGGACGCATGCCCCATGATCCCGCGCACCGCCGCCCGACGCCTTCGAATTACGGCAGCTGTGGCTCCGGGTCCGTGGCGATCCGCCCGTGCAGATGCACGTCCCGGAACGCGTCCCGCCTCTCCGCCTCCCACATCGCGCCGCGCAACGTCCCCTCGTAGCGGAACCCGCACCGCTCGGCGATATGGCACGAGGCCTCATGGCCGAGGGCATGGCCGAGCTCCAGCCGGTGTATCCCCAGGTCGGTCAGCGCCCAGTGGGAGGCCAAGGCCAGAGCGCGGGTGGCGACGCCTTTTCCCCGGGCCTCGGGCAGCACCCAGTACCCGACCCGGGCAACGCTCAGGACGAGGTCGATCGCGTTGACCCCGATGTGCCCCAGCACCGCACCGCTCGCCGCGTCGGTCACGCAGTACGACGCCCCCGAACCGTCCGTCGAGGCCAGCACCTTGCCCCGCAGCGACTCGCGCGCCCCGGCGAGGTCGTCGACCTGCTTGAGCGGTGTGTTCCAGCGCCGGAACTCCGGGTCCGTGAGCCCGCGCAGCCAGGCCTCGACATCGGTGTCCGAGTCCGCGTCCCACAGGCGCAGGCGGATGCCATGACCGTACAGATCGGGAAAGGAGGCGGAGGAGGAAGGGGAGGGCGAAGAACGGGAGGACGAATGCGGGTCTATGTGCTGTGCGTCCACAGAGGTCATCAGCCCATTCAAACCCGTACGCCTCACTCACGCCGCCGGAATACCGGGGTGCCTTCCCTGAACGCCACCTCCAGCTCGGCCCCCGCCCGGAGTTCACCGGCCCCGCACTCCACCAGCTCCGTCATCATCCGCGGCCCCTCCGCCAGGTCGACGACCGCGGCCACGTAGGGCGTCCGCTCCCCGAAGGGCGGCAGGTCGTTCCGGTGGACGACGGACCAGGTGTAGAGCACCGCCCGGCCGCTCGCCCGCTCCCACTGCACGTCCTCGCTCCAGCAGTGGGGACAGAACTCGCGCGGGTAGTGGTGGGCGCGTCCGCACTCCCCGCAGCGGCGGATCAGCAGCCTGCCCTCGGCGGCCGCGTCCCAGTAGGTCCGCGTGAAGGCGTCGGCCTCCGGCACGTCGAACCGTGGACCGCCCCCGCCGGAACCGGTCGCGCCGGGACGACCCGCACCACGTCCGGCCATCAGAACAGCCCCAGCGCGCTGTCCAGCGACCACGTCTGCCACGACATCCCGAACAGCGCGACCACCGACATCAGGGCCATCATCGAGTTCTGCCCCTGCTCGGCCACGTCGTGGATCATGAGGGTGAAGTAGAGGACGTTCAGCAGCAGTGCCCCGAGCAGCGCGACGGGGCTCAGGAACCCGGCGACCAGTCCCAGTCCGATCGCCAGCTCCGCGTACACCACGACGTACGCCATCGTCCGCGGGCGCGGCGCCACCATGACCTCGAAGCCGGACCGGACCGCGTTCCAGCGGTGCTTCGCCGCGATGCCCGCCGCCCACGCGATCCCGGTCCCGCGCTCGAACCAGGCCTTGCGGTCCTTGTGCCGCCAGCTCTCCAGCCACCACAGCCCGAGTCCTATGCGCAGCACGGCCAGCCATTCCGCGCCCGTGAGCCAGATCGCATCCATGAATCTGACGGTACGTCAGATGGCGCGATCCGGGAAGCGTCGTGAACCGCCGGCGAACGGGAGGCCGTACTCGCCGAATGATCACAACCGAGTGGCCTACGTCACCAGTCCCACCCACCCCTCCTGCAGGCGTGATCAATCCGCAACCAATTCCGGGCTTGACCGAGACCCATCAACCCGGCACGTGATTACGCTCGCGCTCATGGCCGACTCCTCTCCGTCCGCAAGCGCACCGGACCGCCGGCGCCCCGTCTACGTCATCGGCGGCGGCCCGGCCGGGCTCTCCGTCGCGTACGCGCTGCGGGCCCGGGGGATACGCGCCGTGGTCCTGGAGAAGTCCGGTCAGGTGGGTGCGGCCTGGAGGCGGCACTACGACCGGCTCCACCTGCACACCACCCGCCGCCTCTCGGCCCTCCCGGGGCTGCCGATACCGCGGCGGTTCGGGCGGTGGGTGGCCCGGGACGACGTGGTGCGGTACCTGGAGAAGTACGCCGAGGTGCACGCACTGGAGATCGTCACCGGCGTCGAGGTCTCCCGCGTCGAACGCGCAGCCGACGGCGAGGGCTGGCTGCTGCACGCCACCGGCGGCCGCGAACTGACCGGCGCCGCGGTCGTCGTCGCCACCGGCTACAACCACACGCCGTACGTCCCCGACTGGGCCGGCCTGGACACCTACACCGGCGAGTTCCTGCACGCCGGTGAGTACCGCAGCCCCGCGCCGTACGCCGGCCGTGACGTCCTCGTCGTCGGCGTCGGCAACACCGGCGCCGAGATCGCCGTGGACCTGGTGGAGGGCGGCGCCTCACGGGTGCGGCTGTCGGTGCGGACGGCCCCGCACATCGTGCGGCGCTCGACCGCCGGATGGGCCGCCCAGTACACGGGCGTGCTGGTACGGCGGCTGCCGACCGGGCTCGTCGACCGGCTCGCGCGGCCGATGGCGAAGCTGAGCGTCCCCGACCTCTCCGCGCAGGGGCTGCCCCGCCCCGACACCGGGCTGTACAGCCGGGTCAAGGAGGGCGCCATCCCGGTGCAGGACGTCGGTCTCATCGACGCCGTCCGCAAGGGGCGGGTCGAGGTCGTCGCCGCCGTCGACGGCTTCGAGGACGGCAAGGTCGCCCTCGCCGACGGCACCCGCCTCTCCCCGGAGGCCGTCGTCGCCGCCACCGGATACGTCCGCGCCCTGGAAGGCCTGGTCGGCCATCTCGACGTGCTCGACGCGCGGGGCAGACCCGTGGCGCACGGCGCCCGCGCCCCGCAGCACGCCCCCGGCCTGTACTTCACCGGCTTCACCACCCCCATCAGCGGCACGCTCCGCGAGGTGGCGATGGACTCCGAGAAGATCGCGAGGACCATCGTGAAGAACGGCGGGGACGCGCTGTCCCGTCTGCCCGGATGACGTAGAAGCCCGCAACCCCTTCCAAAGGCCTCAACTCCCTTCCCAGGAACTCTTGTTACGTCTGAGTCAGATGTGACGGGAGCGTTGAAGCGTGCCGCCGTGCGGGGCCAGAATGTGAACGCTGCTCACTTTCTGGCTCCACACTCTCCCCACACTCTCTCCATACGGAGGACGCACGTGGCACGCGAAAGACAGCACCACCCGCAAGCTCTCTCCCGACGCTCCCTGCTCGGCGGCGCCGCCGCCGCTGCCGGAGCCGTCACCCTCACCACCACCGCCGCCGGTACGGCGTCCGCCGCGACCACGCGGGACGTGGACGTCGCCGTCGTCGGCGGCGGTCTCGCCGGCCTCACCGCGGCCCGCGACCTGGTGGCCGGCGGCAAGACGGTCGCCGTCCTGGAGGCCCGCGACCGCGTGGGCGGCCGGGTCGTCAACCTGTCGCTGGCGAACGGCGGTTCCACCGAGGGCGGCGGCGAGTTCATCGGCCCCACCCAGGACCGCATCAAGGCCCTCGCCGACTCCCTGGGCGTGGCGACCTTCACCACCTACAACACCGGCAAGAACCTTCTCTACAAGGACGGCACCCGGACCCCGTACGCCACCGACGGCATCCTCGGGTCCGTCCCGCCCGTCGACGCGGCCGGGCTCGCCAACGCCGCGATCGTGCAGGCCTCACTGGACGACATGGCCAAGAAGGTCCCGGTCGACGCGCCCTGGACGGCCGCGAAGGCCGCCGAGTGGGACAAGCAGACCTTCGAGAGCTGGCTGAACGCCAACGCGGTCATCCCGTCCGCCAAGTTCCTGCTGGACGTGGCCTGCACCTCGATCTTCTCGGCCCAGCCCCGGGAACTCTCCCTCCTCTTCGTGCTCTTCTACATCGCCGCCGCCGGCAACGAGTCCAGTGCCGGCACCCTGGAACGCCTCACCGACACCGCGAACGGCGCCCAGGAGTCCCGCTTCGTCGGCGGCTCCCAGCAGGTGCCGATCAAGCTGGCCGCCACGCTCGGCGACCGGGTGGTGCTGAGCGCGCCGGTGCGCTCGGTCGTGCAGTCGGGCGGCAAGTACGTGGTGACCGCGGACGGGGTGACGGTGACGGCGAAGAAGGTCGTCGTCGCCGTACCGCCGCCGCTGGCCGCGCGCATCACCTTCGACCCCCTGCTCCCTGCCTCGCGCGACCAGCTAAGCCAGCGGCTGCCGATGGGCTCGATCGGCAAGGCGATCGCCGTCTACGACACCCCCTTCTGGCGGGCCGACGGCCTCAACGGCCAGGTCGTCAGCGACTCCGGCGTGGTCCGCTCGACCTTCGACAACTCACCGCCCGACGCGTCCTACGGCGCTCTGATGGGCTTCATCGAGGCCGACGAGATGCGGGCGTACGACGGGTCGAGCGTCGCCGAGGTCAAGGCCGCCGTGCTCAAGGACTACGTCAACTACTTCGGCGACAAGGCCAAGTCCCCCACCTCTTTCGTACTTCAGCGCTGGGACAACGAGGGCTTCTCCCGCGGCGGACCGGTCGCCTACGCCCCGCCCGGCGTCCTGACCGCGTACGGGGCCGCCCTGCGCAAGCCGGTCGGCGGCATCCACTGGGCGGGCACCGAGACCTCCACCTACTGGAACGGGTACATGGACGGGGCCGTGCGGTCGGGGGAACGGGTGGCCAAGGAGGTCCTCGCGGAGCTGTGAGGAGCCCCGCCGGGAAGGACCGGCTTCCCCTTCGGCCTTGAGTGCCCGTTCAACTTTGCGTGCACGCCCGTTCCTGACATGGCGTCAGTTCAGTAATCTGACAGAGCGTCAGTTATTGGCGCTCTCATGAGCTGTCTCAGAGGAGCGGGCGGACCGATGCTTGGATCAACCCACGGCACCCTCACCACCGACTCCCGCCGGGCCCGGGTCATCGCCTGTGGCGAGCAACCCGGGCCCGCCGTCCACGGCAGGCCCGCGGAAGTCGACGACCTCGACGTCAGCGGCCTGCCCCTGTACGCCGACGTACCCGATCTGGACCGGTTCTTCCGGCCCGAGACCGTCGCCGTGATCGGCGCCTCGGACACCGAGGGGCGTCCCAACACCGGTATCACCCAGCAGCTGGTGGCCTGGGCCGGACGGGTCGGGGCACGGCTGCACCCCGTCCACCCGAGCCGCCCGTCCGTCTTCGGCATACCCTGCTCCCCTTCCGTCGCCGACCTGCCCGAGCAGGTCGATCTCGCCGTACTGCTGATCGCCGATCCCCTTCCGGTGCTCGAGGAGCTGGCCGAGGCCAAGGTGAAGTTCGCGGTCGTCTTCGCCTCCGGGTTCGCGGAGACCGGCGCGGAGGGCGCGGCCGCGCAGGAGCGTCTGGCGGGGGCCGTACGGCGCTCCGGGATGCGGCTGCTCGGCCCCAACACCAACCTCAACGCCTTCGAGCGGTTCCGGGACGACCTCGACGGACCGGCCATCGCGCTCATCACCCAGTCCGGCCACCAGGGCCGGCCCGTCTTCTCCCTCCAGGACCTGGGCATCCGGCTCTCCCACTGGGCGCCCACCGGCAACGAGGCCGACCTCGAGACCGCCGACTTCATCTCCTACTTCGCCGAGCAGCCCGAGGTCGGTGCCATCGCCTGCTACGTCGAGGGGCTGAAGGACGGCCGGGCCTTCCTGCTCGCCGCCGACCGGGCGGCCCGGCGCGGGGTGCCGGTCGTCGCCGTCAAGGTGGGCCGCACCGAGACGGGCGCCCGCACGGCCGCCTCCCACACCGGCAAGCTGACCGGCGCGGACACGGTGGTGGACGCGGCGATGCGGCAGTTCGGCGTGATCCGGGTGGACGGGCTCGACGAACTCCAGGACACCGCGGCCCTGTTGGCGCGCGCCCGGCCGCCGCGCGCGGAGGGAGTCGTCGTGTATTCGATCTCGGGCGGCACGGGCGCGCACTTCGCCGACCTGGCGACCGAGGCGGGGCTGCGGCTGCCGGTTCTCTCCCAGGCCAAGCAGGCCGAGCTGCACCAGTGGATACCGGACTATCTGAGCGTGGCCAACCCGGTCGACAACGGCGGGCATCCGGTCGGCGACTGGCGTGGCCGGAAGATCATCGACGCGATCCTGGAGGACCCCTCCGTCGGCGTCCTGATCTGCCCGATCACCGGCCCCTTCCCTCCCCTCAGCGACAGGCTGGTCCAGGATCTGGTGGACGCGGCCGAGCGGACGGACAAGCTGGTCTGCGTGGTCTGGGGGTCCCCGGTCGGCACCGAACCGGCCTACCGCGACGTCCTGTTGGGCTCCTCGCGGGTGGCCACCTTCCGCACCGTCGCGAACTGCATCACCGCGGTCCGCGCCTACCTCGACCACCACCGCTTCACCACCGGCTACCGCTCCCCCTTCGACGAGGCCCCCCGCGCCACCTCGCCCTCCTTCCGCAAGGCGCAGGCGCTGATGCGCCCGGGCAAGCAGCTCAGCGAGCACGCGGCGAAGCAGCTGCTGCGGGCGTACGGGATCCGCGTACCGCGCGAGCAGCTGGTGACCAGCGCGGCAGCGGCCGTACGCGCGGCGGGCCTGGTGGGCTACCCGGTGGTGATGAAGGCGTCCGGCGCGCAGATCGCCCACAAGACCGAACTGGGGCTGGTCAAGGTCGGGCTGACCTCCGCCAGCCAGGTCCGGGACGCCTACCGGGAGTTGACCGACATCGCGCGCTACGAGGGCGTGTCCCTGGACGGCGTCCTGGTGTGCCAGATGGTCGAGCGGGGCGTGGAGATGGTCGTCGGCGTCACGCACGACGAGCTGTTCGGCCCGACCGTGACCGTCGGGCTCGGCGGGGTGCTGGTCGAGGTGCTGCACGACGTCGCCGTACGCGTGCCACCCTTCGGTGAGGAGCAGGCCCGGGACATGCTCTGCGACCTGCGCGGGAGGGCTCTGCTCGACGGGGTCCGTGGGCGTCCCCCGGCCGACCTCGACGCGCTCGTCGAAGTCGTCCTGCGGGTGCAGCGCATGGCGCTGGAACTCGGGCACGAGCTCGCGGAGCTCGACATCAACCCGCTGATGGTGCTGCCCGCGGGGCAGGGAGCCGTGGCGCTGGACGCGCTGGCGGTGTGCCGGTGACCGAGATCCTGCAGACGACGGACGGCCAGGTCCGCCACCTCACCCTCAACCGGCCGGAGGCCCTCAACGCCCTCACCCCCGGTCAACGCGACCGGATCATCGACCTGCTGGCCGAGGCCTCGGCGGATCCGGACGTACGGGCGGTGGTCCTCACAGGCACGGGCCGGGGCTTCTGCGCCGGGGCGGACCTCCGCGGAGCCGGCGCCGGCGGGGAGCGGATCCCCGGGGACGTGGCCCGCGTCCTGCGGCTGGGCGCCCAGCGTCTGATCGCCGCCGTCCTGGACTGCGAGAAGCCGGTGATCGCGGCGGTGAACGGCACGGCGGCCGGCCTCGGCGCCCATCTCGCGCTCGCCTGCGACCTCCTACTGGCCGCGGAGTCTGCCAGGTTCATCGAGGTGTTCGTACGGCGGGGACTGGTCCCGGACGGCGGCGGGGCGTATCTCCTGCCCCGTCTGATCGGCCCGCAGCGCGCCAAGGAGCTGATGTTCTTCGGCGACGCACTGTCCGCGACCGAGGCCGAACGCCTGGGTCTGGTCAACCGGGTCGTCCCGGACGCCGAGCTGGACAAGACGGCCCGTGAATGGGCGGCCCGCCTGGCCGCGGGTCCGACCCGCGCCCTCGCCCTGACCAAACAGCTGGTCAACGCCTCCCTGGACGCCGACCGGGCGACGGCCTTCGCCGCCGAGGCGGCCGCACAGGAGATCAACATGACGACCGGGGACGCGCAGGAAGGCGTACGGAGCTTCGTGGAGCGCAGAAGCCCCGAGTTCAAGGGCCGCTGACCTTCCCATCTGACGAACCGTCAGCTTCAATGGAGGGGTGATGGGACACGCAGGGGCGGCCGCGGCCGCCGTCCGCTACCTCAGGTCGGCCGGGACCCCGGCCCCCGTAGAAGCGCTGCCGCGCCCGGAGCTGCGCTGCGTCGGCGCGGACGAACGGGCGCCGGTCGACCCGACCGAGTTCCGCCGCGTCCTCGGCACCTTCGCGACGGGCGTCACCGTCGTCACCGCCCCCGCCACCGACGGCGAGTCCACTCCCGCCGGCTTCGCCTGCCAGTCCTTCTCGTCCCTCTCCCTCGACCCGCCGCTGGTCGCCTTCATGGTCGGCCGTACGTCGACGACCTGGCCGCGCATCGCCCGCACGGGCGTCTTCTGCGTCAACGTGCTGGGCGCCCACCAGGGCGATCTGTGCCGCGCCTTCGCGGTGAGCGGCGCGGACAAGTTCACGGGGGTCGCATACGACGCGGCACCGGTCTCGGGCTCACCGCGGCTTACGGGCGCAGCCGCCTGGATCGACTGCACGATCCACGCCGTGCATACCGGGGGCGACCACCTGATCGTCGTGGGCCGCGTCGAGGCCCTCGGCACCGGAGCCGCCTCCGACGAACCTCTGATCTTCCATCGGGGGCGGTTCGGGCGACTGGAGGGGTGAGGGGTCGACCACCGGCTTCGAACCCCTCGACCGCGCGAGCCGAGGCACGGCGCTCAGGCTGCCGCCGGCACCGGAACCGCCGGCCTGCGCCGGATGACCAACGCCATCAGGGCCGCCATCGCGCACAGTGCCCCGGACGCGTACCAGACCATGTCGTACGAGCCGAAGACGTCCCGCGCGACGCCCCCGAGGAAGGCCACGAGTGCGGCGCCGACCTGGTGGGAGGCGAGGACCCAGCCGAAGACGATGGCACTGTCGTCGCCGTACTGCTCCCGGCACAGGGCGACGGTCGGCGGGACGGTGGCGACCCAGTCGAGGCCGTAGAAGACGATGAAGAACAGCATCGGGGGGTGGACCGACGGGGCCAGGAGCATCGGCAGGAAGAGCAGGCTGATGCCGCGCAGGGCGTAGTAGACCGCCAGCAGTCGGCGCGGTTCGAAGCGGTCGGTGAACCAGCCGGAGGCGATCGTGCCGACCACGTCGAACACGCCGATGACCGCGAGCAGCGAGGCCGCCGCCGTGACGGGCATGCCGTGGTCGTGGGCGGCGGGCACGAAGTGGGTCTGGATGAGCCCGTTGGTGGAGGCGCCGCAGATCGCGAAGGTGCCGGCCAGCAGCCAGAAGGTGCCGGTGCGGGACGCCGAGAACAGCACTCTCACGGCTCGGCGGGCGGCCCCGACCGCGGGCTCTGGCTTCGGCACGAACTCCGTGGCGCCGTACGGCTTCAGGCCCACGTCCGCCGGGTGGTCGCGCAGCAGCAGCCAGACGAAGGGGACGACCGCGAGGGCGGCGAGGGCCACCGTGACTGCCGCCGGGCGCCAGTCGTGCTTCTCGACGATCCAGGACAGCAGCGGCAGGAAGATCAGCTGGCCGGAGGCCGAGGCCGCGGTGAGGATGCCGGTGACCAGGCCGCGGCGCTCGGTGAACCAGCGGTTGGTCACGGTCGCGGCGAAGGCCAGCGCCATCGAGCCGGACCCCAGACCGACCAGCAGACCCCAGCACAGCAGCAGCTGCCAGGCGGCCGTCATCCACACCGTCAGGCCCGAGCCGAGTGCGATCACGGTCAATGCGACGGCCACGACCTTGCGGATGCCGAAGCGGTCCATCAGCGCCGCCGCGAACGGGGCGGTGAGGCCGTACAGCGCGAGGTTGACGGAGACCGCGGCCCCGATCGTGCCGCGCGACCAGCCGAAATCCTGGTGCAGCGGGTCGATGAGCAGGCCGGGAAGTGAGCGGAAGGCGGCCGCGCCGATGATCGTCACGAAGGTGACGGCGGCGACGAACCACGCCCGGTGGACACGGATGCGGGGGGATCGCCCGGGCTCGGGGGCCGTTTCGACTGCTGCTGGTTCGGTTGTCTGGGTCACGACATAGAGCATCCAGGCCGGAACCGGGCGCAGCCACTGGCCCGAAGGACAGCATTCGCTAGGATCGGGCCATGAGCAGTGAGCCGGCTGACCCGGAGTTCCGCCCGCACCGCGTGGTCGTCCTCGCCCTGGACGGCCTGCTCCCCTTCGAGCTGGGCATCCCGCACCGCATCTTCGGGCGTCCCAAGGACGCCCGGGGACGGCATCTGTACGAGGTCGTGACCTGCTCGATCCGGCCACCGGGCCCGGTCGAGACCGACGCGGACTTCGCCATCCAGATCGAGAACGGCCCGGAGGCCCTGGCCACCGCCGACACGGTCATCGTCCCGGCGTCGTACGAGCTCGGCCCGGTCTTCGAGGAGGGCGTCCTCACCGAGGAGCTGGCCGCGGCCCTCGCCCACATCCGCCCCGGCACCCGGCTCGCCTCCATCTGCACCGGTGTGTTCGTGCTCGCCGCGGCCGGCTACCTCGACGGCCGCCCCGCCACCACGCACTGGGCGGAGACCGACCAGCTGCAACGCCTCTTCCCGAAGATCGAGGTGGATCCGAACGTGCTGTTCATCGACGACGGCGACATCCTGACCTCGGCCGGCGTCGCGGCCGGCATCGACCTGTGCCTGCACATGGTGCGCCGCGACCACGGCACCGCCGTCGCCAACGAGATCGCCCGCCGCACCGTCGTCCCCCCGCACCGCGACGGCGGCCAGGCGCAGTACATCCAACGCCCGCTCCCCGAGCCCCAGTTGGCGACCACGAGGGGCGCCCGCGCCTGGGCCCTGGGCCGGCTGCACGAGCCGATCCAGCTCCGCGACATGGCCGCGCAGGAGTCCATGTCGGTACGCACCTTCACCCGCCGCTTCCGCGAGGAGGTCGGCGTCAGCCCCGGCCAGTGGCTCACCCAGCAGCGCGTGGAGCGCGCCCGATACCTGCTGGAGTCGACGGACCTGTCCGTCGACCAGGTGGCCCAGGAGGCGGGCTTCGGTACGGCACAGTCGATGCGACAGCACCTGCAGACGGTCCTCGGCGTCACGCCCACCGCGTATCGCCGTACTTTCCGTGCCGGGGCGCTGACCGGCGAGAAGGTGAGCAGCCAGAACCCGGAGGTGAGCCCCCAGAGGCAGAAGGTGAGCAGCTAGAAGGTGAGCACTCCCCTGGCCACCCGCCCCGCCTCCGCATCCGCCTTCGCCTTCTCGAAGTCCTCGATCGGGTAGGTCTCGGTCACCAGCTCGTCCAGCAGCAGCCGTCCTTCGCGGTACAGGTCGGCGTAGAGCGCGATGTCCCGCTGGGGCCGCGAAGAGCCGTACCGGCAGCCCAGGATGGACTTGTCGAGGTACATGGAGGAGACGCGGAAGGAGGCCTCCGCGGTCGCCGCGGGCACGCCCAGCAGCACCGCCTGGCCATGCCGGTCGAGCAGGTCGATGGCCTGCCGGATCAGTTCCACCCGCCCGACGCACTCGAAGGCGTGGTCGGCGCCCGTGGGCAGGATCTCCTTCACGCCGTCCGTCGACGTCAGGAAGTGCGTCGCCCCGAACTGCCGGGCCACCGCCTCCTTCGCCGGGTTCGCGTCGACGGCGACGATTCGCGGGGCACCCGCGATCCGCGCGCCCTGGATGACGTTGAGCCCGATGCCGCCGGTGCCGATGACCAGGACGCTGTCCCCGCGGTCCACTCTCGCCCGGTTGAGCACGGCGCCCACCCCGGTCAGCACCCCGCACCCGATCAGCGCGGCGGCCGGCAGGGGAATGTCCTCGGGAATCCGGACCGCCTGCACCGCCTTCACCACGGTCCGCTCCGCGAACGCCGAGTTGGAGGCGAACTGGTACACCGGCCGGCCGCCCTGCACGAACGGCTGCCCGGGACGCCCGATCGCCTGCCGGCACATCGTCGGCCGCCCCCGGTCGCACTCCGCGCACGTACCGCAGTTGGCCAGCGTGGACAGTGCGACATGATCACCCACCCGCACATGCGTGACCCCGGCGCCGACGGCCTCCACCACCCCCGCCCCTTCATGCCCGAGCACCACGGGAACGGGGAACGGTATGGTCCCGTCCACCACGGACAGATCGCTGTGGCACAACCCGGCTGCCGAGATGGCGACCTGCACCTCCCCCGGCCCCGGGTCCCGCACCTCCAGGTCGTCCACGACCTCGAGCCGCTTGCCGTCGAACACCACACCGCGCATCAGAAGACCCCCTTGGGCTCCCTGGGCAGGCCGAGCACCCGCTCGGCGATGATCGTGCGCTGGACCTGGTCCGAACCGCCGTAGATCGTGTCGGCCCGGGAGAACAGGAACAGCTGCTGCAACGAGTCGAGCTCGTACGGCGCCGTCGGCGACCAGTCCACCGGCCCGACCCCCGCCACGGCCCCGCGCACCAGCATCGCCAGCTCCCCGAGCCGCTGATGCCAGCCGCCCCACAACAGCTTGGCCACGCTGGACGCCCCGGCGTCTTGGGAACCCCCCAGCGTCCGCAGGGCGTTCCACCGCATGGTCCGCAGCTCGGCCCACTGCCGCACCAACCGTTCCCGTACGACGGGATCGGCGGCCGCCCCCGTCTCCACGGCGGCCCGCACCACCCGCCCCAACTCCTCGGCGAACCCGATCTGCTGGGCCAGCGTGGAAACCCCCCGCTCGAACCCGAGCAGACTCATCGCGACCTTCCACCCGCCCCCTTCGTCCCCGACGACGTGCTCCACGCGCGCGCGTGCCCCGTCGAAGAAGACCTCGTTGAAGTCGCTGGTCCCGGTCAGCTGCCGAATGGGCCGCACCTCGATCCGCCCCGGCTGGTCCATGGGGACGAGGAGAAACGTCAGCCCATGGTGCCGACGGGACCCGGGTTCGGTCCGGGCCAGCACAAAGCACCAGTCGGCCTCGTGCGCCAGCGAGGTCCAGATCTTCTGCCCGGTGATCCGATAGCCCGCCCCCTCACGTACGGCCGCCGTCCGAACCCCGGCCAGATCGGACCCGGCACCGGGTTCGCTGTACCCCTGACACCACAGCTCGTCACCGGCGGCGATCGCCGGAAGAAACCGGCTCTTCTGATCCGCCGTTCCGTGCGCGAGCAGGGTGGGCGCCAGCAGCTTCTCCCCGATGTGCCCCGACCGCGGCGGCGCCCCCGACCGCGCGTACTCCTCGGCCCAGACAACTTGTTGGGTGAGCGTGGCAGTCCGATTGCCGTACCCGCCTTCCGACCACCCGAGCCCGATCCAGCCCGCCTTGCCGAGGGTGCGTTCCCAGATGCGACGATCCTGCCCGACCTCGACGTGCTCGCAGAGCCACGCTCGCGCTCCTGCCCGGAACTCCTCGTCCTCAGCACCGAATCCAAAGTCCACCGGGTCTCCTCTCAACGCCGGTCACAGCAACGGCCTTTAAGGGGCGCGGGGAACTGCGCGACCAGCCACAACGAGCCCGCACTCGCCAAACAAACCGCACGCCCCGAGGCGATTAGGCGTTCGGCCGATCACCCCTGGCAGCGGCCTTCTCCATCGCCGCCAACCGCTCAAGCATCGGCATCGGATCCACCCCCACCGCCCCCGGCAAAACCTCCGCAACCCGCTCAGGCGTCCAAGCCCCCTCGGCAAAAGCAGAACGAAGCTCCCGCGGCTGCGCCCAAACCGCCAGCTTCGGCCCCGCGATGGTGTACACCTGCCCGGTGATGCCCTGCTCCTTCGCCCGGTCGGACAGCAGATACACCACCAGGGCGGCCACATCCTCCGGCTCCCCGATCTCCGTCAGCTCCATGGGAACGTTCGCCGACATCCGCGTACGGGCCACGGGCGCCACCGCATTGGCACTCACCCCGTACTTGTGCAGGCCCAGCGCAGCGCTCCGCACCAGCGAGATGATCCCGCCCTTCGCGGCGCTGTAATTGGCCTGCGAGACCGACCCCTGATGGTTCCCGCTGGTGAACCCGATCAAGGTCCCCGCCCGCTGCTGCCGCATCACCGCGGAAGCCGCCCGAAACACGGTGAACGTGCCCTTCAAGTGAGTGGCGACCACCGGGTCCCACTCCTCCTCGGACATGTTGAACAGCATCCGCTCACGCAGGATCCCGGCGACGCACACCACACCGTCGAGCCGCCCGTACGACGAGAGAGCGACGTCGACCACCCGCTGACCGCCGGCCATCGTGGACACGTCGTCGGCCACCGCGACGGCCTCTCCACCCGCCGCCTCGACCTCCTTGACGACGCTCTCGGCGACCTCGCTGGTGGGCGAGGCCCCGTCGACGGCGACCCCGTAGTCGTTGACGACGACCTTCGCCCCCTCGGCCGCCGCGGCCAGCGCCACCGCACGGCCGATGCCCCGTCCGGCGCCCGTCACGGCGACGACCTTGCCTGCCAAGAAGTTCCCCACGTCCGGCCCCTTCCCGCGGTTTCTGACGGACCGTTAGATTTTATGTCCCGTCAGATACCTGGAGACAAGCCCCGGGGAGAGCCGATGTCGATGCCCGCGGAGTTCACCGAGATCGCAGGGCGCGTCAACAACTGGGGCCGTTGGGGCGCCGACGACGAGATCGGCACCCTCAACCTGATCACCGACGAGGTCGTCCGCGAGGCCGCCGCGACCGTCCGCACGGGCCGCCGCGTTCCCCTCGCGCTGCCCTTGCAGCAGGACGGCGTGCAGACCGGGATGATCCCGGGGCGGGTGAATCCGCTGCACGCGATGGTGCAGATCAACCAGGAGCTGTTCGGCCCGGGGTCGGTGGCGTGCAGCGACGACGCCGTGACCATGGGGCTGCAGGCCGCCACCCACTGGGACGCGCTGCCCCATGTCTCGCACTCGGGCCGGCTCTACAACGGCCGACCGGCCGGCACCGTCACCGCGCACGGCGGCGCCGAGTTCAGCGGCATCGACAAGGCGCGGCACGTCGTCTCGCGCGGGGTGCTGCTGGACGTGGCACGCGCGCGTGGCGTCGAACGGCTGGAGGGCGGACACGCGGTCACCCCGGAAGACCTGGAGGCCGCCGAGGAGATGGCCGGTACGCGCGTGCGTGCCGGCGACATAGTGCTCGTACGCACCGGGCAGATCCAGGTCTGTCTCGCCGGGGACAGACACGCGTACGGCTATCCCTCGCCGGGTCTGTCGATCCGCACCCCGGAGTGGTTCCACGCGCGCGACGTGGCCGCCGTCGCGAACGACACCCTCACGTTCGAGATCTTCCCGCCCGAGATCGAGGACCTGTGGCTGCCCGTGCACGCGCTCGACCTGGTGGAGATGGGGATGCTCCAGGGCCAGAACTGGAATCTCGAAGAGTTGTCCACAGCCTGTGGAGAAGAGGGCAGGTACACGTTCCTGCTCTCGGCGATGCCCGAGCCCTTCGTGGGCGCGACCGGGACCCCGGTGGCGCCCGTCGCCGTCCTGTGAGGTTCGTCGACCGGCGGCGCGGTGCTCCCGCCCCGAGCACGGCACCACGCGCCGCCGACCGACTCGGCGCACCCTCCCCGACTCTCGACTTCGCTCGAGCGGGGGGACCCCCATCGACTCCCTGGGCCCTGACGGAGCCAACGCCGAATCACGATCCGCACTCGTCGAGGGCTCCCGTCACCGAAGCCCTCGTCGTCCCCTCACGGCGAATCGCTGACCACAAGCGTGATCAAACGGACACGATGCGTCAACACCCGTACGGGGATTTATTACTTAAGCCCAATTTGTCGCGGGCGCGCACAGAAGCACATCCCGGCGCATCGCCTCAGCCGGGCAGGGCGTGAGAGCGTTTTCTGCGACCGTGCACCGCAGCTGACGGGTCTTCGGTGCGCGTGCGCCGGTCACACCGCCTCGAACGCCAGGCCCTCGTACGCCGTCGCGCCGGCCACACAGGCCTGTGCGGTCTGCCGGGTCTGTGCGCAGCGGTCGAGTTCACACCAGATGCGCTTGCCCGCGCCCTCGGGGCTCCAGCCCCAGCGGTCGGCGAGACCGTCGACGAGGGCGAGGCCGCGGCCGCCGGTCGCGTCACCGTCGGCGCACCGGGGCACGGGGGCCCGGTCGCTGGTGTCGGCCACCTCGAGGCGGACGGTGGCCGACTCGGCGGCCACACCGGGCAGGGAGAGCCGCAGCACGGCCGGACAGCCGGTGTGCACAATGGCGTTGGTGACCAGTTCGGAGACGAGCAGGATCAGCGTCTCGGCGAGCGGCTCGTCGGCCTCTATCCCGGACCCGGCGAGGCGGGAACGCGCCCACCGCCGGGCTCGCCCCACCTCAGCAGGGTCGGGCCGGACTTCCAGCTGCACCTGAAGCACCTGCACCGCTCACACCATCCGAACCGGCGGACACATGACCTCGCGCCACGCGCGCGCCGCAACGAGGGCCACGATCGTAGCCATTTTCTGCATGACCAGAACAATGGCCAGTGCAGAGCCCAGAGCAAGGGTCACGGAACGTGAATCCCTTAAGAGACAGCATGGTTGACGTACAGTCACGCCAACAAGCGCTTCGGGCATATTCCAGCGCGAAGGAGTACCCGTGCGGCATACTGTGCGACGCTCACTGCGGGGACTCGAACAGGCCAGTTCCGGCATCACCCCGGGGGCAACACCGGTACGGCTCATGCTCGCGGCCTCTCGCATCCCACAGAAGGTACCGGAGCGGGACGCCGACTCCAGGACGTGACGGGTCACGCATAGGACACAACCCGATATCAACGCTCCGTAATTCCGGTATGCCACAATCCGCGACAACGGCGGGGGCGGCTTCCCTGACATCCCAGGCCGGGGCCGTTCAGGCCACCAGATCGGCCGCGAGCAGCTCCTCACTCTCCGTGACGCCGCCACCACGCTGCGCCCGCACCCACGCCCGCTTCAGATGCAGATGCACCTCGGAGTCCCAGGTGAAGCCCATGCCGCCGTGCACCTGGAGGCAGTCCCGGGCGCCGCGCACGGCGGCCTCGTCGGCGAGCAGCCGGGCCGCGGCGATGTCGGTGCGGTCGGCGGTGACGGCGGCCCCGTAGACCGCGGCGCGTGCCACTTCGGCGCGCACCAGCATCTGCGCACACAGGTGCTTCACCGCCTGGAAGGCCCCGATCGGCTGCCCGAACTGCTCGCGAGTCCGGGCGTGTTGCACGGCCAGCTCGCACACCCGCGTGGCGGTGCCGAGCTGCTCGGCGGCGGTGAGGAGGTCTGCGACGGGATCGGAGGGGGCCGGCGCGGGCACCCGGTGCAGGGGGGTCAGCGGGTCCACCGACCGCATGGGTACGGCCCCCTCGGCCCCGCGCCGCACGACGTCCGCCTCGTCCAGCCACTCCACGATCCTGCCGTCCGCGGCGGCCACGACAACCTCCCCCGTGGCGGCTCCGGGCACTTCCCCGGCCGCGAGATGCGTGGCGACCAGCGGTCCGGGCACCAACGCCCGCCCGGCTTCCTCGAACGCCAACACAGCCTCGGGCAACCCGAGTCCGGCCCCACCGTCGGCCTCGGACAAGCGCAGCGAGAAGAGCCCGAGCTCCCCGAGCGCCTGCCAAAACGCACGGTCGAGACAAGGCGGGGAATTATCCGCCCTCGACTGAAGGGCGCCGGGTTCGGCGGCGCCCTGAAGGGGCGCGGGGCTGTATACATCAGCGGCTCCGCCGCGGGGCGCGACCAGCCCCCACGGACCCGCGGACGGCCCCCGACCGATCACACCCCGCACGGCATCCCGCAAAGCCCGCTGCTCAACAGTCAGTTGAAACCGCACCGCTCACCTCCCCTTCGGCAACCCGAGAATCCGCTCGGCCACGATGTTCTGCTGAATCTGCGAGGTACCGGCCGCGATGGTGTACGCCAGCGACGACAACCGGTCCAGCACCCACGGCCGCCCGAGATCGAGTGCGTCCTCCCCGAGGACGTCGGCGGCGGCGTCGTACAACTCCTGCCGCGCATGCGAATACCGCAGCTTGAAAACCGATCCCCCCACCCCCGGCACACCCCCGGAGGCCTCCGCCTCGCTCACGTTCCACTGGATCAGCCGCCACAGCCCCCGGAACTCCGCATTCAGCCTCCCGAGGCGGCGCCGGAGTGCCGGATCGTCCCAGCGGCCGCGCCGGCGTGCCTCGGCGGCGAGTTCGCCCAGCACCCGCCGGCAGGCCACCACCTCGCCCACGAACGCCGTACCGCGCTCGAACGACAGCGTCACCATGGTCACGCGCCAGCCGTCGTTCTCCTCCCCGACCCGGTTCGCCACCGGCACCCGCACGTCGTCGAGGAACACCTCCGCGAACTCGGCCGACCCGGCAAGCGTCCGCAGCGGCCGTACGGTGACGCCCGGCAAGGACATGGGCATGGCCAGCCAGGTGATCCCGCGATGCTTCGGCGCCGCCGGGTCCGTACGGACCAACAGCTCGCACCAGTCGGCCACTTCGGCGTGCGAGGTCCAGATCTTGGACCCGCTCACCACGTACTCGTCGCCGTCCCTGCGCGCGCGCGTGCGCAGTGCCGCGAGGTCGGAGCCGGCGTCCGGTTCGCTGAAGCCCTGGCACCAGACCTCCTCGCCGCGCAGGATCGGCGGCAGCCAGCGGGCCCGCTGCCCGGGCGTC
Source organism: Streptomyces sp. NPDC001137 (assembly GCF_040298885.1). Lineage (NCBI taxonomy): Bacteria > Bacillati > Actinomycetota > Actinomycetes > Kitasatosporales > Streptomycetaceae > Streptomyces > Streptomyces sp. NPDC001137. Next base: position 95,877 of record NZ_JBEPBA010000020.1, read on the forward strand.
CCCTCGGCGGCGATCGTCGGCCCGGCGTGCAGCAGTCCGACGAAGTTCGCGCCCACATAGGGCGCGCCCGCCCTCTCGGTCTCCTCCAGGAAGATCAGCCGGGTGGTCGGGGAGGCGTCCCAGTGGACGTCGGCGTATCCCGCGTCGTACAGCATCCGCTGCCACCCGAGGTCGTACGCCCTGCGTCCGGGCCAGTCCTCCGGGGAGGGCTTCGCCGGCAGCGTCGGCAGCACCTTGCCGAGCCACTCCCGCAGCCGCGCCCGGAACTCCTCCTCCTCGGGCGTGTACGACAGGTCCATCAGCGGTCGAGGTCCAGGTCGAGCATGCGGATCGCGTTGCCGCGCATCAGCTTGTACACCGTCTCGTCGTCGAGGCCCTTCACATGGTCGAGGGCGACCTCCTTGGTGTGCGGGAAGGTCGAGTCGACGTGCGGGTAGTCGGTCTCGAAGGTGGCGTTGTCCCGGCCCACCACGTCCAGCGAGGCCACCCCGTGCTTGTCGCGGAAGAAGCAGCAGAACATCTGCCGGTAGTAGTACGTCGACGGGGGCTCCGGGATCAGGTCGCGCACCCCGCCCCAGGCGCGGTGTTCCTCCCAGACGTCGTCGGCGCGTTCCAGGGCGTACGGGATCCAGCCCATCTGGCCCTCGGAGTAGGCGAGTTTGAGGGTCGGGAACTTCACCAGCACCCCGCTGAACAGGTAGTCCATCATCGAGGCCATGGCGTTGTTGAAGCTCAGCGAGGCCTGCACGGCGGGGGGCGCGTCGGGGGAGGCGGCAGGCATCTGGGAGCTGCTGCCGATGTGCATGTTGACGACCGTCCCGGTCTCCTGGCAGACCGCGAAGAAGGGGTCCCAGTAGCCGGAGTGGATGGAGGGCAGGCCGAGGTAGGTGGGGATCTCGGAGAAGGTCACCGCCTTCACCCCGCGCGCGGCGTTGCGCCGGATCTCCGCGACCGCGAGGTCGACGTCCCACAGCGGGATCAGGCAGAGCGGGATGAGCCGGCCGCCGCTGTCGCCGCACCACTCCTCGACCATCCAGTCGTTGTAGGCGCGCACACAGGCCAGCGCGACCTCCTTGTCGTGCGCCTCGGCGAAGGTCTGCCCGCAGAAGCGCGGGAAGGAGGGGAAGCAGAGGCTGGCCTCGACGTGGTTGAGGTCCATGTCCTCGAGGCGGGCCTTGGGATCCCAGCAGCCGCGCCGCATCTCCTCCCGGGTGATGCCCTCCAGGGTCATCTCGTCGCGGTCGAAGCCGACGGCGGCGATATTGCGCTTGTACGGGAACTTCAGGTCCTCGTAGATCCACCAGTCGGTCGGCTGGCCCTCCGGGTCCATCGTGATCCGGTACTTCCCGCCGACGTAGGCGAGCTCGCCGATCCCGGCGGTCAGGGGCTGCGGGCCCCGGTCGCGGTACCTCTGCGGCAGCCAGGTCTCGAAGAGGTGTGCGGGCTCGATCACATGGTCGTCGACGCTGATGATGCGGGGCAGTTCGGTCATGGATCCCCCACTGGGCACTCAGGTATCTGATGGACCGTCAGATTTGCTTCATTCAGCAGGCTAGTCGCGCGCCTCTGGACCGACAAGGCGCCGAGCCCTACGCTCTGCGCACGATCTGACTGTCCGTCAGTTCGCTATCAGCTCCGTGTCCGCTCCACGAGGGGGCCGCCGTGAACGACACCGCCCACGCACTGAGCGCAGCCCGCACCCTCTGGGACCTGGTCGCCCGCCGCGCCGACCTCACCCCCGACCGGCCCGTCCTCCTCCAGGACGACCGCTCGCTGAGTTTCGGCGAGCTGCGCGCGCGTGCCGAGCGCGTCGCGGCCGGTCTGTACGACATGGGCGTACGTCCCGGCACGGTGGTCGCCTGGCAGCTGCCCACCCGGATCGAGACCGCCCTGCTGTCCTTCGCGCTGGCCCGCCTGGGCGCCGTACAGACTCCGGTGATCCCGTTCTACCGGGACCGCGAGGTCGGCTTCGCGCTGCGGGAGTCGAAGGCCGAGTTCTTCGCCGTACCCGGTGAGTGGCGGGGCTTCGACCACACCGGGATGGCGCGGCGACTCGGCGCGAAGGGCGTCTTCGAGGCGTACGACGTGCTGCCCGACGGTGATCCGGGGGTGCTGCCCCCGCCGCCCTCCGAGGGCACCTCCGTGCGCTGGATCTACTGGACCTCGGGGACGACCTCCGACCCGAAGGGCGTGCTGCACACGGACCGTTCGCTGATCGCGGGCGGCTCGTGTCTCGCGCACGCGCTGCGGCTGTCGGCGGACGACGTGGGCTCGATGGCCTTCCCGTACGCCCATATCGCCGGACCCGACTACACGGTGATGCTGCTGCTGTACGGCTTCCCGGCGGTGATGTTCGAGCAGTTCGCGCTGCCGGACGCGCTGGAGGGGTACCGCAAGCACGGGGTGACGGTGGCGGGCGGGTCGACGGCGTTCTACTCGATGTTCCTCGCGCAGCAGCGCAAGCAGCCCGGGCGGAAGGTCATTCCCTCGCTCCGGCTGCTCGCGGGCGGTGGGGCGCCGAAGCCACCGGAGGTGTACCACGCCGTCGTACGGGAGATGGGGGTGCAGCTCACCCACGGGTACGGCATGACCGAGGTGCCGATGATCACCATGGGGGCGCCGGACGACACCGTGGAGAACCTGGCGACGACCGAGGGACGGCCACCGGAGGGGATGGAGATACGGATCGTGGACGGGGAGGTGCGGCTGCGCGGGGAGGCCGTCTGCCAGGGCTACCTGGATCCGGCGCAGACGGCGGAGGCCTTCGACGAGGAGGGGTTTCTGCGCACCGGCGACCTGGGGTTCGTCAAGGACAGCGGGCATCTCGTCCTCACCGGGCGGCTCAAGGACGTGATCATACGCAAGGGGGAGAACATCTCGGCGAAGGAGATCGAGGACCTGCTGGCCGCCCATCCCGCCGTCGGGGACGTAGCGGTGATCGGGCTGCCGGACGCCGAGCGCGGGGAGCGGGTGTGCGCGGTGATCGAGGTGGGGGCACAGCCGCAAGGCGCCGGGGAGTTGACCCTGGACGCGGTCACCTCGTACCTGCGCGCGGAAGGGCTGTCGGTGCACAAGCTGCCGGAGCAGCTGGAGGTGGTGGACGCCCTTCCCCGTAACGAGACGCTGCGGAAGGTGCTCAAGTACAAGCTGCGGGAGCGCTACTCGGGGACGGTGAAGTAGCGGGCGAACGCCGGGACGATCTCCGCCTCGCCGACCTTGCCGTCGCCGTCGGTGTCGAGCGCCGCGGCGGCGGTCCGGGCGAGGTCCTCGTCCACGCCCAGAATGCGCAGCACGCGCGCGGTGTCCTCGACGGTGGCGGCCCCGTCGCCGTCGGTGTCGGCGAGGTCGAGGGCCGCGTGCAGGAAGGGGCGGGCGATCTCCGCGAACCGCTCGGGGTTGTCACGCAGGCGCTTGACCGCGCCGTTCACGAACTCCTCGCGGTCGATGCGCTGGTCGCCGTCCCGGTCCGCTATGCCGGCCATGCCCTGCCAGAACGCCTCGGCTCCGCCGTACAGTGCCTGGCCCTTGTCGGAGCGGGCCGCCACGGCGAACTCGGTGAGCAGCGCCTTGGCCGCCGAGCTGAAGTCCTCGCGGTCGATGTAGCCGTTGCCGTCCTGGTCGAAGGTGGCGAACCGGGCGGCGATCCTGCGCTCGTACTCGCTGCTGACCATGTCTTTCGGGCCGCCTTACGTCATCTCGGGTGCGTCTCGTCGGAGCGTACGACGCGGGAGACCGTCCGGGCGCGGGAAAGCGGCGCTTGTGCCAAGACCGGGGGAATTTCGGGACAACTGTGTGGCACACGGAGGTGAGCCGTGACCGCTTGCACAGCTTCCGCCCAGGTCAGGCCGAAAGCGGATCGGCCTCTTCCGCGACCGCCGACGCCACGTCGGCGTACACGTCGAACAGCCGGCGTACGCCCAGCGCGCCCAGGACGCGGTTGACGTGTGAGCCCTCGACCGCACCCTGCGCCGGGAGTATCAGGCGCAGCGTGCCCTGGCAGGAGCGGATGAGACGGCGGGCGGCGATGAGCACGCCGACGCCGCTGGAGTCGCAGAAGAAGACCTCGGAGAGGTCGAGGACGAGTCCGTGGCGGCCGTCGGCCACCACGTCGTGCACCCGCTGACGCAGCACCGGCGACGTCACCAGGTCCAGCTCGCCCGACACACGGAGCACGGTCCAGTCGCCCTGCTCGCCGCCGGTCACATAGAACGCCACCACCATGCCCTTCGCTCGCCGGAGTCCCCGCAAAACGGAAGCCATCACTACGCTTCCTTGCAGCGCGGCTGCCCAGCGGCCGTTCCCTGAAACACGAGGCAAGAAACGGAAACTGATCGGAAGAGGCTTGTTTTAATCGGCTTCGATCCTGTTCGATCAGGTCTGATCGAGGGTCGGGCGGGTAGGCAGGCACAGAACGCAGGCTGCACACATTGCGACAAAGCGACGTGCACTGTCGTAGGTGCCGACTACATTCGAGGAGACGATGGACGCAGGCCGGGCCGACGGACAGGCAGGGGCGAGGGGGCCGTATGACGAAGAAGGACGCACCGCCCCGCTGGGACCGCAAGATGCAGCAGCGACTCGCACGCGGTGAGGCGGCCGCCCTCGGCGAGCTCTACGACCGGTTCGCCTCCCTCGTGCACGGCCTGGCCCACCGCGTCCTCGGGGACGAGCGCGCGGCCGACGGCATCACGCGGGACGTCTTCGCCCATGTCTGGGAACACCCCGAGGCGTACGACCCCAAGCAGGGCCCCCTGCGCACCTGGGTCGCCGCGCTGACCCACCGCCTCGCCGTGCAGCGGCTGCGCGCCACCGAGACCGCCGCGCTGGCCCAGGGCTCCGGCGGCTCCGCCGAGGAGCTGGAGCGCAAGGTGCGCCGCGCCTCGGTCGCCGCCCGCGCCGACTACATCGTCACGTCCATGCCCGCCCCGCTGCGCGCCGCCCTGGACCTGGCCTACTTCCAGCGCCGCGACTACCGCCAGACCGCCGCCGACCTGGGCGTCACCGAGGACGAGGCCCGCCGCCGGCTCCGCCTGGGCCTTCAGCTCCTGTCCACCGCCCACGACGCCGGCGCACCACCCGGTTACGGGGGTGCCGTGTGAACGACGCAGGCAGCGCGGACCGCTTCGACCACGAGGGATTCGACGGCGAGGACGACCGCAGCGGCAAGGGCAGCCCTGCGGGCGAGGGCGGCTTCGACGACAAGAGCCGCTTCGACGACAAGAGCCGCTTCGGCGACAAGAGCGACCAGCACGACGAGCAGGACGGGCAGGACGGGCAGGACGGGCAGGACAAGGACGAGCGGCAGGAGGGGTACGGCATCCCGGGCGGACCCGCGCACGACAACGGCGACGACGGCCCCCAGGGCCCCGACCAGCCGCCCCGCATTCCGATGCCCCGCGCCTCCGTGGAGGACGGCGGGCGGCCGCTGCCCGCCCTGGCGGACCTGGGCGAGGCCGCCCCACGATCCGCTCCGCTGGTCCTGGAGCACCGCGTCCTGAAGTCGCTCCTCGGTGCCTGGGCACTGGCCGCCTGCTCGCCGGAGGAGACGGCGGCCGTCGAGGAGCACCTGGGCGACTGCGGCTCGTGCGCCGACGAGGCGCGGCGGCTGCGTGAGGCGGTCGGTCTGCTGCACCAGCCGGAGAGCCTCGACCTGGACCCGGGCCTGCGCACCCGCGTCCTGGACGGCTGCCTCGACCGGCGGCCTCCCCGCATCCCGGTGCCCGGGTGGGCGGCTCCGTACGACGCGGAGGCCGCCCGGCTCGACGCCCTGCTGCAGGACATCGGGGACGCCGAGTGGCACAGGCCCGTGCGGCTGCGCTGGTTCGAGGCAGAGGGCCCGATGACCCGTCGTACGACGGTCGCGGGGGTCATCGCCCATCTGCTGTCGGTCGACGGACTGGTCGCGGTCGCCCTCGGCCTCGACGACCCGCTGGGCGACATCGCCGCGGCGGGCCCCACACCCCGGGCCCGCACCGAGGCGTACTGGCGCACCTCGCACTTCCCGCCGGGCCGTTCCGTACGGGCCCCCTGGCGCGAGCAGACCCACGACCTCGTCCGCACGGTGTCCTTCGCCCACGACTCGGGGCCGGCCCGCCCGGCCGTCTCCTACGGCGACTTCGAGCTGCCGCTGCGGGACGCGATGCTGGACCGGGCCTTCGAGTGCTGGGTGCACGCCGAGGACATCGCCGAGGCCGTCGACTACCCGTACGAGCCGCCCGCCCCACGCCATATGCACCGCATGATCGACCTCGCGGCGCGCGTCCTGCCGGACGTACTCGCGACCCGCCGCCGGGCCGGCCTGGCCTCGCCTCCCCACCACCGGCACCTGGTCCCGGCGGGCGAGCCGGGCCGCAGCCTGCGGCTGGAGATCGAGGGGATGGGCGGCGGCGAGTGGCTGATCCCCCTCGACTCCCCCGCGGCGGTCGGCTCCGCCGCGCACGAGGTGGCCCATGTGGCCCTGGACGGCGCGGAGTTCTGCCGCCTGGCAGCGGGGCATGTGCCTCCGGCGGAGGCGGCGGTGGGGCAGGTCGGTGACCGGGAGGCGATCAGGGATGTGCTGTTCGCTGCGGCCAGCTTGAGCCGGATGTAGGGGTGGGTTGCGGTTCGTCGGCGGGTGGGGGTCGGTGGGGGTTGGTCGCGCAGTTCCCCGCGCCCCTGAAAAGCCGTGGGTGCACCGCGACGACGCACCCGCACCCGCCCGACAACCAGCAGCCCCGAGCTGCTAGGCGAACACGACCGTCCGGCGCCCGTTGAGCAGAATGCGCCGCTCGGCATGCCACTTCACCGCCCGCGCCAGCGCCTGGCACTCCACATCCCGCCCGACGGCGACGAGCTGGTCCGGCGTGACGTCATGCCCCACCCGCTCGACCTCCTGCTCGATGATCGGACCCTCGTCGAGATCGGCGGTGACGTAGTGCGCCGTCGCACCGATCAGCTTCACGCCCCGGGCATGCGCCTGGTGATACGGCTTCGCACCCTTGAAGCTCGGCAGGAAGGAATGGTGGATATTGATGATCCGCCCGCTGAGCTGCTTGCACAGATCGTCGGAGAGGACCTGCATATAGCGGGCGAGCACCACCAGCTCGACCCCTTCCTCACGGACGATCTCCAGCAGCCGGGACTCGGCGTCCGCCTTGGTGTCCTTCGTGACCGGAATGTGGTGGAAGGGAATGTTGTACGAGCCGACCAGCTCGGCGAACTCGGTGTGGTTGGACACCACCGCCGCGATCTCCACCGGCAGCGCACCGATCCGCGCCCGGAACAGCAGGTCGTTCAGGCAGTGCCCGAACTTGCTGACCATGAGGACGATGCGCATCTTCTCGTCGGCCCGGTTGATCTGCCAGTCCATCTGGAAGGAGTCACCGACCGCCGCGAAGCTGGCCCGCAGCTTGTCCACCGTCACCGGTGCCTCGGCGGAGAAGTGGACGCGCATGAAGAACAGACCCGTGTCGTGGTCGCCGAACTGCTGGCTGTCCTCGATGTTGCAGCCGGTCATGAAGAGATAGCTCGACACGGCGTGCACGATGCCCCGCTTGTCGGGGCAGGAGAGCGTGAGGACGTACTGGTCGTCGAGCGCCACGGCTCGGGTGGACTGCGCGTTCATGCAGGACAGGGTCCCACAAGTGGCCCCCGGTCCGGACCGGAGTCCGCTACGCGGACCTCGTCATGATCCGCAGCACCTCCAGTGTGCGCGGCGGCGCGTCCGGGTCCTCCCCGTCGGCAGCCGCCATCCGCACGTGCGCGTCCCGGGCCGCCCGGACCGCCTCCGGCCAGGCCTGGTTCTCGACGTACGCGGAGACCGGGGCGTCGGGCCCGACCTGGTGCATGATCCGCAGCACCCGGAGCACCGCGGTGTCGACGAGGGCCGCCTCCTGGGAGTCCCGGAATATCGTGCCCACGTACTTCTCGGCGGACCAGTTGTCCAGCCAGGTGTCCTCGACCAGCCGGTACACGGCGTCGGTCACGTCCCCGTATCCGTCGACGCCGGCCAGCCAGACGTTCTGCTGGAACGCCGGGTCGGAGAGCATGTGCAGCGCGGAGCGCACATTGCTGCGCCAGCGCCACCACGGCATGTCGTTCAGTGGCATGCCGCCCATGGTGGAGGAGCGACGGCCGCGACGGGAAGAGTTCTCCGAACCTTGCACGGTCATCGATCGTACGTTCTCCCCCTCGGGCGCCCCACCGACCCCCGCAATTCACCTTTACGTCACTGTTCGATAACTGAAGGTCACCCCCGGGTTGGCGATGTGGCGGAAGCGTGTGTGCCCATGACCGGCAGGCGACGCAATCGCAGCACCTTCCTCCCCACACGCACCCGGCCTCGCAGAGCCACCGCCCTCTCGGCGGGGGCACTGGTCGCATGTGCCTCGCTCGCCGCCGGTTGCGGGGTCATCCCCGGTACCACGGGGGGTTCCGGGGATGCCCCGATCACCGTCATGACCTGGGCACCTTCGGACACCAACGCGACCAACAAGCCCGGCATGCCGGCCTTCGCGCAGGCCTACGCCCGCTGGATCAACGCCCAGGGCGGCATCAACGGCCGCAAGCTGAAGGTCCTGACCTGCAACGAGCACAACGACAGCGTGGCCGCCGCGAAGTGCGCCCGCCTCGCCGTCAAGGAGAACGTCGTCGCGGTCGTCGGCTCCTACAGCCAGTACGGCGACTCCTACCTCCCCGAGCTGGAGGGCGCCGGCATCCCCTACATCGGCGGCTACGGCGTCACGACCGCCGAGTTCACCAGTCCCATGTCCTACCCGGTCAACGGCGGCCAGCCCGCCCTGCTGGCCGGCCTCGGCAAGGAGCTCGCCGGCGGCTGCGGCCCGGTGGCGCTCGTGCGGCCCGACAGCATCGCGGGCGACGAACTGCACGCCATGCTCGACTCCGGCCTGAAGGCGGGCGGGCACCGTCCCGCGATCGACCAGCGGGCGGCGGACGACACCACCGAGTACTCGGGGCCCTCACGGCAGGCGCTGACGGCCACGACCGGCAACCCGGCGAAGCGGGGATGCGTGATCCCCGCGCTCGGGGACCGCACCGACACCTTCATGGACTCCTTCCGGCGCGACCGCGAGGCCTACCCCGCGGTGAAGACCGCCGCCACGCTCGACAGCGTCGACCAGACGGTGATCAACGAGTCCGGCGGGCGGTCGGGTCCGTACGAGGGCTCGTACGTCACCGGCTGGTACCCGGTGTCGAGCGATGCGCGCTGGGACGCCATGAAGAAGGTGATCCAGGAGCAGGCCTTCGGCGACAACCGCATCGACGCCTCGGACACCGGGGTGCAGACGACATGGATCGCGTACACGGTGTTCAGGGCCGTCGTGGCGTCGCTGGGCAGCGGCGATGTGTCGGCCGACACGGTGCGCAAGGCCCTCGACGACGGGGTGAAGGTCGACACGGGCGGACTGACGCCGACCCTGCAGTGGTCCTCCGAGGGCCCGCTGGCCACCATCGGCTTCTCCCGCATGGTCAACGCCGACGTGACCCTGCAGGTCGTGCGTCAGGGCCAACTCGTCGCGGCGGACAAGCGGTTCGTGGACGTCACGAAGACGCTGCAGAGCGCGGACGTGAACTGAGGCTCACGTCCGCGCGTTCACGTCACAGCTGGGTCGGCTGGCGCGTGGTCAGGCCGTACGTCTTAGCGATGGCGTTCCACAGCTGGGCCGCCTTGACCTTCTGCTGGCTGGCGGTGCCGCTCTCACGGTTGCCGGCCGCGGTCTGGCCGGTGGGGCGGGCCTGGCCCTTCTTGCAGCCCTTCTTGCCGCCGACCTGGTCGGCCCAGGCCGCGTAGTGGTTGTCGGCCGCCGCGGACGCCTGCCAGGCCCTGGTGAGCGCGGCGGTCAGCGCGGCGTGGCCCTGGAGCTTGTCGACGGACAGGCCGGACAGCCGGGTGACCAGCTCGGTGCGCTGCTTGGCCGCGTCGCGCAGGTCGGAGGCGGCCTGGCCGAGGTCCTGGCACCCCTTCACACTGGCCACCGCCCGGATCACCGAGGCCCGGCTGTCACCGCTGTCGGCGAGCAGTTTGTCCAGGGCGACGGCCTGCTGCTTCGCCGGATCGGCGGCCGACGAGGCGGAACCGCCGGTGGCCGGGGCCGTGGCGGAGACGGTCTGGTTCTTGTCCTTGCCGCTGCCGCTCCCGCCGTTGAGCAGCGCGCCGGCGCCGATGCCGAGCACGACGATGCCGACACCGATCGCGGCGATGAGCGGCACCCGTGAGCGGCTGCGGCCGCCGCTGCCGCCGTCGCCGGGCGGGGTGTACGCGGCCTGCGGGGGCGGGGGCGGCTGCTGGAAGCGTGGCATCTGCTGCGTGGCCTGAGCGGGGCTCTCGCTGCCCGGCCCACTGCGGAAGAGGCTGTCGAACTCGGCCGGCGGCTGCCGGTCCCCGCCCTGCGGCATGCCGTACGGCGCCTGCCCGGTCACGGGCGGTATGTACTGGGTGGCCTGGGAGTCGGGCCCGGCCGCGTGCGGCACATGCCCCAGGAACTGGGTCGCCTCGGAGACCGGTCCACCACCCACCTCGGGCGGCAACGCCCCCGGCGCGACGGGCGGAATGTACTGCGTCGCCCCTTCACTGTCGGAAACAGCAGCGACGGGCGGTATGTACTGAGTGGCCCCCTCGTCCACAGCGGGCGGAAGAGGCGCACCACCGGGGACAGCGGGAGGCAGCGGCGCAGCCGGTCCTCCCTGAGCGGCGGGCGGCAGCGGGGCGTTCACCGGGGGCTGCGAGGTCGCGGGCTGCCCGCCGTACGACGGGGCCGGGGCGCCCTGCGGGGGCAGCGCTCCGGACGCGGGCGCACCCCACTGGTCGGGGGGCGGCGACTGCTGCTGGTCGGGCGCTCCCCAGGTCTGGGCCGGTGCCGCCGGCCAGCCCTGGCCCGGCGCCGGGGCCGGGGCCGGGCTCTGCTGCTGATCGGGACCCCACGGCGTGCCCCAGGCCCGGCCGCCGGGCGGGGCCGGGGCCTGCGGGGCGCCGTACGGGCCGGTCTGCGGGCCGCCGTAGGTGCCGGGCTGCTGGGCGCCGTACGAGCCCGTCTGCGGGCCGTTGTACGGGCCTGGGTGCTGCCCGGCGGGGTTGCCGGCAGGCGGTCCGCCGTAGGGGCCGGGCTGCGGGCCGGTCGGGGCCTGGGCGCCCAGCATGCCCGGCAGCAGGGGCTCGCCGCCGTCGGAGGGCAGCACGATGCCTTCGCGCGCTTCGCGCGGCGAGGGCTCCTCGCCCTGTCCACTCTGCGTCACCGGGACTCCTACGAATGGGGGACCTTCGGAATCGTCGGCTCACGCTACCGGGTCCCCCGAGCCGGGTGCCACGCAGCTCAGGACGCAACCTCCTTCCCTGTGACAGCAGTAACAAAACCGCTCCACAGACCGCTGTATCTGCCAACCATTCCGACCGCCCCCGCACGGCCACCGGCTGTTTGCCGCGGGTTCACGCGGCCGCCTGCAGATCGAGTCGCGCCCCGAACTCCCGTACCACCGGCTCGTCCCGGTACGGCTCCAGCCGCTGCTGGAAGTCCTCCAGGTACTCGGCACCCCGGTTGGAGCGCAGGGACTCCAGGAGCTCCACGGCCTTCAGTCCCGTGCTGCAGGCCTGCTCGATCTCCCGCTGCTGCACCTGCGCGGTGGCCAGCAGCACGTATCCGATGGCCCGCCTGCGCGCCTTGCTCTCGGGGAGCCCGGCCAGGGACTCCTGCGCGCGCCGCGCCGCCGCCTCGGCCTGCCCGAGGTCCCGGTGGCAGTGCGCCAACTCGTCGGCCAGATACGCCTCGTCGAAGTGCGTGATCCACGCCGGGTCGTCCCCGGACGCGGAATCGGCGGACTCCAGCGCCGTGACCGCCCGCCCGGACGCCACCTGGGCCGCCCGCGCGTCGCCCATCAGCGCGTGCCCGCGCGCCTCCGCCGCGTAGAACATCGCCTCCGCGCGCGGGGTCACGCGCCCACGCGCCCCCTCCTGCGCCGCCCGCGCCAACTGCGCGATCTCACGCGGGTTTCCGAGCTGCGCGGCGAGGTGGCTCATGGAGGCGGCGAGGACGTACCCGCCGTAGCCGCGGTCCCCGGCGGCCTGTGCGAGCCGCAGCGCCTGGATGTAGTACCGCTGGGCCAGGCCCGGTTGGCCGGTGTCGACGGCCATGTACCCCGCGAGCTCGGTCAGCCGGGCCACCGCGGCGAACAGGTCACGGCCGACGGCCTCCCGGTACGACCCCGCCAGCAGCCCCGAGACGACGCTGTTGAGGTAGTGCACGACCACCGGGCGCACATGCCCGCTGCCGTACTGATGGTCCAGATCCACCAGCGCCTGTGTCATCGCGCGCACGGCCGCCACGTCGGACTGTCCCACCCGCGGGCCCGCCGAGCGCGACACCTGCGAGTCGGGCGAGGAGATCAGCCAGTCCCGGCTCGGCTCGACCAGCGCGGACGCGGCGACGGACGAGCCGGACAGGAAGTCCCGGCGCCCCACGTCGCTGCGCCACAGCTCGCAGACCTGCTCGATGGCTCCCAGTACCGTCGGCGAGAACTGGAGCCCGACACCCGAGGCGAGGTTCTTGCCGTTGGCCATGCCGATCTCGTCGATCGTGACCGTACGGCCCAGCTTGCGGCCGAGCGCCTCCGCGATGATCGCCGGGGCACGCCCGCGCGGCTGCTGCCCGCGCAGCCAGCGGGCCACGGACGTCTTGTCGTAGCGCAGGTCGAGGCCGTGCTCGGCGCCGCACATGTTGACCCGACGGGCGAGCCCGGCGTTCGAGCACCCCGCCTCCTGGATGAGCGCCTGCAACCGTTCGTTCGGCTGTCGCGCGACGAGAGGCCTTGCGGCCATGGCGTACCCCCTGGGAACAATTCCCTGAAGCGAAAAGATCCGGCCGTGAAGATCAATGCCCCGCCGACAGACCTAAAATGCGAGGCTTGCGCGGATTGCCGGGGTAAATACGGAACCCAACCCCACCGGTGGCTACCCAGCTCACGCCGAGGTTCCTCCCGCGCGCCCCCACACATGCATCCATGCGCCCCAGATACGGAATCAATGCTCCTCCCCCGCGCGCGCTACCCCCGTAACTCCAGGTGGATGCGGGAGTTGAGTTCACCGTGGAAGAGACGATCGCCGGCCCCGAAGCCGCTCAGATTCCGAAGCAGCGCGGGGAATCGCTGCAGGAGACCGCCGTCCGCTACGCCGAGGAGCGCCACTGGGACGTCTTTCCCGGCACCTGGCTGGAAGCCGTCGACGGGGTGTGGCACTGCTCCTGCGGCGACACCGCGTGCGCCGCGCGCGGCGCACATCCGGCGGACGACGACTGGGAGGCGCTGGCGACGGGCAGTGCGACCGTCGCCCGCCGGATGTGGCAGAAGCATCCGACGGCGTCGATCCTGCTGCCGACGGGCCGGACGTTCGACGCGATCGAGGTCGCCGAGACCGCGGGCTTCCTCGCGCTGGCGCGCATGGAGCGCATGGAGTTGACGCTCGGTCCCGTGACGTTGACGCCGGATCGCCGGATGCACTTCTTCGTGCTGCCCGGGGCGGCGGTGAAGATGCCCGAACTGGTGCGGAAGTTGGGCTGGTCGCCCTCTTCTCTGGATCTCGTTGCCCTCGGGGAGGGGGCGTATGTGGCTGCGCCGCCCACGCGGTACGGGGCGCGGGGGGCCGTCCAGTGGGCCTGTCGGCCCACGCCTGCCAATCGGTGGTTGCCGGACGCGGAGGAATTGATCTCTCCGCTTGCCTATGCGTGTGGGCGGGATCGGTAGATTCGCGGCTGCGGTTCGTGGTGGTTGCTCGCGCAGTTCCCCGCGCCCCTGCGGGGCACTACACACCCGTAGGGTTCTTGCATGACGTCAGCCGCCGTGCGCGTACAGGGACTGTGGAAGCGGTTCGGGCAGCAAGTTGCCGTTGCCGGGATTGATCTGGAGTTGCCCGCGGGGAAGTTCATCGGGCTCGTCGGGCCGAACGGAGCGGGGAAGACCACGACCCTCTCCATGGTGACCGGGTTGCTGCGGCCCGATCAGGGGAGCGTCGAGGTCGTCGGGCACGACGTGTGGCGGGATCCGGTGGCGGTGAAGGCGCGGATCGGGGTGCTGCCGGAGGGGCTGCGGCTCTTCGAGCGGCTGTCGGGGCGTGAACTGCTCGCGTACAGCGGGCGGTTGCGCGGCCTGCCCGGGGCCGAGGTCGACAAGCGGGCCACGCAGCTTCTCGACGTGCTCGACCTGGCCGGCGCCCAGCACAAACTCGTCGTCGACTACTCGACCGGCATGCGCAAGAAGATCGGCCTCGCGGCCGCGCTGCTCCACAACCCCGAAGTGCTCTTCCTCGACGAGCCGTTCGAGGGCGTCGACCCGGTTTCCGCCCAGACCATCCGCGGGGTCCTGGAGCGGTACACGGCGTCGGGCGCCACCGTCGTCTTCTCCTCCCACGTCATGGAGCTCGTCGAGTCCCTGTGCGACTGGGTGGCCGTGATGGCCGCCGGCCGTATCCGCGCGCACGGCACGCTCGCCGAGGTGCGCGGGGAGGCCTCCTCGCTGCAGCAGGCGTTCCTCGAACTGGTCGGCGCGGGCGGCCGCGACACCGGGTCGAACCTGGACTGGCTGGGCGGCGGCGCACGATGACGGGCGAGGCCAACCTCACTGCCGTCTTCGTACGGCTGAAGCTGTCACTGCTGCGCAACGGGCTCAGGCAGTCCGGCGGACGGCGGGCCGCCTATGTCGTCTCGGCCGTCGTCGTGGTGCTGTTCGGAGCGCTGCAACTGCTCGGACTGATCGCACTGCACGGGAACTCCCACGCCCTGTCCGTGGTCGCGCTAGTGGTGTCCGTGCTGGCGCTCGGCTGGGCGGTGATGCCGCTGTTCTTCCCCAGCGGCGACGAGACGCTCGACCCGACGCGCCTTGTGATGCTGCCGCTGCGGCCACGGCCGCTGGTGCGGGCGCTGCTGGCGGCCTCGCTGGTGGGCATCGGGCCGCTGTTCACGCTGCTTCTGCTGGCCGGTTCGGTGATCGCGGTCGCACACGGCGGTGCGGCGTACGCCGTCGGTGTCCTCGCCGTCGTCCTCGGGCTGCTGGTGTGCGTGGCCCTGGCACGGGCCGTGGCGGCTGCCAACATCCGCCTGCTGACCAGCCGCAAGGGCCGCGACCTGGCGGTGCTGAGCGGCCTGGTGATCGCGGTCGGCGCGCAGCTGGTCAACTTCGGGGCGCAGCGCCTGGGTTCCTCCGGGCTCTCGCAACTCGACCCGGTGGCGGACGTCCTGAAGTGGCTGCCGCCCGCGTCGGCCATCGGCGCGGTGGACTCGGTGAGCGACGGCTCGTACGGTGTCGCCGCCCTCCAACTCGCCCTGACCCTTGCCGCGTTGACACTGCTGCTCGCCGTGTGGTCACGCCATCTGACCCGGCTGATGACCTCGCCCGACGGCTCCACCCTCCAGGCCGCCGAACCCGCCGCCCGCGAACGGACCACCGGCGGCCTCGCCCGCCTCCTGCCGGCCGGCCGCACCGGCACGGTCATGGAACGCAGCCTGCGCTACATCTGGCGCGACCCCAAGACCAAGGCGGCCTGGGTGACCTCCCTCGCCATCGGCCTGATCGTGCCCGTGTTCAACGCCCTTCAGGGCACCGGCTCGATCTACTTCGCGTGCTTCGCCGCGGGAATGCTCGGCATCCAGATGTACAACCAGTTCGGGCAGGACACCTCCGCGTTCTGGATGGTCGCCACGACCATCTCCTCCGCACATGACGCCTACGTCGAGCTGCGTGGGCGGGCCCTGGCCCTGCTGGTGATCACCCTGCCGTACGCCACCCTCGTCACCGTCCTGACCACCGCGATGCTCGGCGACTGGCCCCGCCTGCCCGAGGTGCTCGGCCTGTCCTTCGCGCTGCTCGGCGCGATGCTGGCGACCGGCGCGTGGACATCCGCCCGCTTCCCGTACTCCATCCCCCAGGAGGGCTACAAGAACGTCGCCCCCGGCCAGGCCGGCCTCGCGTGGATCTCCATCCTCGGCGGCATGGTGTCGGCGGCCCTGCTGTCCGCCCCCGTCATCGCCGCGACGATCTGGGCCAACGTGGCCAAGGACGGTGACCGGTGGAGCTGGCTACTGCTGCCGGCGGGCGCGGCATACGGAGCGGGAATCACCCTGGCGGGCCTACGCCTGGCGGCCCCACGCACAGCGGCCCGCCTCCCGGAGATCCTGACGGCGGTGAGCAAGGGCTGACGGCCCTTGCTGACCCGGCTGACGGCGCCTTCCTGACGCGGGGGCCTGCAACGCGCCCATAGGGGCGCGGGGAACTGCGCGACAAGCCCCCACCAACCCGCACCCGCCAAACAACAGAACCCCCGAGCTATTAGGCGCCCGGCCCAGCCTCACGCAGTGAGCGCCGCATCCAGGAACGGTTCGATCGCCGCCCGCCAAGCCACCGGCTGGTCATAGTGCACAAGATGCCCCGCATCAGCCACCTCCGCATACTCGCCGAGAGGCAACACCCGCACCATCTCCTGCGCCTCGGCCCGCCCCAACTCCCCGTCGAGGCCGCGCACCACCAGCGCCGGGCACTGCACCTGCGCAAGCTCCTCCCAGTGCGCGTCGTACACCCAGGTCTCCCGGGAGCGGAGCATCTGCTCGTAGTCGAAGACGGGCCGCCAGCCGTCGGGCGACTCGTGCATCACCTCGGCGTAGAACTCCCCCCGCGCCGGATTCGGCCGCTCCACCCACGGATCGTCCTCGCCGAACCACTTGCGCACATCGGCGAGCGTGGCGAAGGGAACGGGCCAGGCCTTGAACCAGTCGGCCCACTCGCGCTGCGAGGCGGCCCCGAGCGCGGAGGCCCGCATATCGCAGATGATCAGGCCCCGGACCAGGTCGGGGCGCTTGGCGGCGAGCTGCCAGGCCGTCAGCGCACCCATCGCGTGGCCGATGAGAACGGCCGGGGCGAGGCCGAGCTGCTCGAGCGCGGCCTCGGCGTCCCCGACGTACGCCTCACGGGTGAAGGAGGCCTGCGGGGGCTTCTCGCTCTGACCGTGGCCGCGCTGGTCGAGGGCGACGGCGCGGTGCCGGCCGGAGAGCCAGCGGGCGGTGGACGCCCAGTGCGAGGCGCGGCCCATCAGGCCGTGCAGTAACAGCACACCGGGGATGTTCTCGGGCGCGGCTTGCGCCTGATCGGTCTTGGGAGGGTCGCCGAACTCCCAGGCCGCGAGGCGTACGCCGCCCGCCCCGGTCACGTCGATGCGTTGCGCCATCGTCCTGGCACCCCCCTAGCTCCGCTCGGACCGCCTCGCTCCCGCTCGAGCCGGCCGGTCCTGTGAACCGTGTCCTGCCGTGCCGTGCAGCTGCCTGTTCGTGTGAGCTCAGTTCCTGTGCGCTCGGTTCCTGTGCGCTCGGTGCTGGTGCGCCCACTCCTGAAGCGCACATTCCGCGTGCCGTGTCACCGCAGACTATCGAATGCGTATTCGAAAATACTGTGTCTGCGGGCAACACCCCTCGTACGAGTGACCTCGCCCGAGGAATGATCGCCGCCGCCGAGGGGAGATCTTCAGCGGGAGGCGGACCGCTCGGGGAAAACGGTCCGAAGGGGATGACCCTGAGAGCTCGGGGCTCCGGGTCAGCACAGGGGAGGACAGGCCCCGGCGCCACAGGGCGCCGGGGCCCTCCACACGTCTGCGGCACATCCTCCCCGACCCCCTCAGGTCATATGCCTCACGCGACAGCCTCGCACGCGAAACGTCCGAGCGCTGCGATTTCGACGCACCGGAACCAGACGCGGAAGAGATCGGCGACCGGCCCGCAGCACGCCTCAACCCCCCTGGAACAACGGAAGTTGACGGCTTCAGCGCTTGGCGACGAACACATGGGAGGCGACATCCGCCTCCAGCTCGGCCGCCTCACCGCCACTGCCCACCAGCACACCGCCCGCCGACTCCGTCACACTCACCACGGAACCGGGCTGCACACCCGCCCGCCGCAGCG
Source organism: Streptomyces sp. NPDC001137 (assembly GCF_040298885.1). Taxonomy (NCBI): domain Bacteria; kingdom Bacillati; phylum Actinomycetota; class Actinomycetes; order Kitasatosporales; family Streptomycetaceae; genus Streptomyces; species Streptomyces sp. NPDC001137. The sequence goes on from NZ_JBEPBA010000020.1 coordinate 113,801, forward strand.
TGTACATCAGCTGCGCGTCCGTCTGGATCGGCTCGCCGATACGGCGCACCACGACCGTCTTGCCGTCCGCGCCAGGGTCGAGATCCGCCAGCGACACCATGCCCTCGTCCAGGAACGGGTCCGCGCCGTCCTTCTCGCCCAGCTCCTCCAGCCCCGGGATCGGGTTGCCGTACGGCGACTCCGTCGGGTGCCGCAGCAGCTCCAGCACGCGCCGCTCCACGGCCTCGCTCATCACGTGCTCCCAGCGGCAGGCCTCCGCGTGCACCTGCTCCCACTCCAGGCCGATCACATCGACCAGCAGACACTCGGCGAGCCGGTGCTTGCGCATCACGCGCGTGGCGAGCCGACGGCCCTCGTCCGTGAGCTCCAGATGACGGTCCGTCGCGACGGACACCAGACCGTCCCGCTCCATCCGCGCCACCGTCTGGCTGACGGTCGGCCCGCTCTGGTCCAGCCGCTCGGCGATCCGGGCGCGCATGGGGACCACACCTTCCTCCTCCAGCTCGAGGATGGTGCGGAGATACATCTCCGTAGTGTCGATCAGTCCGGACATACGTGCCCCTCGATGAGATCTGCCGGAAGCACGACAGCTTCACGGCGCGTGCGCTGGCCCTGGCTTCAATTCTGACGCATACCACTGACAACCGTGCCTCGCCGTTGGAACCACGGCGTTACGCCCCGGCACTCACCCCCCGTATTGACACGGCACTGGTCCAGACCGCACGGTGATCCGCGACACATCCGCGCCCGGCCCCCACACCGCCCCGGAAGGACCCGCATGAGCGACGGCAAACTGGCCGACCAGTTCTTCGACGCCGCGATCGACCTCCTGCAACGGGTCCGGGACGAGGAGGCACAGTCCATCACGGCGGCCGGCACCCTGCTCGCCGACACCGTCACCGGCGGCGGCCGGCTCTTCGCCTTCGGCGCCGGGCACTCCTCCCTCGCCGCCCAGGACGTCGTCTACCGCGCGGGCGGGCTCGCCCTGATGAACCTGCTCGCCGTACCGGGCGTCGTCGGCGTCGACGTGATGCCGGCCACGCTGGGCTCCGCCCTGGAGCGCGTCGACGGCCTCGCGACCGCCGTCCTCGACTCCTCGCCGCTCCGCGCCGGCGACGCGCTGGTGATCATCTCCCTCTCCGGCCGCAACGCCCTCCCCGTCGAAATGGCCGTCCACGCCCGCGAGCTCGGTGCGAAGGTCATCGGCGTGACCTCGGTGGCGTACGCGACCGAGACCCGGTCCCGGCACAGGTCCGGCACCTATCTGCGCGACCACTGCGACATCGTCCTCGACTCCAAGATCCCGATCGGCGACGCCACCCTCACCCTCGACACCGTCCCCGCCCCCTTCGCCCCGGCCTCCACGGTCGTCACCAGCGCAATCCTCCAGGCCGTCATGGCCACGGCAGCGGGCACCCTCGCCGAGCGGGGCATCGAACCGCCACTGCTGCGGTCCGGAAACGTGGACGGCGGCCACGAGTGGAACGCACGGGTGATGCAGGAGTACGGCGACCGGATCTTCTACCAGCAGTAGCAAGCACCCCGCGTCGCCAGCCTGCGGGCAGCCATCGCCGTCCTAGCCCGCGGGCATGCGTGCCGCCTAGGGCGGCTCCCGACCCAAAGAGAGGCGGCACCCCGCCGGCGCGGGCGAGCAAAACCCACCCCCGGCTCACCCCACCGCCGTGCACCGCCAGGCAGACGTCGGCTACCCCCGCCCCACAACCCCCGCCAAATCCAACGCCGCGGCAATCCGCACGGCGACATCCTCCGCGTACACCGCGTCCACCCGCTCGAACCGACTCCGCCCACTCCCCCGCAGAAACGTCACGACCCCCAACGTCCGCCCCCGGCTCCGCAACACCGCGCACAACGCGTGCACGGCATCCGCCGGCCACTGCCGGGCCTCCGCCCACTCCCGCGCCTGCTCCGCCGGCACCGCACCCACGCTCGCCCGCACGGACCCCGTCCGCTCCACGCACTGCAACGCCGGATGCCCCTGCCCGTACCGCACCGGCAACCCCGCCTGCCCGGTCAGCAGACTCGGCCCCGGTGCCCCGGACGGCGTCGCGGCAACCCGCACCAGCCGTACGGGACCCTCCTCCGCCCCGTCGGCCACCGCACCGCCCGCCACCCGGTCGATCAGCGCATGGTCGGCGAACCCGGCGAGCGCGAAGTCCAGATGCACGGTCGCCGCCTCACCCGGGTCCTCGCACTCCGCGGCCGCCCGGGCGGCCCGGTGCAGCTGATTGGTCCTGAACCGCAGCAGCGCGGCCTCCTGCTCGCTCTGCTTGCCCTCCGTCACGTCCTGGAAGAGCCAGGCGACGCCCAACGGCACCGGCTCCTCCGCGAGCGGCGACGCCAGCCGTACGAAGCCACAGCGCCAGCACCGCCGCTGATCGCCCTCAGGCGTCCGCACACTCACCCAGATCTCGGCCGGTGCCGGCGGCGCACCCTCCGCGAGCACATGCGTGAGCGCGCTCTCCAGCTCCTCCACGCCCTGGGCGAGCAGCTCCCCCAGCGGCCGCCCGAGCGCCGACGTACGCCCGATACCGAGCGCCCGCGCCGCATGGGCGTTCACCACCGCGGGCCGCAGATCGGCGTCGACCAGCACGACACCCCAACTCGCGTCCTCGAACAACGCCTCGCTCAGCGCGATCGACCGCTCCAGATCGATCTGCGCATGCACCTCGCTGAAGGCGCAGTACACACCCGCGGGCTTGCCGTCGGGCCCGCGCACCGCCGCGGACTGCGTCCGCACCAGCACCCGCCCGCCGTCCTTCGTCAGCAGCGCGAACTCGTGGACCTGCCGCCCCGGGGCCTCCATGGCGGACATCAGCCGCCTCTCGACCTCCTCGGCGTCCGCGGGCCGCACAGCCCACCCCGCGAAACCGTGCCGGCCCACCGCCTCGGCCGCGGTCCACCCCAGAATCCGCTCGGCCTCACGATTCCAATGGGTGACGACCCCGCCCGCGTCGAAGGCACACAGCGCCGCATCCATCCCGTCGAGCAGCGCGGCCAGCAGATCGGAGCCGTCAGGGCCCACCGGGCCGGCCCGCTCGGGCTCATCAGGCCCCAGCTCGTCGGTGGTCCCACTACGCCGGGAAGCACTCACCTGGACCCCCTGCCAAGCTGCGTCCGCACGTACGGCGCGTCGGTTCGCTCACTCGCAATCATCTAACTGGAACGTGACGCAGCACACACCGAGTTCCCCAAGATTGAGGGAATCGTTGTAACACCCGCCGATCCCTATGATCCGGCCATCACCAGCCGAAGATCAATCCACAGATCGCTCTCGCCGTCCAGCACATACCGGTCGGTCTCGACGAACCCGCACTTCTCGGCGAACCGCAGCCCGCCCTCGTTCGCCGCCAGCACACACGTCTCGACCACTCCGGCACCCAGCACACGCGCGTGCGCCAGCCCCTTCTCGTACAGCGCCCGCCCGAACCCCCGCCCCCGGAACCCGGGCAACACCCGCGCGATCACCGTGGCCACACCCTCATCACCCACCGGCGGCCGCACGGTCGAACACCCGACGAGAACATCCCCCAGATACGCGTTCTCCAGCCGATACCGCCCGAGCCGCTCCCGCGCCTCGTCCAGGGACATGGCGGCAGGCGGCACGACCGCGTTGTGGACGAACCGCCACTCCTCCAGCATGGCCTCGGAGCCCACGGCTTCGATCCGCAGCGCCGGGCGCCGCGCGTACACCTCGATCTCGATCCTCATCCGGGGATCGGAAAGCCCACACACCATCATCGTCGCCGCCGGCCGCACCTCCCCGAACGCCCGCCGCAGAACGGGCCAGCACGGCTCGAAGTCCTCCCGCTCGGGCAGCAGATACCGCACGCGTACGACATCGGTGAGCCCGGACCCCGCCTCTGCGAGCGCCGCCCCGATGTTCCGTATGCACTGCTCGGCCTGCTCGACCACATCGTCGGAGATCGTCATGGTGGCGTAGTCGAACCCCGTGGTCCCCGAGACGTGCACCCAGTCCCCGTCGACCACGGCGCGGGCGTAGCCGATCTGCTCCTCGAAGGTCGAACCGCTGAGGATCACTCGTCGTTCCGTCATGGTCGAAAAGCTAAGTGAGCAGGGCGACTTGTGATAGCGGGTTATGCCGGGCGAGCTAGCAGTGAGATCGGCTGATCATTCGAGGATTTTGAGTTCTTCGCACGAATGAGCGCCATCTGGCGGTTTGGACACCTGCTTACGGCTTGATCACTAGCGTCGGTCTCACACGTTGAAAGGAGGTCACTCGCTCCCCAGCCGGAAAGGCTGCCGAGTGACCAGCCCAAGTCATCACGATCCGAAGATCAGGGAGGTGCCCCAGATGACTACGTTTCCTGCAGGCGAGCAGACCCACCAGGCTGTGCTTCCTCAGCAGCCTGCTCTGGAATCCGTGGGAGCAGACACCCCTGGGAGCAGGGACGAAACGGCTCACGGACACCCCGCCACCGCGCGGGGCACCGGTAGGAAACATGGGCGAGGGGAGACCGGCGGGCACAGCACCAGGGCCCGTCGGCGTCACGCCAAGAACGTTGCCACGGCAGCGGACGCGGCAGAGAACGGGAGCGGTGACGCTCCCACGCACGACCAGTCGTACACGGGTGGTGTCGGCGCAAGCCGAGTCTTCGTCCTCTCCAAGGACGGACAACCCCTCATGCCCTGCCACCCCGCCCGCGCCCGCGAACTCCTGAGCAAGGGACGGGCCGTGGTCGCTCGGCAGGTCCCCTTCACCATCCGGCTGAAAGATCGCACCCTCGCCGACTCAGAAGTCGACGGCGTCCAATTACGCATCGACCCCGGCTCCAAAGGCACGGGGCTCCACCTCACAGACGAGAAGAAGGAGACCAACGGCCAAGGTGCCACTGTCACCGTCCGACGCGGGCTGATCTCGGTCGAACTCCAGCACCGCGGCGACCAGATCCGCATGTGCATGCAACAACGCGCCGGATACCGACACAGAAGGAGATCGGCCAACTGCCGCTATCGAGCCCCCCGCTACAACAACCGGCCCCACCCGACGGGATGGCTACCCCCCTCTCTGCGGCACCGCGTCGACACCACCTTGTCCCAAGCAACTCGTATGTGCCGCTATGCCCCCGTCACCGAGATCCACATGGAGAACGTCTCCTTCGACACCCACGCCATGAGTGCGGGCAGACCTCTCTACGGAGCCGAATACACACAGGGCCCGCTCGCCGGGACCACAGTCCGCGCCTACCTCAACGCCAAGTGGAACAGCGCCTGCGCCTACTGCGACGCCACTGAGGTGCCCCTGAACATCGAGCATCTACGGCCACGCAGCCGAGGCGGCTCAAACCGCATCTCCAACCTCGTCCTCGCCTGCGTGCCCTGCAACAAGGCCAAAGGCAGCAGATCCGTCGAGTCCTTCCTCGCTCACCGCCCCGACCGATTGGCCCAGATCCTCGAGCAAACTCAAGCATCGCTCCGCGACGCCGCCGCCATGAACAGCACTCAGCGGCGCCTCACGGAGGAATTGGAAAGTCTCGGCAGGCCCGTACACACCTGGCCGGGGGAGCTGACCAAGTCAAACCGCGATGCAATGCGCCTCGACAAGACGCACACACTGGATGCCCTGTCCGTCGGCCGTCTCGATCACGAGAGCGGGGACGCGATCGTACGGTTTCCCTCGCGGGTGCTCGTCGCCAAGGCCACCGGACGCGGCTCCTACGCACGCACCACTCCCGACCGGTACGGATTCCCACGTCTACGGCGGGCTCGTGCGAAGCGGCACTTCGGATACGTCACCGGAGATCTTGTGCGCGCCACCATGCCCTCCGGTAAGTGGGCCGGAACCTGGACTGGACGCATCTCCGTCCGCGCCAGGGGACAGCACAGTCTCAGTACACGAGCGGGGCGGATCAACGTCTCCCACTGGAATCTGCGGCTTCTACAGCGAGGTGACGGCTACGGGTACACCGACCGACCGGAAGCCCTGCCGAGATATCTCCAAAAATGCCTTGAGCGCCATCCGCTTGCTGCTTAGTGTGGCGACCACGTGAGAGAGGAGGTGATCGGGTAAATGAGTGAAACCCGGACGCGCGAGGTGGCTGCGGGCTAGCGGCCCGCCACCACACCCAGTGCGGTGCCGGACCAGCGTGTGCGAGCAACACGCAGCCGGCCTAATCCAACGCAGTCACCCGACCCGCGAGCTCGCCGGTACGTCCGGCCGGCTCCCCCGCCGCAAGGCAGGGGGAACCGAGCTCGCGGGTCGTCTGCGTTCTCGGGGTGCGGGAAGATCTGCGGCAGTGAGCAGCGCCACGTACAGATTCTTCGGTGAGCAGTACTCTGAGCACATGATTTTGCTCGTTCGACGCCGCCATGTGGACTACGTCCGCGTCACGAGCACGGGCTGTCGGCGCTCCGCCTGACCCAACCCCCGTTCTCTTCACCCTTTTCGGCACCGGGCCCCGCCCCACCCTCGGCGGCTGCCTCCTGCCCCGTTCACCTTGCGGACGCACCTCATGACGTACAGCGCGACGATCCCGTCGTACCAGCAGCTCCCGATCATCGACCTCTCGGCCGCCGACCGCGGCCCCCAGGCCCGTACGCTGCTCCACGCCCGGCTGCACAGCGCCGCCCACGACGTGGGTTTCTTCCAGCTCGTCGGACACGGAGTCGGCCCCGCCGAGACTGACGGGCTCGTACGAGCCATGCACGCCTTCTTCCGGCTCCCCGAAACCGACCGGCTCGCCCTCGACAACATCAACTCGCCGCACTTCCGCGGCTACACCCGCACTGGCGACGAACGCACCGCCGGTGCCCGCGACTGGCGCGACCAGCTCGACATAGGCGCCGAACGCCCCGCCCGCACGCCCGGCCCCGACGAGCCCGCCTACTGGTGGCTGCAGGGCCCCAACCAGTGGCCCGCCGCCCTGCCCGAACTGCGCACCGCCGCGCTCGCCTGGATCGACCGGCTGAGCACAGTCGCCCAGCGGCTGCTGCACGAACTGCTCACCGCGATCGGCGCCCCGGCCGACTTCTACGACCCGGTCTTCGGCACCCACGCCCACCCGCACCTCAAGCTCGTCCGGTACCCGGGAACCGCTGGTGACGGCGCCGACCAGGGAGTCGGCGCCCACAAGGACTACGGTTTTCTGACCCTCCTGCTGCAGGACCAGGTCGGCGGTCTGCAGGTGCAACGGGAGGACGGCGTGTTCCATGACGTGCCGCCCCTGGAGGGCGCCTTCGTCGTCAACCTCGGCGAACTGCTGGAGGTGGCGACCAACGGATACCTCGTCGCCACCAACCACCGGGTGGTGAGCCCGGCGGGGGCCACGGAGCGCTTCTCCGTGCCCTTCTTCTACAACCCGCGCCTGGACGCCCGCATCAAGCCCCTGCCCTTCCCGCATGCCTCCACCGCACCCGGCGTGACCGACGACCCGGCGAACCCCCTCTTCGCCGAATACGGCTACAACGAGCTCAAGGGCAAGCTGCGAGCCCACCCGCTGGTGGCGGAACGGCACCACGGGAACCTGCTGACGCCGGTGTGACAAGCGCTGGTGGGGGCGCGGGGCTGCATGATTTTCGGCTCCGCCGCGATGGGGCTCCCCCGCTCGAGCGAAGTCGAGAGTGGGGGAGCGGCCAGCCGTAAAGCATCCGCAGTCGCCCGCGCTTCTTAAGACACCCGGTCAGTGGGCGATGCCGTCGTACCCTTCGATCTCCCGCGGACTACGCGGCCCCGGCCCCACGTACCGCGCGGACGGCCGCACCAGCCGGCCCGTCCGCTTCTGCTCCAGGATGTGCGCCGACCAGCCGGCCGTACGGGCGCACGTGAACATCGAGGTGAACATGTGCGCGGGCACCTCGGCGAAGTCGAGAACGATCGCCGCCCAGAACTCGACGTTCGTGGCGAGGACGCGATCCGGGCGCCGTGCGTGCAGCTCCGCCAGTGCCGCCTTCTCCAGTGCCTCGGCGACCTCGAACCGCGGAGCGCCCAGTTCGCGGGCCGTACGCCGCAGCACGCGCGCGCGTGGGTCCTCGGCGCGGTACACGCGGTGTCCGAAGCCCATCAGCCGCTCGCCCTTGTCGAGGGCCTGCTTGACGTAGGCCTCCGCGTCGCCGGTCCGCTCGATCTCCTCGATCATGCCGAGCACACGGGAGGGCGCGCCGCCGTGCAGCGGGCCGGACATCGCTCCTACGGCCCCGGAGAGCGCCGCGGCGACATCCGCCCCGGTGGAGGCGATGACGCGGGCCGTGAAGGTGGACGCGTTCATGCCGTGCTCGGCGGCAGAGGTCCAGTAGGCGTCGACGGCGGCGACGTGCTTGGGGTCGGGCTCGCCCCGCCAGCGGATCATGAAGCGCTCGACGACGGACTGGGCCTTGTCGATCTCGCGCTGCGGAACCATCGGCAGACCCTGCCCGCGCGCGGACTGGGCGACGTACGACAGCGCCATGACGGCGGCTCGGGCGAGGTCCGCGCGGGCCTGCTCGGCGTCGATGTCGAGGAGGGGCTTGAGACCCCAGACGGGTGCCAGCATGGCCAGCGCCGACTGGACGTCCACGCGGATGTCGCCGGAGTGCACGGGGATCGGGAACGGCTCGGCGGGCGGCAGGCCGGGGTTGAAGGCGCCGTCGACGAGCAGTCCCCACACGTTTCCGAAGGAGACGTGACCGACCAGGTCCTCGATGTCGACGCCCCGGTACCGGAGGGCGCCGCCCTCCTTGTCCGGTTCGGCGATCTCCGTCTCGAACGCGACGACTCCCTCGAGTCCGGGTACGAAGTCGGACATCAGGCGGCTCCTCGTGATGTGTACGACGGATGGGTGGGGCAGATGTACTGCGGAAACGGCGGCTCGGCCGCTGGATCCCCGGTCGGTCGTGCGACTCGCGGTCCTCGGTGGCCACCCTGGTCATGCCCCGCGCGGCTGGTCGCTCAACCAGAACGCACCAGCACGATATCCCCGAGTGCCACTTTTGGGGAGGCTTCGCGGCACTCAGTGCCACAGGCGCTCGTCGTATACGACGGGCGCTCCTGCCGAAATCATGACGGACACCATGCGGAACGGCACCTGCTCATACGGCAGGATGACCGGGTGACCGACCGAGACGCCGCCCCCTTCGATCCCGCCTCCATGCGCAAGCAGTACCGGGCCGAGGGCCTCGCCGAGTCCGATCTGGCCGCCACTCCGGTGGCGCAGTTCGCGCGCTGGTTCCAGCAGGCCGCGACGCAGGCCCATCTCTTCGAGCCGAACGCCATGGTCGTCTCCACGGCGAACGCCGAGGGCCACCCCACCTCCCGCACCGTGCTGCTGAAGCACTTCGACGAGCAGGGTTTCGTCTTCTACACCAACTACGACTCCCGCAAGGCCCGTGACCTCGCGGAGAACCCGTACGTCTCGCTCCTGTTCCCCTGGCATGCGATGGCCCGCCAGGTCATCGTCACGGGCATCGCGCGCCGCACCGGCCGCGACGAGACCGCCGCCTACTTCCGCACCCGTCCGCACGGTTCGCAGCTCGGCGCCTGGGCCAGCGCCCAGTCGAGCGTGATCTCCACCCGCGCCGACCTGGACGCCTCGTATGCCGAGCTGGCCGCCCGCTACCCGGAGGGCGAGCAGGTCCCGGTGCCCCCGAACTGGGGTGGTTTCCGGATCGCCCCGCAGGCGGTGGAGTTCTGGCAGGGCCGCGAGAACCGGCTGCACGACCGGTTGCGGTATGTGGCGGAGGCGGACGGGGGATGGCGGGTGGAGCGGCTCAGCCCCTGAGTTCCCGGTCCAGGATGGCCGCCCACTGGGCGACGACCCGCTCCCGGCGGCCGGTGTCGTCCGTGAGCAGATTGGCGAGGCCGAGGCCGCGGGCCATGTCCAGGAGGCCCTGGACGGTTTCGCGTACGCCGGGGCGGGATTCGTCGGCGGCGAGGAGGTCCACGGCGATGCGGTGGGTTTCGCGGCCGACGTGCGCCTCCAGTTCGGTGACGCGCGGACGAAGCTGTTCCTCGTTGGAGGCGGCGACCCACAAGTGCAGCGCCGCCCGGAAGAGCGGGCCGGTGTAGAGGTCGACGAGGGCCGACACGACCGCCCGCCGGTCTCCGGCCGCTCCCTGCGGGAACAGGGCGCGCAGCGCCGTCGAGCGTTCTTCGGCGACGTATTCGACGGCTGCCGTGAAGAGGTCCTCGCGGGTGGGGAAGTGGTGTTGGGCGGCGCCGCGGGAGACGCCGGCGCGTTCGGCGACGACGGAGACCGTGGAGCCTGCCCAGCCGTGTTCGGCGAGGCAGGCCACGGCGGCTTCCAGGAGGCGCTGCCGGGTGGCTCGGCTGCGGTCCTGCTTGGGTACGCGGTCGGCGCGGTCGACGCCGTTGTCGGTGGTCACAGCACCCATGTGGGATCCCGTCGTTCCAGGAAGGCCGTCATCCCCTCGCGGGCCTGCGGGGAGGCGAACAGCCGGGCCGAGAGCGCGGTGAGGTCGGCCGCGTCCCGGTCGAATGTTTCGAGCACCTTAGCTGTGAGCAGCGCTTTCGTCTCGGCCAGGCCCTGCGGGGCGGCTCGGCGCAGTCCGTCCAGGATGGGTTCGAGTACGGCGTCCACGTCGTCGCCGGTGGCGGTCAGAAGGCCGATGCGGGCCGCCTCGGTCGCGTCCAGGCGCTCGCCGGTGAGGTAGTAGCGGGCGAGGGCCCGGGGGTCGGTGCGGGGCAGCAAGGGCAGGGAGATGACCGCGGGGGCCACTCCGATGCGTACCTCGGTGAAGGCGAAGGTGGACTGGGGCGAGGCGGCGGCGATGTCGCAGGCGGCCAGCAGGCCGAGGCCGCCTGCGCGCACATGGCCGGTGACGCGGGCCACGACCGGTTTGCGCAGCTCGACGATCTGCCGGAGCAGCCCGACGAGTGCGTCCGGGGCCGGAGGGTCGCGGAGGTCGGCGCCCGCGCAGAACGTGTTGCCGGTGTGGGTGAGGACGACCGCGCGTACGTCGGTGTCCTTGGCGCAGTCCGTCAGTGCGTCGGTCAGTTCCCCGACGAGTGCCGCGGAGAGTGCGTTGCGGTTGGCCGGGGAGTCGAGGCTGAGGGTCTCGATGCCACGCGCGCGTGCACGTCCGATCAACGTCATGTGCGCTCCTGAAGTGCTCGGAGTTCGCGGCGGAGGATCTTGCCGGACGCGGCCCGCGGGATGCCGTCGATGAAGGTGACCCGGCGGACGCGTTTGTAGGGGGCGACGCGTTCGGCGACGTACATCATGACCTCTCCTTCGGAGAGGTCGGTGGCGGTGGGCCGGCGGACGACGTAGGCGTGCGGGACTTCGTTGTTGTCGTCGTTGTAGACGCCGATGACGGCCGCGTCGGTGATGCCCGGGTGGGTGAGCAGGAGGGCTTCGAGTTCGGCGGGGGCCACCTGGAAGCCCTTGTACTTGATGAGTTCCTTGACGCGGTCGACGACGAACAGCCAGCCGTCGGTGTCGACGTGGCCGACGTCTCCGGTGTGCAGCCAGCCGTCCGCGTCGATCATCGCGGCGGTGGCGTCGGGGCGGCCGAGGTAGCCCTTCATGATCTGGGGGCCGCGGATGAGGATCTCGCCGGACTCGCCGGCGCCGAGGTCCTTGTCGGGGTCGTCGAGGGAGACGATGCGCATCTCGGTGCCCGCGATGAGTTTGCCGACGGTGCCGGGGGGTGCCTCGTGCATGGCGTCGAGGGGGACCACATGGGTGCCGGGTGACAGTTCCGTCATGCCGTAGGCCTGGCCGACGGGTGGCAGGCCGAGCCGCTCGGAGCAGGCGGCGGCGAGCTGGGCGTCCAGGGGGGCGGCGGCGCTGATGACGTGCTTCAGGGACGAGAGGTCGTACTGGGCGACCAGGGGGTGTTTGGCGAGGGCCAGAACGATGGGCGGGGCCACGAACAGGCTGGTGATGCGGTGGTTCTGGATGGCCGCGAGGAAGGTTTCGAGTTCGAAGCGCGGGAGGACGACGACCGTGGCGCCCTGCCTGAGCGGTGCGTTCATGAGGGCCGTCAGGCCGTAGATGTGGAAGAAGGGCAGGACGGCGAGGATGCGTTCGCCGGGGCCGGACGGCATGACGGGTTCGAGCTGGGCGAGGTTGGTGGCGATCTGGCGGTGCGTGAGCATGACGCCCTTGGGGATGCCGGTGGTGCCCGAGGAGTACGGCAGTGCGGCGACGTCCTCCGCCGGGTCGATGGCGACCTCCGGCTCGGGCGCGGCGGACGCCAGCATGTCGATCAGCGACCGGTGTCCGGGGGCGCTGTCGCAGACGAAGATCTCCTCGACGCCGCCGGCGAGTTCGGCGGCCCTGCGTGCCGATTCCAGCAGGGGTGACACGGTGACGATCCAGCGGGCCGCCGAGTCCTTCAGCTGCTTGGCGAACTCCTCGGCGGTGGCCAGGGGGTGCACGGTGGTGACGGTGGCACCCGCGCGCGTGGCCGCGTAGAAGGCGGTCGGGAAGGCGACGGTGTTGGGGCTGTGCAGGGCGAGCACGTCGCCCTTGCGTACGCCGGCCTCGGCGAGCGCGGCCGCGATGCGCCGGTGGAAGCGGTCCAGTTGCTCGTACGTGAGGGTGGTGCCGTCGGTGCCGTCGATGAGGGCGGGCGTGTCACCGTACTCGGCGGCCCGGCCCAGCACTGCTTCGTGGATGGGGAGCTCTACGGGCGAAACGTCTGCGTACTCGCTGCGGAACACGGTTCCTCCAAGGCAGCCACGACGGTCTAGTACGACTTGGGAAGGCCCAGAGTCTGGTGGGAGACGTAGTTGAGAATCATCTCCCGGCTCACCGGAGCAATACGAGCCACGCGTGCGGCCGTTATCAACGAGGCGAGTCCGAATTCGCGGGTCAGGCCGTTTCCGCCGAGGGTGTGCACGGCCTGGTCGACGGCTCGGACACAGGCCTCGCCGGCCGCGTATTTCGCCATGTTGGCGGCCTCGCCTGCGCCGACGTCGTCTCCGGCGTCGTACAGGTGGGCCGCTTTCTGCATCATCAGGCGGGCGAGTTCGAGGTCGATGTGCGCCTGGGCGAGGGGGTGGGCGATGGCCTGGTGGGCGCCGATGGGGGTTTTCCAGACGGTGCGGTCGCGGGCGTAGGTGATCGCCTGCGCGAGGGCGTAGCGGCCCATGCCGATGGCGAAGGCGGCGGTCATGACGCGTTCGGGGTTGAGGCCGGCGAAGAGCTGGAGCAGGCCTGCGTCCTCGTCACCGACGAGGGCGTCGGCCGGGAGGCGTACGTCGTCCAGGGTCAGCTCGAACTGCTTCTCCGCGGCCTGGAGTTCCATGTCGATCTGGCGGCGGGTGAAGCCGGGAGCGTCCCGCGGGACGATGAACAGGCAGGGTTTCAGGTTGCCGGTTCGGGCGTCTTCTGTGCGGCCTACGACCAGGGTCGCGTCCGCTATGTCCACGCCGGAGATGAAGACCTTGCGGCCGGTGAGGAGCCAGTCTCCGGTGTCCGGGTCGCGGCGGGCCGTGGTGGTGATGCGGTGGCTGTTGGAGCCGGCGTCGGGTTCGGTGATGCCGAAGGCCATGGTTCGGGTGCCGTCGGCGAGGCCCGGGAGCCATGTGCGTTTCTGGTCCTCGGTGCCGAAGCGGGCGATCACTGTGCCGCAGATCGCCGGGGAGACGACCATCATGAGGAGGGGGCAGCCCGCGGCGCCGAGTTCTTCCAGGACGATGGAGAGTTCGGCTATGCCGCCGCCTCCGCCGCCGTATGCCTCCGGCAGGTTGACGCCCAGGTAGCCGAGCTTGGCCGCCTCTGACCAGAGTGCCTCGCGGTCGAAGTCGCGGCCGTGGCGTTTGCCGAGGGCGGCGACTGCTGAGCGGAGGGCTTTTTGTTCTTCGGATTCGATGTGGGCCATCTCGGCTCCTTCGGGGTGCGGGTTGTATGTGGCTGGTCGCGCTCACGCGGCGGTAGCCGCAAATCGATGCAGTCCCGCGCCCCCTACGTTTCCTCCACCACCGCCAGCAATTCGCCGACCGATACCTGTTGGCCAGGTACTACTTCCAAGGCGCTCAGCGTCCCTGTGACCGGTGCTGTGATCTTGTGTTGCATCTTCATCGCCTCCAGCCACAGGAGGGGCTCTCCGGCCTTTACAGGCGCTCCTACGGTCAAGCCCTCGGCGACCTTGACGACCGTTCCCGGCATGGGCGCGAGGAGGGAGCCCGGGGCGTGCTGCGTCGTCGGGTCGGGGAAGCGGGGCAGGGCGGTCAGGCGGGTGGTGTTCACGTACACGTCGTCGCCGTACCGTGCCACCTCGAACTTCCGCTGTACGCCGTCCACTTCGAGTACGACGAGACGCGCGTCCGCGTGTACGACCCGTACCCCGTCCGCCTCCAGGCCCGCCCGCGTGTGGCGGTAGTGGACCTCGTGTTCCTCGCCCGCCATGGCGTACCGCTTGGTCTGCGGCTGGGAGGGGAGGTTGCGGAAGCCGCCGAAGCGGGAGGGATGGGAGCGGGCGTCGGCGAGGGCGGCGGCCAGGGGGGCGTACGGGTCCGGGGTCGGGGTGGTCAGTTCGTGGAGGTGGTGGTCGTAGAAGGCCGTGTCCATGGCGGCCGAGGTGAACTGCGGGTGGCGCAGGGAGCGGACGAGGAGGTCGCGGTTGGTGGTGGGGCCGTGGATCGTGGTGCGCTCCAGGGCTCCGGCGAGTGCGCGGACGGCCTCCGCGCGGATGGGGGCGTGGGCGACGGCCTTGGCGAGCATGGGGTCGTAGTGGACGCCGATGGCGTCTCCGTCGCCGTAGCCGGTGTCCAGGCGGATGCCTTCGGGGGCGGTCAGGCGGTGCAGGGTGCCGGTCTGCGGGGTCCAGTCGTTCGCCGGGTCCTCGGCGTAGAGGCGGGCCTCGATCGCGTGGCCACGCGCGCGTGGAGGGTCGTTCTCCAGGCGGTGGCCTTCGGCGACACGGATCTGCAGGGCCACCAGGTCGATGCCGAAGACCGCCTCCGTGACGGGGTGCTCGACCTGGAGGCGGGTGTTCATCTCCAGGAAGTGCGCCCGGCCGTCGGCGACCAGGAACTCGACGGTGCCGGCGCCCTCGTAGGCGACGGCGCACGCGGCCTGTGTCGACAGCGCGTACAGGTCCTCGACGAGGCTGTCCGGGAGGCCGGGTGCCGGGGCCTCCTCGATGACCTTCTGGTGGCGGCGCTGGAGGGAGCAGTCGCGGGTGCCGAGGGTCCAGATCGTGCCGTGGCTGTCGGCGAGGACCTGGACCTCCACGTGGCGGCCGTGCTCCAGGTACGGCTCGACGAAGACCTCGCCGTCGCCGAAAGCGCTCGCGGCCTCGGCGCGTGCGCCCTCCAGGGCGGCGTCGAGGTCCTCCAGGCGGCGCACGATGCGCATCCCGCGCCCTCCGCCGCCCGCGGCCGCCTTCACCAGGACGGGCAGATCGGCCTCGGTGATCCGCCCTCGTTCCAGGGAGGCGATGCCCATGAGCTCCTTGGCGCGTGTCTTGGACGCCATCGCCTCGATCGCCTCGGGGGGCGGTCCGATCCAGGTCAGGCCGGCGTCGATGACGGCGCGTGCGAAGTCGGCGTTCTCGGAGAGGAAGCCGTAGCCGGGGTGGACGGCGTCCGCGCCGGAGGCGACGGCCGCCTTCACGATCAGGTCGCCGCGCAGGTACGTGTCCGCGGGCGCCGCGCCGGGCAGCCGTACCGCCGTGTCGGCCACGCGCGCGTGGAGGGCGTTTTCGTCGGCGTCGGAGTGCACCGCGACCGTTCGGATTCCCAACTCACGGCAGGTGCGGAAGATACGGCAGGCGATCTCGCCGCGGTTCGCCACCAGGACAGACGTAATCATGAGCCTCACATCCGGAAGACGCCGAAGCCGCCGCGCGCACCCTCGTACGGCGCGGTGTGGATGGCGGACAGGCACAGGCCCAGGACCGTGCGGGTGTCGCGGGGGTCGATGACGCCGTCGTCGTAGAGCCGCCCGGACAGGAACATCGGCAGCGACTCGGACTCGATCTGCTGCTCCACCATGGCGCGCAGGGCGGCGTCGCCGTCCTCGTCGTACGGCCGGCCCTTCGCGGCCGCCGACTGCCGGGCGACGATGGACAGGACTCCGGCGAGCTGCTGCGGGCCCATGACGGCCGACTTGGCGCTGGGCCAGGCGAACAGGAAGCGGGGGTCGTAGGCGCGGCCGCACATGCCGTAGTGACCGGCGCCGTAGGAGGCGCCCATCAGGACCGACAGATGGGGCACCTTCGAGTTGGAGACCGCGTTGATCATCATCGCGCCGTGCTTGATGATGCCGCCCTGCTCGTACTCCTTGCCGACCATGTAGCCGGTGGTGTTGTGCAGGAAGAGGAGCGGGATGTCGCGCTGGTTGGCCAGCTGGATGAACTGGGCGGCCTTCTGGGACTCCTCGCTGAAGAGGACCCCCTGGGCGTTCGCCAGCACCCCCACGGGATAGCCGTGGAGCGTGGCCCAGCCCGTCGTCAGACTCGCCCCGTACAGCGGTTTGAACTCGTCGAAGTCGGAGGCGTCGACGATCCGGGCGATGACCTCGCGCGGGTCGAAGGGGGTCTTGAGGTCCTCCGGGACGATGCCCAGGAGTTCCTCGGCTGGGTACTTGGGGGGTTCGGCCGGTCCCGGATCGCCGTAAGCCTTGCGGTGGTTGAGGCGGGCGACCACCCGCCGGGCCTGGCGAAGGGCGTCCGGCTCGTCTACGGCGAAGTAGTCGGCGAGACCCGACACGCGCGCGTGCATCTCGGCGCCGCCGAGGGACTCGTCGTCGCTCTCCTCGCCGGTCGCCATCTTGACCAGGGGCGGGCCGCCGAGGAAGACCTTCGCGCGTTCCTTGACCATGATCACGTGGTCGGACATGCCGGGGATGTACGCGCCTCCGGCGGTCGAGTTCCCGAAGACGACGGCGACGGTGGGGATGCCGGCCGCCGACAGCCTCGTCAGGTCCCGGAAGATGGCGCCCCCGGGGATGAAGATCTCCTTCTGGGAGGGCAGATCGGCGCCGCCCGACTCCACCAGGCTGATGCAGGGGAGGCGATTGGCGAGCGCGATGTCGTTCGCCCGCAGGGCCTTCTTCAGCGACCAGGGGTTGCTGGCGCCGCCGCGTACGGTCGGGTCATTGGCGGTGATCAGGCATTCGACCCCCTCCACCACGCCGATGCCGGTGACGAGCGAGGCGCCCACCGCGTACTCGCTGCCCCAGGCGGCGAGCGGGGACAGCTCCAGGAAGGGCGTGTCCGGGTCGAGGAGCAGTTCGATGCGTTCACGGGCGAGCAGCTTGCCGCGCCTGCGGTGCCGTTCGACGTACTTCTCGCCGCCGCCCGCGAGGGCCTTGGCGTGCTCGGCGTCGAGGTCGGCCAGCTTGGCGAGCATGGCCTCGCGGGCCGCCCGGTAGTCCGGGCCGCTGGTGTCCAGGGTGGTCGGCAGAACGGTCACAGGAGGGCCTCCGGGATGTCCAGGTGGCGGGAGCGCAGCCATTCGCCGAGGGCCTTGGCCTGCGGGTCGAAGCGGTGCTGGGCGGCGACGCCCGCGCCGAGGATGCCCTCGACGACGAAGTTGAGGGCGCGCAGGTTCGGCAGGACGTGCCGGGTGACGGGCAGCTCGCGGCTCTCCGGGAGCAGTTCGCGGAAACGGTCCGCCGTCAGCTCGTGGACCAGCCACCGCCACGCCTCGTCCGTCCGCACCCACACGCCCACGTTGGCGTTCCCGCCCTTGTCGCCGCTGCGGGCGCCGGCGACGAGGCCGAGCGGGGCGCGCCGGGTGGGCCCGCCAGGGAGGGGTTCGGGCAACTCCGGGCTCGGGAGGTTCGCGAGTACGAGCGTGTCGTGTGCCGGGGCTATGGGAACCCGGCGCCCGTCGTAGAGGACCGCCACATGGTCGACGGCTCCATGGGGGACGTACACATCCTCGAAGACCCCATAAGGCGCGCCCTTTCCGGGTGGCGCCAGCACATGGAAGCCGGGGTAGCTGGCCAGTGCCAGTTCCACGGCCGCTCCGCTCAGTGCCCGCCCGACGATCCGCTCGTCCGGGTCCCGCACGACGAGCCGGAGCAGCGCGCTCGCCGTCTCCTCGGTCGGGGCGTCGGGACGGTCGGTGCGGACGAGCTCCCAACTGACCTCGTGCGGCCGGGACTTGGCGTCCGCGAAGGCGGCCTCCATCTGTTCCCGTACGAGCGTGGCCTTGGCCTCGATGTCGAGGCCGGTGAGGACGAAGGCGACCTCGTTGCGGAAGCCGCCGAGGCGGTTGAGGCCGACCTTGAGGGTGGGCGGCGGGGCCTCGCCGCGCACGCCTTCGACGCGGACGCGGTCGGGGCCGCTCTGGGTGAGGCGGACGGTGTCCAGGCGGGCCGTCACGTCCGGTCCCGCGTAGCGGGCGCCGGCCGTCTCGTACAGCAGCTGCGCGGTGACCGTGCCGACGTCGACGAAACCGCCCGTGCCGGGGTGTTTGGTGATGACGCAGCTGCCGTCCTCGTGGATCTCGGCGAGGGGGAAGCCGGGGCGCCGGAGGTCGCCCGCGCGTTCGCTGAAGAAGGCGTAGTTCCCGCCGGTGGCCTGCGCCCCGCACTCCAGCACATGCCCGGCGACGACGGCTCCCGCGAGCCGGTCGTAGTCGCCCGTTCCCCATCCGAAGTGCGCGGCGGCGGGCCCGGTGACCAGCGCCGCGTCCGTCACGCGCCCCGTGACGACCACGTCCGCGCCCTCCCGGAGGCAGGCCGCGATGCCGAAGCCGCCGAGATAGGCGTGGGCGGCGAGACTGTCCGGGTAGCCGGCCTTGAGGTCATCACCTTCGACATGTGCGACACGGACGGGAATGCCGAGCCGGTCCGCCAACCGCCGTACGGCGTCGGCGAGTCCGGCGGGGTTGAGGCCACCGGCGTTCGTGA
The DNA here is from genome assembly GCF_040298885.1 of Streptomyces sp. NPDC001137. Classification (NCBI taxonomy): domain Bacteria; kingdom Bacillati; phylum Actinomycetota; class Actinomycetes; order Kitasatosporales; family Streptomycetaceae; genus Streptomyces; species Streptomyces sp. NPDC001137. The sequence goes on from NZ_JBEPBA010000020.1 coordinate 132,589, forward strand.
CGATCTTGACGGAGCGTTCGTGGGCGAGGCCGAGGCACTCCTCCAGTTGGCGCAGGAAGGTGCGGGCGTATCCGGCGGCGGGGTCCTTCAGGCGGTCGCGTCCCAGGATCAGCATGGTCAGCTCGGCGAGATAGTCACCGGTCAGCACGTCCAGCTCACCGCCGGTGAGCATCTCCCGCATGGCGTCGAAGCGGTCGCCGTAGAAGCCGGAGGCGTTGCCGATGCGCAGGGTCGCCGTCATGCGGTGCCGCCGCCCTTCGGCGGGCGTCCGTCACCCGGCGGGCCCGCGAAGGCCTGGGCGATGTCGAGCCAGCGGTCGGCCTCGGAGCCCTCCGTGCGCAGGGCGAGGTCGGTGCGGTGGGCGCGCTGGGTGACCAGGCGGCAGAAGTCGAGGGCGGGGCCGGTCACGCGGTCCGTGGCGTCCTCGGGGCCGTAGACCCACAACTCGCCGCTCGGGGCGGTCAGTTCGACACGGAACTCCTCGAACGGCGGAGTCAGCCCGTGCACGCCGAAGGCGAAGTCGCGGGTGCGGACGCCGAGGCGGACGATGTGCCGGAGCCGGTCGGTGGGGGTGCGGGCCACACCCAGCGCGTCCGCCACGTCCCCGCCGTGCGCCCAGGTCTCCATGAGGCGGGCGGTGGCCATGGAGGCGACGGACATCGGAGGGCCGTACCAGGGGAAACGCGCCCCCGTCGGCGCCGCACGGAGGGCGTCCGCCAGGGCCTTGCGCCCGGCCCGCCAGTCCGCGAGCAACTGCTCGGGCGGCTTCCGGGCGCCCTCCTCCGCGCCGTTGTCCACGAAGTCCCCGGGCTGGGCCAGCGCCTTCTCGACCTCGCGGGCGAAGGCGTCCTGGTCGGTCACGGCCAGCACGGAGGAGTGGTCGGTCCAGGCGAGATGCGCGATCTGATGGGCGACGGTCCAGCCGGGCGCCGGGGTCGCGAGCGCCCACTGCTCCGGGCTCAACTCGGCCACGAGCAGGTCGAGTTCCTCGCTCTCCGCGCAGAGATCGTCGATCACGGGCGTCGGGTCAGCCATGGGGCGAGCATGGCAGGAGGCCCAGAAACAAGCAAGCGTGCTTGCATTAATTTGTTTTCCACAGGCTGGAGACCTGTCCGCAACCGAATGGCTACCCTCGGTGAATGGAGGTGATCGCCGTGCATATCCGCGAACTTGATCCCAGTGCGTCTCCGCTGGACTACTACGGCTTCGAGCTACGGCGTGCTCGGGAGGCAGCGGGGCTGACTCAAGCGGCCCTCGGTTCGATCGTGTTCTGTACGGGGTCGCTGGTCGGCCAGGTCGAGACGACGCTGAGGGTGCCGACGCGGGAGTTCTCCGAGCGGGTGGATGCGGCGCTGGGGACGGACGGGACGTTTTCGCGGTTGGTGGGGCTGGTTCTGCGCAACCAGTTGCCGAGTTGGTTTCAGCCGTATGCGGAGATGGAGGCGCGGGCGGCGTACATCTCCGCGTTCCAGGCCCAGGTGGTCTACGGGCTGCTGCAGACCCCCGCGTACGCGCGAGCGCTCCTCGGGGTCCGCGAGGACGGCGACCTCGACGCCAAGGTGGCGGCGAGGCTGGATCGGCAGCGCATCCTGGACCGGGACGAACCGCCGGTGATGTGGGTGGTGTTGAGCGAGGCGGTGCTGCATCAGGAAGTCGGTGGCCGGGAGGTCATGCGGGAGCAACTGGCGCATCTGCTGACCATGCAGGAGCGAAAGTGGCTGGACATCCAGGTGCTGCCGTTCGGAGCGGGCGCGCACACCGGGTTGATGGGCTCGTTCAACCTCCTGCGCTTCGCGAACGACCCGGACATCGTGTACACGGAGGACTTCATCCAGGGGCACATGACGGCCAACACGGACGCTTTCAAGGAAGGTTCAGCCCGTTACGATCATCTTCAGGCCGCGGCCCTCTCGGTCGAGGACTCGGCAGCGCTGATCGCCGGTGTACGGGAGGAACGGTATGCAAAACCATCAGGACCTGACCGGAGCGCGGTGGCGTAAGTCGTCATACAGCGGCGACACGGGAGGTGACTGCGTGGAAATAGCACCCCTGGCCGCATGCATAGCCGTCCGCGACTCCAAGAACCCCCCGGCAGGGATCCTCACCCTCAGCCCCGCCGCCTTCTCCGCCTTCGTCCGAGGTGCCGTCGAGAACGCTCGCGGCTGAGTACGGGTGCTCATGCGTGTCGCCGCCCGGCGCGGCACGCTGCACGCATGACCGACACCCTCGTACGCCCGGCCCGCCGCCTGCCCTGGTCGCGCAGAACGCGGCTGGGCGTGGACCTCGCCCTCGCGATCCCGCTGTTCCTGCTGGAGGCGGGGTGGCTCGTGCTGGACTGGATATACGGCTACGGGCTGGAGGTATGGGCGGCGCAGGGGGACCAGGCGCGGATCAACGCTGCTGCCCTCGCGCACATGGAGCGGTTACGGGAACTGCAGATCGCCGTACTCGTCCTGGCGGTCGTCGCGGGAGTCTTCCGTGCTCGCTGGACCGTGGTCGCACACCTGCTGGTGGCCCTCCTGGCCGGCGGAGCGCTGACGGCCGCGCAGCGCGAGTGGAACCACGACCACTCCCCGCCACCCGGTTGCGTCCGCTACGGCGCGAACTGCTGAAAATTGGGGCGCGCCGCCCGCAGCCCGGGCAGTACGGTCCTCCGGTGATCGATGAGGACGGTTACTTCGGGGAATCCGTGGCGGCGGGGTACGACGAGTCGACGGCGGAGATGTTCGCGGCGGACCGGCTGGATCCGGTGGTCGACCTGCTGGCGGAGCTTGCCGGGAGCGGGCGGGCGCTGGAACTCGGCATCGGGACGGGACGAGTGGCGCTGCCGCTCGCGCGAAGAGGCGTCGAGGTGCACGGCATCGACATGTCCCGGGCGATGGTCCAGCGGATGCGGGCCAAGCCCGGGGGTGACGCGATCGGCGTGACGATCGGAGACTTCGCGACGGCCAAGGCGGAGGGCCGGTTCTCGCTGGCGTACCTGGTCTTCAACACGATCAACAACCTGACCTCGCAGGACGACCAGGTCGACTGCTTCCGCAACGTCGCCGAGCATCTGGAGCCCGACGGCCGCTTCGTCGTCGAGGTGGGCGTCCCCGATCTGCGCCGGCTGCCGCCTGGGCAGAACGCCGTACCGTTCCGGGTGGAAGACGGACGGCTCGGGTTCGATCTCTACGACGTCGCCACCCAGTCGATGAGCTCGCATCATGTGCGGATCGACGGCGAGGGCCACGGTTCGTATCTCGCCGTCCCGTTCCGCTACGTCTGGCCTTCGGAACTGGACCTCATGGCCCGGCTGGCCGGGATGCGGCCGTGCGAGCGGTGGGACGGCTGGACCCGCGAACCGTTCACCAGCGACAGCCGACAGCACGTGTCGGTCTGGGAGAAGCCCGGCGGCTGACCGCGTCCGGCACCGGCCGTCAGGCCTCCGGCACCGGCGCCTTCCCCCGCCCCACCTGCGTCCGCACCGCCCCCATGCTCGCCCCGATGACCAGGGCGATCGCGGCGGCCTGCCAGGCGGAGAGGGACTGGCCGAGGATGAGGAAGCCGGCGGTCGCGGCGAGGGCCGGTTCCAGGCTCATCATGATCGCGAAGGTGGACGCCGGGAGGCGGCGCAGGGCCAGGAGTTCCAGGGTGTACGGGAGCACCGAGGACATGATGGCCACGGCCGAGCCCAGCGCGATCGTCGTCGGGTCGGTGAGCTTCGCGCCGGATTCGGCGATCCCCAGCGGGAGCATGAGCAGCGCCCCGACCGCCATGGCCAGCGCCAGCCCGTCCGCCTGCGGGAACCGTCGGCCCGTACGCGCACTGAAGACGATGTACGCCGCCCACATGGCGCCCGCGCCCAGCGCGAAGGTGACGCCGAGCGGGTCGAGGCCGTCGAAGCCTCCGCCGCCGAGCAGGAAGACGCCGGTGAGGGCGAGTCCGGCCCAGACGACGTTGAGCGCGCGGCGGGAGGTCAGGACCGACAGGGCGAGCGGACCGAGGACCTCCAGGGTCACCGCCGGGCCGAGCGGGATGCGGTCGACCGCCTGGTAGAAGAGGCCGTTCATCGTGCCCAGGGTGATACCGAAGACGATCACTGTGCCCCAGTCGGTGCGCGAGTGGCCGCGCAGCTTGGGGCGGCAGACCAGCAGCAGGACGACGGCCGCGGCGAGGAGGCGGAGGGTGACCACGCCGAGCGCGCCCGCCCGTGGCATCAGGTTCACCGCCAGGGCGGCGCCGAACTGCACCGAGACACCCCCGGACAGGACCAGGCCGACCGGGCCGAGGGAGCCACGTCGGTGCGGGGCCGTCGGGGTGTGCACCGCTGACGGAGAGGTGGTGGTGCTGGGGCTGGTCACGGGCGGTCCAGGTGCTCGGCTCGGGGTTCACGGTTTGTTCATCGCGATGCACTGCCAGGTCCAGGGTAGTGCACTTGGTCAGGCGTGTGAACCCGTTTTACAGCTGTCCTGCATGCTGGACACGGCGGCCTCAGATGCCGGACCAGGGCTCCTCGTCGTGGAAGACGGGGCCTTATGAAGCTGAGAGCGAGCGCCCCTTCCCCAGTCCGTCCGCCAGCACCTCGGCCAGATGCCTTCCGCGCACCCCGGCGAGCTGCTCCAACTGCGTCCGGCAGGAGAACCCGTCCGCCAGCACGACCGTCTCCTCAGCCGCATCCCGCACCGCCGGCAGCAGCTGTTCCTCCGCGCAGGCCGCCGACACCTCGTAATGGCCCTTCTCGAAGCCGAAGTTGCCCGCAAGGCCGCAGCAGCCGCCCGCCAACTCCCCGGTGAGCCCCGCGGCTTCGCGCAGCCGGCGATCCGCGCCGTCGCCGAGGACCGCGTGCTGGTGGCAGTGGGTCTGGCCGGTGACCGGGCGGTCGAGGGCGGGCGGCACCCAGTCGGGGGCGTAGCGCTCCAGCGCCTCCGCGAAGGTCAAGACCGAGGCGGCGAGGCGGGCGGCGCGCGGGTCGTCGTGCAGCAGCTCCGGCAGGTCCGTGCGCAGGGCCGCGGCGCAGCTGGGTTCCAGGACGACGAAGGGCGGGAAGGTCTCGGCCGCGCCCGGGGGGACCAGGACGTCGAGCTGGTCGAGGGTCCGGCGCAACACCTCCCGGGCGCGGTCGAGTTGGCCGGTCGAGAGGTACGTCAGCCCGCAGCAGACGGGGCGGTGCCGGGGCAGCCTGGGCAGCGGGGCCGGCGTCAGCCCCGCCGCCTCCAGGACCCGCACGGCCGCCTTCCCCACCTCCGGCGAGAGGTGCTCCGTGAAGGTGTCCGGCCACAGCAGGACAGGCCTGCCGAAGGACTCCTCGTACTCCAGTCCCAGCTCACGGATCATCCGCCGCTCCCGCGCCCTGGCCCGGCGCCCGAACCACCGGGTGAACGTCTCGGTCGCCACCCGCGGAATCCGCCGCTCGGGCGCGATCCCGCCCAGCCGCTTGGCGAGCGCCGCGGGCGGGCCGACGGAGGCGAGGAGGTTGACGAGCCGGGCGGTGCGCGTGCGGGCCACCAGCCGCAGCCACACCGGCAGCCGTCCCATGCTGTAGTGCGCGGCCGGGCGGCGCCGCCCCGCGTAGTGGTGGTGCAGGAACTCCGCCTTGTAGGTGGCCATGTCGACCTCGACCGGGCAGTCGGAGCGGCACCCCTTGCAGGACAGGCACAGGTCGAGCGCGTCCCGCACCTCGGCCGACCGCCAGCCGTCGGTGACGACCTCGCCGGCCAGCATCTCGTGCAGCAGCCGGGCACGCCCGCGCGTGGAGTGCTCCTCCTCGCCGGTCGCCCGGAAGGACGGGCACATGACGGACGTCCCGGGCGCGGAGGTCGTACGGCACTTGGCGACGCCCACGCAGCGCCGTACGGCCGCGGAGAAGTCGCCGCCGTCGGCCGGGTAGCCGAAGGCCACGTCGACGGGCTCGCGCGGCAGCACGGAGAAGCGGAGGTTCGCGTCGAGCGGGGCCGGACGGACCAGCATGCCGGGGTTGAGGAGGTCGTCGGGGTCCCAGACGCCCTTCACCCGCCCGAAGAGGGCGACCATGTCCTCGCCGTACATCCTCGGAAGCAGTTCCGCCCGCGCCTGCCCGTCCCCGTGCTCCCCGGACAGCGATCCGCCGTGCGCCACGACCACGTCCGCGAGCTCCTGCGAGAACCGCCGGAACCGCCCGACGCCCGCCTCGCTCAGCAGGTCGAAGTCGATACGGACGTGGATGCAGCCGTCCCCGAAGTGCCCGTACGGGGTGCCGCGCAGCCCATGGGAGGTCAGCAGCCGCCTGAAGTCCCGCAGATAGGCGCCGAGCCGCGCGGGCGGCACCGCGCAGTCCTCCCAGCCCGGCCAGGCCTCGCTCCCGTCCGGCATCCGGGTCGCCGTACCACTGGCGTCCTCCCGGATCCGCCACAGCGCCCGCTGACCGCCCGGATCGGTGACGACGAGCGAGTCGACGACATCGGCGGCCCGGACGATCGCCTCGGCACGCGCGCGTGCCTCCGCCTCCGTCTCCCCGCCGGTCTCCACGAACAGCCAGGCCCCGCCCCGCGGCAGCCCCGCCGTGGCCGGCACCAGATCGGCCGCCATCCCCTCCACCGTCAGCGGACCGTACGGCAGCAGCCCGGCCGCGGCCTCCGCCGCCGCACTCTCGTCGGCGTACGCCAGCACGGCCAGCGCACGCGCGCGTGGCGCCTCGACGAGCCGTACGACGGCCTCCGTCAACACCCCCAGCGTGCCCTCGCTCCCGCAGAAGGAACGGGCGACATCGGCCCCCTTCTCCGGCAGCAGCGCGTCCACCGCGTACCCGGAGATACGGCGGGGCAGCTCCGGAAACCCGGTCCGCAGCCGCGCCAACTCCCCCTCCACCAGTCCCCGCAGCCCGTCCGGCGCCCCGCCCCACCCCTGCCCGAGCCGCAGCCGCTCCCCGCGCCCGGTGACCACGTCCAGCTCCCGCACGCTGTCCGCGGTGGTCCCCCACGCCACCGAGTGCGAGCCGCACGAGTTGTTGCCGATCATCCCGCCGAGCGTGCAGCGGCTGTGCGTGGAGGGATCGGGGCCGAACCGGAGTCCGTGCGGCGCGGCGGCCTCCTGCAACCGGTCCAGAACGAGCCCCGGCTGGACGACGGCCGTACGGGCCTCGGCGTCCAGTGACACGATCCGGTTCATGTGCCGGGTGAAGTCCAGCACGACACCGGTCCCGGTGGCCTGCCCGGCGATGGAGGTGCCACCCCCGCGCGGCACGACGGGCACCCCGTGCGCCCGGCAGACCTCCAGCACGGCGGCCACGTCGTCGGCGTCTGACGGGGCCACCACCCCCAGCGGGACACGCCGATAGTTGGACGCGTCCATCGTGACCAGCGCCCGGGCGGCAACGTCAAACCGCACCTCACCCCGGACAACCTCGCGCAAACGTGCCTCGAGATCCACCATGGGGCCAGCCTCTCAGCCCGTCCGGCGTTTGAGGACGAGGCCGTTCAGGCCGAAGGGGCGTCTGGGGGCGCAGCCCCCGGTTCCGACGCGCACGACACCGCCGTCTCACCCGACGGACGAGGTTTCACCCACGTTTCGCGAAAGAGCTAACCTCACCCCGTGGCTGAGATCCAGATTCCCGCTGACATCAAGCCCGCCGACGGACGTTTCGGCGCGGGCCCCTCCAAGGTGCGGACGGAAGCGCTGGACGCGCTGGCCGCGACCGGTACCTCCCTCCTCGGCACCTCCCACCGCCAGGCCCCGGTCAAGAACCTGGTCGGCAAGGTGCGCGAGGGCATCAGTGAGCTGTTCTCCCTGCCCGAGGGCTACGAGGTGATCCTCGGAAACGGCGGCTCCACCGCGTTCTGGGACATCGCGACCCACGGCCTGATCGAGAACAAGTCGCAGCACCTCAATTTCGGCGAGTTCTCCTCGAAGTTCGCCAAGGCGGCCAAGCTGGCCCCCTGGCTGGCCGAGCCGACGGTCATCGCGAGCGACCCGGGCACGCACCCGGACCCGCAGGCCGAGGCGGGCGTCGACGTCTACGCCTTCACCCACAACGAGACCTCCACCGGTGTCGCCATGCCGATCAAGCGCGTGGCCGGCGCCGACGAGGGCGCGCTGGTCCTGGTCGACGCCACCTCCGGCGCAGGCGGCCTCCCGGTGGACGTCTCCGAGACGGACGTCTACTACTTCGCCCCGCAGAAGTCCTTCGCCTCCGACGGCGGCCTGTGGATCGGCGTCTTCTCCCCGGCCGCGATCGAGCGCGCCGAGCGCGTCCACGCGTCCGGCCGCCACGTCCCGGAGTTCTTCAGCCTCCCCACGGCGATCGACAACTCCCGCAAGAACCAGACGTACAACACCCCGGCCCTCGCCACCCTCTTCCTGCTGAACCAGCAGCTGGAGTGGCTCAACGGCCAGGGCGGTCTGGACTGGGCGGTCCGCCGCACGGCGACCTCCGCCCGCACGCTCTACGGCTGGGCCGAGGACATCAAGTACGCCAACCCGTTCGTCACCGACCCGGCCAAGCGCTCCCAGGTCATCGGCACGATCGACTTCACCGACGAGGTGGACGCGGCCGCCGTCGCCAAGGTCCTGCGCGCCAACGGCATCGTCGACACCGAGCCCTACCGCAAGCTGGGCCGCAACCAGCTGCGCGTCGCGATGTTCCCGGCGATCGACCCGGCGGACGTCGAGGCGCTGACGAAGTGCATCGACTACGTGATCGAGAAGCTGTAACTCCCGCGTCAAACCCCGTAGTTCCGCAGCTTGTTGCAGGGCCCTGTCGGTGACGGGGCCCTGTTCCTTGGGTACGGCCGTGGCATGAACAGACCGATACCGGGCACCGTGCAGATCGCGGTGCGCCACATCCTCAGCGACAACACGACCGGCGTGCTGACCAAGACCCGCACGATCACCTGGCGGGACACCCGGCACCGGGTGCGCCGGCCGGCATCGGGCAAGCACACCGTGGAACTGACCTGCTCGGCGTGCGACGTCGCCGTCCTGGCCGAGGTCCGCGACGAGGCCGGCACCCGCAGGACCACCACCATCCTGCGGACCCTTGCCGCACTGTCCGTGCTCGTCCTCGTCGTGGCCTTCGGTTACGCCGTCCACGAAGGCGGCAAGACGCTGCCCGAGGGTCAGTCGGAGCCGGTCCTGTTCCCCATCAGCATCATCGCGATCGCCCTCATGTTCCTCGCCGCTCCCCTGTTCTTCCTCAGGAGCCTGCGCTACACCGGCGTCAGCATGCTCAACGCCCCCAAGCTCCACGGGATCATGCCGGTGCGCGGCTGACGTCCTTCGACGACGAGCAGGGCGCCCGGTGTTCACCGGGCGCCCTGTTTGTTCGGTCCTGCTTCAGTGCTGCTTCAGCGCTTGTCGGCTCAGCCGCGGAAGCCGAGGAGACCGTGCAGACGGGCCCCGCTCGGCGCCGTGGCCGGCTGTCCGGCGGTCGCCGCGGACATCACCGAGGCCGCGGCCTCCGGCTTGGGGTCGGGGGTCTTCTTGCAGACCGCGTCGGCCACACCGCTGCCGCGCGGCACCGTGCCGTCGGTGAGGTACTTCACCAGGTACTTGTCGAGGCAGGCGTTGCCGCTCAGCGAGATGCCGTGGTTGCCGCCGCCCTGCTCCACCACCAGGCTGGAGTGCTTGAGCAGACGGTGCACGGTGACGCCGCCCTGGTACGGGGTGGCCGCGTCGTCCGTCGCCTGGAAGAGGAGCACCGGCGGGAGCTTGGAGTTGGCGACGTTCACCGGCTTCAGGGTCTTCGTGGGCCAGAACGCGCACGGCGCGTTGTACCAGGCGTTGTTCCAGGCCATGAACGGGGCCTTGGAGTACACCTTCCAGTTGTCCTTCTGCCACTGCTTCCAGTCGCGCGGCCAGGAGACGTCACGGCACTGCACGGCGGTGTAGATGCTGTAGCCGTTGTCACCGGAGGCGTCGATGGCCGCGATGCTCTCGTACGCCTTGACCAGCAGGTCGGTCTTCTTGTCGTTCACGTAGGACGCGAACGCCTTGGCCAGCGTGGGCCAGTAGCCGTTGTAGTACCCGCCGGGGATGAAGATGTCCTCCAGCTCGGAGGCCCCCACCTTGCCGCCGGCCGGCGTCTTGGCGAGGTCCGCCCGCATCGCGTACCACTTGGCCTCGATCTTGGCCGGGTCGGTGCCGAGCTTGTACGTGCTGTTGTACTTGGCGATCCAGGCCATCAGCGCCTTGTGCCGGGCGTCGAAGGCGTAGTCCTGCCCGATGTTGTCGTCGTACCAGACCCCGTCGGGGTCGACGATGGAGTCCAGCACCAGGCGGCGCACCCGGTTCGGGAAGAGCTTGCCGTAGACCTGGCCCAGGTAGGTGCCGTACGAGTAGCCGAAGTAGTTGATCTTCTTCGCGCCGAGGGACTTGCGGATCGAGTCCATGTCCTTCACGGCGCTGATCGTGTTGATGTACGGCAACACGTCCTTGTACTTGGTGCCGCAGGCCTTGGCGAAGGACTTGGCGCGCGCGAGGTTGGCCTTCTCGATCGCGGCCGTGCTGGGCACGGAGTCCGGGCGGACCGGGTTGAAGTAGCCCGGCACGCAGTCCAGGGCGGGCTTGCTCTTGCCGACGCCGCGCGGGTCGAAGCCGATGACGTCGTACTGGCTCGCGACCGCCTTGGGGAGCGCGGACGCGACGAAGCCGGCGAGGGTCAGGCCGCTGCCGCCGGGGCCGCCGGGGTTGACCAGCAGCGGGCCCTGGTAGCGGTGCGCTGTGTGCGGCACGCGGGACAGGGCGATGGTTATCTTCCGCCCCGTGGGCTTCGCGTAGTCCAGGGGCACCTTCACCGACCCGCACTGGAGGGTCGGGTAGTCGTCCGTGCCGCACTTCTTCCAGGTGATGCTCGACGCCTGCGCGGACTGCGCGGACTGCGCGGACTGCGAGGCGTCGGCCTGGGCCGGGACGGCGGTGAGCGAGCCGGCGAGGACGACGGTGGCACCGCACAGCACGGCTGTACTTCTTCTCATGAAGGTCCTTCAGAGCATGGGGGGTTGGGCAAGGGTCGGAAGGTTGGCGGTCCTGGCGCGATCTTTTCGGAAAAGCATGCCGCCGGAGAACATCCCGACCGAAAATTTGAACCAGCTGTGATCCGGCGGCCCCGGCCGCGTGGACGACACGGAGGGGGTGCCCGGCCGATTGCCGGGCGCCCCCTCCCTCATGCCACCGGACGGGTCGCGTCGCTCAGGCCGCCGTGCAGATCACGGTCGGCACGCTCCCGCCTCCCGGCGCCCCGCCGAACCCGAGGCTCGCCGAACCGCCCACGGCCACCGTCCCGTTGTGAGCGGCGTTCGTGGCGGTCACCGTCGCCCCGGACTGTGTGTACGACGCGTTCCACATGTTCGTGACCTTCTGCGAACCGCTCCAGGTCCAGATCACCTTCCATGAACTGATCGCGCTCGTCCCGGTGTTGGTCACCTTCACCTCGGCGTTGAAGCCGCTGCCCCAGTCGCTGCTGACGGTGTAGGCGGCGGTGCAGGCAGCCGTGCCACCACCGCCGCCACCCCCGCCCCCTCCTCCGCCGCCGTTCGACGGGAAGCCGGGCGCCTTGATGCTCGCCAGATACCCGTCCTTCACGGTGTCGACGGTCTGCCAGTCGTCCTTCAGGATCCCGCCCGTGTCACCGGAGTTGGGGTTCCAGGACCAGAACGTCCAGTGGAAGGAGTCGGCCCCGTACGTCGACGTCGGCCGCAGATAGTCCACGAGGGCCGCCAGCCACTTCTGGTCGACGGTCGACTGGAGCGTCGTACCGAACTCGCCGACCCACACGGGCGCGATGTTCTGCTTGAAGATGTAGCCCCAGTACTTGTCCCAGACGCCCGGCATGTTGGCGGGGAACGCCGGATCGCTGAACCAGGGCTGCTGGGCCACGCTGGTCGCGTAGTCGTGGGCGGAATACACGACCCGGTTCGCCACGTCGAGCCGCACCGGGTACTGGGCGACGCCCATCAGGTTGCCGCCCCACCACCCCGACACGCCGGCGTACGTCTGCACGCCCTCGACGAAGATCAGCAGGTCGGGGTTGACGGAGAGCACCGCGTTGCCGGCCCGCTCGGCGGCCAGCCGCCAGTCGGTCGCCGTGTCGCCGCAGCCCCAGCAGGCCGGATCGTGGGGCTCGTTGTGCAGGTCGATGCCGATGACGGCGTCCTGGCCCTTGTAGCGGGCCGCCAGCGCCTTCAGATCGGCGATCCATGTCGACTCGGGGACGGCCGCCGTGTACCAGAGCGCCGACTGCCCGCCCGAGTCCGGCCGGTGCCGGTCGAGGATGACCTTGAGGCCGTCCTGGCCCGCGTACGCCACCAGCTTGTCCATGACCTGGAGGGAGCTGAGCCCCTGTAGATCGGCGTTCTTGCCGCTGCTGAAGTCGATGCTGTTGGGGACAGTGGACGACTTGAAGATGTCGTCGCTGTAGGGCAGCCGGATGGTGTTGTAACCCAGTGACTTCATCTGGTCGATCATGGACTTGTAGTCGCGGGACCAGAGACCGTGGACGACGTGGTTGCCGGTCTCGAAGCCGAACCAGTTGATCCCGGCGATCCGGACCGGCTGCCCGGCCGCGTCGAGTATCTGGCGGCCGCTGGTGTGCCAGTAGCCGGCGCCGGGGGCGGCGGCCGCGTGTGCTGTGGAGGCGCCGAGCCCCAGCGGTAACAGGAGCGCCGCGGCAACGGCGCACAGCGCTCTTCGCAGGCTGCGGAACATGTCGCTGCTTCCTCTCGGGAGGCGCGGGCCCGGAGCGAGTGGGAGCGCTCCCACAACCCGGCACCTCCATGGAAGCCATGTCACATGGACACGTCAAGCTCTACGGCGTCGGTCAGCGGCGCAGCAGCCGCCGGATCCCGAAGACCACCGCTGCCGCGACGGCGACGGCGAGCGCACCGACCTTGAGATTGCCGCCCACACCGCCGCTGCTCCCGCCCGAGGCACTGGAACTCCCGCTCGCGGAGGGCGACTTTGAACCCCTGCTCCCGCCCGGCGCGTCCTGCGCCTGCACGGAGCTGTCGGCGCCCTCGCTGCCGTACATGAGCTTCGAGCCGTCGACGGAGTAGGTGACGGACTCGCCCTGCCCCTGAAGCGGAACGTTCAGCCGCCCCTTGCGTTTGAGCTTGCCGCCGTTCCAGTCGTAGTAGATCCCGCCGAAGTAGCCGCGCACGGCGAGCTGGTTGTCGTCCGGGGAGATGGCGGCGTCGGTGGCCCAGAGGTCGACGGTGGCGACGGGCCTGAAGTAGTTGGTGCCGGAGGCGGAGAGCGTGGCCGGTCCCTCGTACAGGTGCCCGCCGTTCTCGTTCTTGTCGATGATGTAGGCGCGCCCGGTCTTGGGATCGACGACGAGCGACTCGGCGTTGCGCGCCCCGTCCGAGTACTTGACCACGTACTGCGTGGCCCGCACGGTCTGGTCGACCAGCTTCTTCGGCTCGGGCAGCCGGTAGATCCACACATACGGCCACTTGCCGCCGAGGTTGTCGCCGATGTCGCCGACGTAGATCTGGTTGTCTGGGCCGATGGAGATCGCCTCGACATCGCGGGGTGAACCGATTCCGCTGAGGGTGACGCGGGCGACCGTCTTCCCGGTACTGCTGTCGACGGCGTAGATGTACGGGCCGTCGTCGCTGTCGTTGTGGGTCCAGTAGACGCCGGGGTGCAGATGGGAGGCGGCGAGGCCGCTGGACTCGGTGATGCGCGAGTCCTTGATGGTGAACCCCTGGTCACCCTTGCCGTCGCCGTCGGCGGCGGATGCGGGCACGGCGAAGGCGCCCACGAGAAGGACCCCGGCGAGGAGAGCGAACGGTCGGCGCATGTCCCCAAGCCTGCCATCCCGGCCCGCTGTTCACGGGCGGGGCGCGGGCAGGGGCGCGTGGCAGGCCTCACACCCCACCCGTCCCATTGGTCCCTCCCTGAACCCTCCCCGATCGTCCATCATGAGCGGATGCTTAGGTTCATGCCGGTCGGCGACTCCATGACGATCGGAAGCGCGGGCGAGCACACCTGGCGCTACCGGATGTGGGAGCACCTGCGCGAGACGTACGGCGCCCCGTTCGCCCTGGTCGGCCCGCGCGAGACGCTCTACGACAAGGCGGCGGACGCGCCGGTGTCCTACGAGTACGCCGACCCCGACTTCCCGCGCGCCCATCTGGCGGGCTGGGGCGAGGGCTGGCTGCACATGGCGCCGCTGATCGGGGAGGCGGTGCGTACGCAGCGGGCGGACGTGCTGCTGGTGTCGCTGGGCCTGATCGACCTGGGCTTCTACACGAACGCGGAGCAGACGGCGGAGAACGTGCGGGCGTTCGTTGTGGCGGCGCGGGAGGCGAACCCGCGGGTGCGCATGGTGGTGCTGCCGGTGATCCCGAACGTACGGGCGGAGTCGGACCCGCCGTTCGCGGCGGAGGTGACCCGTTTCAACGAGCTGCTGGCGAAGACGATCGCCGACGTCGACGAGCCGTCCTCACCGCTGCTGCTCGCGTCGGTGCCGGAGTCGTACGACATCCACTTGGACACGTACGACGGCACGCATCCCAACGCGAGCGGTGAGCATCGGCTGGCGGAGGCGTTCGCGGAGGCGATGTATCAGGCGTGGGACCTGGGCGAACCGTACGTGGCTCGAACAAGGTGACTTGATCGGCGCGTGTCCCGGTCACCGTGCGTATCGTTGTACTGCGCGGCTGCACTCGAACGTGGGCAGCCGGGGAGGAGCGCCACGATGACCGTCCTGGAGGACAGGATCGAGATGGCCGACGCCGACGCCAACACCAAGCGTTTGGACGAATGGTTCGAGCGCCTTGAGCGTATGCCCGTCCCCGAGGGATTCAGGGTCGAGATCGTCGGGGGCAACGTCCACATGACGCCACAGCGGGACACTCACTGGGAAATCATCCGCGAGATCCTCTTGTCCTTCGTGGACCGCTTCGGGAGGAAGACCAGGATGTTCTCGGACGTCCGCATCGACTTCCCGGGCTTTGAGAACGGCTTCTGTCCCGACCTCGCCAAGCTCAGCGACGCGGCGCAGAAGGACGACACGGGACACTGGCGGTACCAGGACGTCGAGTTCGTCGCCGAGGTCATCTCGAAGGGAACCGCCGCCAACGACTACGGCCCCAAGAAGACGGCGTACGCGGTCGCCGAGGTCCCCGTCTACGTCATCGCCGATCCCTATCAGGGGCGGTGCCACGTCTACACCGACCCCAAGGACGGCGACTACGCCGTACGGACGTCCGTGGACTTCGGCACCGACATCGACCTCACCGGCACCATCGTCGACCTCACCCTCAAGACCGACGACTTCCCCCGCGACTGAACCCGGCGCCCTCCCGCGCACGGCGGAAAGCCGGTGGGAAAAGCCAGTGACCGAAGATCACGCCGGCGGCAGACTGCCCCCATGACCTCCCCAACGCCTGATGCCAAGGCCGACCTGCACTTCTACCTTCAGTCCGCCCGCGATGCCCTGCTCTGGAAGCTCGAAGGGCTCTCGGAGTACGACATCCGCCGCCCGCGCACACCGACCGGCACCAACCTCCTGGGCCTGGTGAAGCACGCGACCGGCGTGGAGCTGGGCTACCTCGGCGACACCTTCGGGCGGCCGTTGTCCGGCGGGCCGCTTCCCTGGATGGCAGCGGGCGGTGAACCCAACGCGGACATGTGGGCCACCGCCGACGAGTCCCGGGAGTACGTCGTGGACCTCTACCGCCGGGTGTGGGCACACGCGGACGCGACGATCGACGCGCTGCCGCTGGACACGATCGGCAAGGTGCCGTGGTGGCCCGACGGCAGGGACGAGGTGACCTTGCATCACGTCGTGGTCCGTGTGATCGCCGACACGCACCGGCACGCCGGGCACGCCGACATCCTCCGCGAACTCACGGACGGCGCGGTGGGGATGAACCAGGGCAACGACAGCATGCCGTCGAGTGACGCGGCCTGGTGGGAGAGCCACCGGGACCGGCTGGAGCGTGCGGCGCGGGAGGCCGGCGGGAAGCCGGCCTGATCACCGTTCAGCTTCGGGAGGCCGTGCCGCCACCGGTGGGGCGCGGCTTCGAAGCGGCCGAACCGCCCTTGGACGCAGGGGACTTGGCATTTGCGGGCGTCTGGCGATGACGGTGGCGCGAGATGTTCCTGCGTGGGGGCCGGGTCAGCGTGATCTGGCGGACCAGTTGCTGGAAGCAGGCCAGGGACGCGAGCGTCGGCAGGGCCGCCGCGGCGACGCCGGTGAAACTCCTGTCGGCCTCGGCCACGCAGAGTGACATCGCAAGGAAGGAGAAGAGCAGAACGACGAACCAGGAGTGCACGGCCCTGCGTTGGTGAAGGGCGCTGCGCAGGATGGAGAGCGAGGCCACCATCCAGGGGCCGTAGACCAGAAGCGGCCACCAGGTCAGTATTCCGCCCTGCGTGGCCGAAGCGACGTGCCGCAGAGGCGCATAGGCCACCATGCCGCCGAACACGCTCACCATCGAGACGATCACGGCGGCGAGCGCGGCGATCAGAAAGCTGACGGTCTGCAGCCATGTGAAACGGAAGCGCAGCCGGAACCGCACTTTCCGATGCCGGACGGTTCGGCGCCGGATGGGGGGCAACTCGGCGGTGATCCTCGCCAGGTTGTCCATCGACTCGCCCGTGTAGTCGACATCGGGCGGCGGCGGCTCGCGACGAGGCGGCGGCGACACGCTGCCCGCCTGCTCCGCCGTCACGGCGTTCTGCAGGAGGGACGTGAGTTCCTCGACCGGGTCCCAGCCCTCCACCAGGGGGCCGGTGGCGTACATGTCCTCTGCGGGGCCCCGGTGCCGGCCGGTGGCCAGCCCGGTGGGGTAGTCACCGGGATACCGTTCGTGGGGGGTGAAGGAAAGATCCAGGTATTCGTCGTTCATGGAGGTCCGCCCCCGTCATGTAACCGCGTGGCAGCCGGACCGTCCCTGATCGTTCCACCGCCGCCCGAGTTCCTCCTGCGCCGTGTCCAGAATTCCCAGGAACTCGCTGAAGAGGGTCCCGGTGACCTGCAGTTCGATCCGCGCACCGTCCCCATGCAAGGTGCCGCACGCATCGGCCGCCGAGTACGCCGCCGCGGGCGTGAAGGTGTAGCGCCCCACTGTCACCGCACGGGCGGGGGGCAGATCCTCCGCGGTCGCTCCGGAACGGTACGGGTTAAGGAACCTTGCTTTCGCCATATTCCGCTAACGCCGCGTCCCCTCCTCCGGATGCGCGGCAAACGAGTGAGGCCAATTCGACGAAAACATCGACTAGAGCGTTTGTAATCCAGCAGTTTGTCTTTTGAATTCTTCTCGGACAGCGAAGATCATTTGGAGGGGTAGATCATTTCCTGCGGAATCCCTTGCCTAGAGTGCGCTCCAAGTCGTTGGCTGGGTGGTCATGAAGTACACGCAGCTCGGACGCACCGGACTCAAGGTCAGCCGACTGGTCCTCGGCACGATGAACTTCGGACCGCAGACGAACGAGGCCGACAGCCACGCGATCATGGACGCGGCGCTGGACGCCGGCATCAACTTCTTCGACACCGCCAACGTGTACGGCTGGGGCGAGAACAAGGGCCGTACGGAAGAGATCATCGGCAACTGGTTCGCCAAGAGCGCGGCCCACCGCGACAAGGTCGTCCTCGCCACCAAGGTGTACGGCAACATGGCCGCCGACGGCGAGTCCTGGCCCAACCACGACAAGCTCTCCGCGCTGAACATCAGGCGCGCGGTCGACGCCAGCCTGAAGCGGCTGCGGACCGACCACATCGACGTCTACCAGTTCCACCACGTCGACCGCCGCACCCCCTTCGAGGAGATCTGGCAGGCGATCGACGTCCTGGTCCAGCAGGGCAAGATCCTCTACGTCGGGTCCTCCAACTTCCCCGGCTACAAGATCGCCCAGGCCAACGAGATCGCGGCCCGCCGCGGCGGCACCATCGGTCTCGTCAGCGAGCAGTGCCTCTACAACCTGGCCGAGCGCCGCGCCGAGATGGAGGTCATCCCGGCCGCGCAGGAGTACGGCCTCGGGGTCATCCCCTGGTCACCGCTGCACGGCGGCCTGCTCGGCGGCGTGATCAAGAAGGAGGTCGAGGGCGGGCGCCGGGCGAGCGGCCGGGCCGCGGACGCCCTCGCCAACACCACGATCCGCGCCCAGATCCAGGCGTACGAGGACCTGCTCGACAAGCACGGCGTGGAACCGGGCGAGGCCGCCCTGGCCTGGCTCCTGACCCGCCCCGGAGTCACCGGCCCGATCGTGGGCCCGCGCACGGCCGAGCAACTGGAGTCCGCGATCAGGGCGGCGGAGCTGGAACTGAGCGACGAGCTCCTGGCCGGCCTGGACGAGGTCTTCCCGGGCCCGGGCCCGTCCCCGGAGGCCTTCGCCTGGTAGCGCCCTGAGCAGGAGCGCCCCTATAGGGGCGCGGGGAACTGCGCGACAAGCCACATACGGCCCGCACCCGGCAACGAACGCGCAGTTCCCCGCCGCTCCCCCGCAAAGCCCTACCTACCGAGGGCAGCCGTCACCGCAACCACGACGAACAAAAGAACAAGCGCACCGGCCATGATCCGGTTCCGGGTTTTCGGGTCCACGCATCGAGCCTAACCGGCGCCCCCGAGCCCCCAACGGGCGACCGCCTCGTAACGCGGCTGCTCCCCCGGCACCCCGGACCTCGGCAGCTTGCTCCGCACCAGCACCAGCTCCCCCACCGTCCACGTACGGCTCGTGAACTCCCCGAGGGCGGCGACATACGGCCGTACGTCCACCGCGTCCCGGCTCCGCGCCACCGTCAGATGCGCCTTGTACCGCCGGTGCTCCCCCATCGCCACCCCCGCCTTCCGCGCCGCGGCCTCCGCGCGGTCGGCGAGCAGCCGCAGGGCCGCCAGTCCCCCCTCCGCGCCCACCCACAGCGCCCGCCCGTGCCCGAACTGGCCACCGCCCCGCAGGGCCAGCTCGAAGGGCTCGGATCGTCGTGCCGTCCGCTCCAGCCGGGCCGACAGCTCCGGTACGAGGTCGTCGTCGACCTCTCCGTAGAAGGCGAGCGTGAAGTGCCACCCGGGACGGCTTGTCCAGCGCAGCTCCTCCGCCCCGGGCAGCTTCTTCAACTGGGCCACTTCGGCGGCCAGTTCACCGACAACGTCCTCGGGCGGCAGCACGGCGGCGAAGAGTCTCATGGGCCCAGTCTGCCGGGCGTGTCCCGGGCGCCGTGCGTATCGTTGTACCGCGCGGCGGCACCCGTCCATCGGGGTCGCCGGGGAGGAGCGCCAACGATGTCCCTCCTGGACGACAGGATTGCGATGGCCGAGAGCGGTGAAGAGCTCACACTCGACACGATGTTCGAGTGGCTGGAGAAGATGCCCATCCCCGAGGGTTACAAGACGGAGATCGTCGGGGGGAGCATCAGCATGGCGCCGCAACGGGACACCCACTGGGAGATCATCGCCGCCATCTACGACCAGCTACGCGCCAAGTACCCCCGCCGGCGCCTGAAGTCCGACGTCCGCATCGACTACCCGGGGCACCTCAACGGATTCGCCACCGACGTCACACTGCTGGCAGAGGACGCGGAACCGGACGCCAAGCGCCGCTGGCGCTGCCAAGACGTCGAACTCGTTGCCGAAGTGATCTCCAAGGACACCGCTCACAACGACTACGGTCCGAAGAAGGCCGCCTACGCCGCGGCCGAGGTCCCGGTATACCTGATCGTCGACCCCTACAAGGGCAAGTGGTATCTCCACACCGTGCCGAAGGACGGCGACTACCACGGCGAGGTGAGCCTCGACTTCGGCGACGAGATCGACCTGACCGGGACCGTCGTCGGGCTCGTCCTCAAGACGGACGAGTTCCCCCGCGACTGACCTGGCCGGTCGCATCACGCCGCCGCGGCCAGCTCCTCCCGTCGCTCCCGCGGCACGAACCGCACCTGCGGGTGGCCGTGGCTCCAGCCGACCGACAGCCGCAGTCCGCCGACCCTGGCCAGGATCACACCGATGGTGACGGCCGCCGCGGTGGCGATCGCGCCGCCCACGGCCAGGCCCGCCCGGACGCCGTACGCGTCCGTGACCCAGCCCGCGATGGGTGCGCCGATCGGGGATCCGCCGAGGAAGACCATCATGTAGAGGGCCATCACCCGGCCGCGCATGGCGGGGTCGGTGGCCATCTGGATGCTGGTGTTGGCGGTGACGTTGATCGTCATGCCGAACATGCCGATCGGGGCCATCAGCAGGGTGAACAGCCAGAGAGAGGGTGCGGTCGCGGCCACCAGTTCCAGGGCGCCGAAGGCCGCCGCCGCCCCGATCATCACCCGCATCCGGGCCGTGCCGCGCCTTGCGGCCAGGAGTGCGCCCGCCAGGGAGCCGACCGCCATCACGGTGTTGAAGGCGCTGTAGGACCCGGCGCCCGCGTGGAAGACGTCGTCCGCGAAGGCCGAGAGGTAGACCGGGAAGTTGAAGCCGAAGGTCCCGATGAACCCGACCAGGACGATCGTCCAGATCAGGTCGGGGCGCCCGGCGACATAGTGGAGTCCCTCCCGCAGCTGGCCCTTCCCGCGCGGTGCCCGCTCCACGACGTGCAGCTCGCGCGCCCGCATCAGCAGCAGACCGGCGACCGGGGCGACGAAGGACAGGCCGTTGAAGAGGAACGCCCAGCCGGTGCCCACGCCGGTGATCATCAGACCGGCCACGGCGGGGCCGACCAGCCGGGCGGACTGGAAGTTGGCGGAGTTGAGGCTGACCGCGTTCTGCAGCTGGTCCGGGCCGACCATCTCGGAGACGAAGGACTGGCGGGCCGGGTTGTCGACGACCGTGGCGAGGCCCACGGCGAAGGCGGCGAGGTACACGTGCCAGACCTGGACGTGGCCGGAGAGGGTGAGCGCGGCGAGCGCGATACCGGTGACGGCCATCGAGGTCTGCGTGAAGAGCAGCGTGCGGCGCTTGGGCAGGCGGTCGACGAGGACCCCGCCGTAGAGGCCGAGGAACAGCATCGGCAGGAACTGCAGGGCCGTCGTGACGCCGACGGCCGTGGCGGAGCCGGTGAGGCTCAGGACCAGCCAGTCCTGGGCGATGCGCTGCATCCAGGTGCCTATGTTGGAGACGACCTGGCCCATGAAGAACAGGCGGTAGTTCCTGACCTTCAGCGAGCTGAACATCGAGGACTTGCGGGACATCGGGGGTGAAGCGGGGGTAGTAGGTGTCGGTGCGGGGGCGGAATCTGCTCCGGGTCCCGTACTCAAAAGGGTTCGCCTCCTCGTGACTGCGACTGCAACGGACACCGGAGGAGCTGCTTAGAGATGTGCGAGCTTCTCCAGCACGGGGGCGGCGGCGCGCAGTTTCGCCCACTCGTCCTCGTCGAGGCCGCCGACCAGGTTGGCCAGGAACGCGTTCCGCTTGGCGCGGCTCTCCGCGAGCATGGCCTCGGCCTGTTCGGTCTTGGTGACGACCTTCTGGCGCCGGTCCTCGGGGTGCGGCTCCAGCCGGACCAGCCCCTTGGCCTCGAGCAGCGCGACGATGCGGGTCATCGACGGCGGCTGCACGTGCTCCTTGCGGGCGAGCTCGCCCGGTGTGGCGCTACCGCAGTTGGAGAGGGTGCCCAGCACCGACATCTCGGTGGGGCTGAGCGACTCGTCGACCCGCTGGTGCTTGAGTCGACGGGACAGCCGCATGACAGCTGATCGCAGGGAGTTCACGGCGGCAGCATCGTCGCCATGGCTGAGGTCCGACATGTTCTTTAGCGTAACTCATTACTCTCGCTAAATACCAGGCGGGACGCGCCCGGCGTCCGTGACACGCGCCACTGAAGGGGAACATCACTCATATGGGTGATCGAGACGCGGAACGTGACACACCGCGCCGAAGGGTGCCGCGACCCTCGTAGGCATGGGGACCAGTGTGCTCAGCCTGCGGATAGACAAAGAGCTGCTCGAACGGCTCCGGCACCACGCCGCCAAAAGAGGAATGAGCGTCCAGGACTATGTCGTCCGGACGCTCATTCGGGATGACTTCGACGAGCGCTTCCAGTCCGCCGTGGAGGAGACCGAGAGGTTCTACGGCGTCACGTGAGACCGAGCGCGGGCATGAGGTAGTAGAAGCCGAACACCGCCGCGACGACGTACATCGCCACCGGGACCTCCCGGCCCCGGCCGGCCGCCAGGCGCAGCACCGCGAAGGTGATGAAGCCCATGCCGATGCCGTTGGTGATCGAGTAGGTGAACGGCATCATCACCATCGTCACGAAGGCCGGGATGGCGATCGTGTAGTCGGCCCAGTCGATCTCCTTGATGGAGCCGGCCAGGATCAGGAAGCCCACCGCGAGCAGGGCCGGGGTGGCCGCCTGGGACGGCACCATGGTGGCGACGGGGGTCAGGAACAGGGCGAGGGCGAACAGCCCGCCGGTGACGACGTTCGCGAAGCCCGTACGGGCGCCCTCGCCGACGCCCGCCGTGGACTCCACGAAGGCGGTGGTGGCCGAGGAGGAGCTGGCGCCGCCGGTCGCGACCGCGAGGCCGTCGATGAACAGGACCTTGTTGATGCCCGGCATATAGCCCTGGGCGTCGGTCAGCTTGGCCTCGTCGCTGACGCCCATGATCGTGCCCATCGCGTCGAAGAAGCACGACAGCAGCACGGTGAAGACGAAGAGGACGCCGGTCAGCACACCGACATGGGAGAAGCCGCCGAACAGGCTGACCTTGCCGATCAGACCGAAGTCCGGGGCTTCGACAGGATTGCCGGGCCACTTGGGCGTGGTGAGGCCCCAGGTCGGGACCTTGGCGACGGCGTCGATGATCAGCGCGAGGACCGTCATCGTGACGATCGAGATCAGGATCGCACCGGAGACCTTGCGCACGATCAGCACGAAGGTGAGCAGCGCGCCCAGGATGAAGACCAGGACGGGCCAGCCGGTGAGGTGTCCCGTGCTGCCGAGCTGGAGCGGGACGGTGGTCTGGGCGACGTCCGGGATCCGGGAGACGAAGCCCGAGTCCACCAGACCGATCAGCATGATGAACAGGCCGATGCCGATGGAGATCGCCTTGCGCAGGCTGTAGGGCACGGCGTTCATCACGCGCTCGCGCAGTCCGGTGGCCACCAGGAGCATCACGATGAAGCCGGCCAGGACCACCATGCCCATGGCGTCCGGCCAGGACATCCGGGGAGCGAGCTGGAGCGCGACGACCGAGTTCACACCCAGACCGGCGGCGAGCGCGATCGGCACGTTGCCGACGACGCCCATGAGGAGGGTGGTGAACGCCGCCGTCACGGCGGTCGCCGTGACCAGCTGGCCGTTGTCGAGCTGGTGCCCGTACATGTCCTTCGCGCTGCCCAGGATGATCGGGTTCAGCACGATGATGTAGGCCATCGCGAAGAACGTGGCGAAACCGCCGCGGATCTCGCGCGGCAGGGTGCTGCCACGCTCGGAGATCTTGAAGTAGCGGTCGAGGGCGCCGGAGACGGGCGCCTTCCCCGGGTGTTCGGGGGTGGGGACCTTGGCGGGGGCCGAGGTGGACATTGGAGGTTCCTACGAGCAGAAGTGGACACGCGCAAACGGTTTCAGTATGAACATATGAGTCCGGTGGCGCTATCTCCGCGCGTAGACCCCATTGCCTCGTAAGCTGTGCGCATGGCGAAGTGGACCCCCCAGCACGAGGCGCCGGAGCCCCTTGAGGGCCCCGTGGTCGCCACCATCACCGGCGGCACGATCCTCTGGTTCGTCCTCTTCCTGGTGCAGCTTCCGTTCTACGGCTGGTTCGAGGACCACGGGCACCTGTGGTGGCTGTGGACGTGCCTGGCGGGGGGCGTGCTCGGGCTGTACGGCGTCTGGTTCGTCCGGAAGCGGGACGCCGCCATCAAGAGGGCGGCGGCACTGAAGTCGGAGTCCGCCGAACAGCCCGTACCGGAGTAGGCCGTACAACCACCGCACGAGTTGGCTCCTCCCCAGGTCGGATCTTCCGGGCACTCGGCGGGTGAAGGCGTAAATCCGCACGTACCGTCGAATGCATGACGCACATCGACGCGGGCGCGGAGCTCGACCCTGTGCACCCTGTTCCTGTTCCGGTGCCGGCGCGGGGGCTGACCGCGGCCGAGGTGGCCGAACGGGTCGCTGGAGGGCAGGTCAACGACGTTCCGGTGCGCAGCAGCCGGTCGATGGGCGAGATCGTCCGGGCGAACGTCTTCACGCGGTTCAACGCGATCATCGGTGTGCTCTGGCTGATCATGCTGTTCGTCGCGCCGTTCCAGGACAGCCTGTTCGGGTACGTGATCATCGCCAACACCGGGATCGGCATCATCCAGGAGTGGCGGGCGAAGAAGACCCTCGACTCGCTCGCGGTGATCGGGGAGGCGCGGCCCACGGTGCGGCGGGACGGGGTGGCCGGCGCGATCAGTACGTCGGAGATCGTCCTTGACGACCTGATCGAGATCGGGCCGGGGGACAAGGCCGTCGTCGACGGGGTGTGCGTGGAGGCCGACGGGCTGGAGATCGACGAGTCGCTGCTCACCGGTGAGGCCGACCCGGTGGTCAAGAAACCCGGGGACCAGGTCATGTCGGGCAGCTTCGTGGTGGCCGGCGGGGGCGCCTTCAAGGCCACCAAGGTGGGCCGCGAGGCCTACGCCGCCCAGCTCGCCGAGGAGGCCTCCCGCTTCACCCTGGTCCACTCCGAGCTGCGCACCGGTATCTCGACGATCCTCAAGTACGTGACGTGGATGATGATCCCGACCGCGCTCGGCCTGGTCGTCAGCCAGTTGGTGGTCAAGCAGCACGGCTTCAAGGACTCGGTCGCGCGGACGGTGGGCGGCATCGTCCCGATGGTCCCGGAGGGGCTGGTGCTGCTGACCTCGGTCGCCTTCGCGATAGGTGTCATACGACTTGGCCGAAAACAGTGCCTCGTCCAGGAGCTCCCCGCCATCGAGGGCCTCGCCCGCATCGACACCGTCTGCCTCGACAAGACCGGCACCCTCACCGAGGGCGGCATGGACGTCACGGAGCTCAGGCCGTTGCAGGGCGCCGACGAGTCGTACGTACGCAAGGTCCTCGGCGCCCTCGGCGAGTCCGACCCGCGGCCCAACGCCTCCCTCCAGGCGATCATCGACGCCTACCCGGACGTCGAGGACTGGCGCTGCACGGAGTCCCTGCCCTTTTCCTCCGCCCGCAAGTACAGCGGCGCCACCTTCAGCGAGGGCAACGGCGAGTCGAGTACATGGCTGCTGGGGGCGCCCGACGTGCTGCTGGCCGCCGGCGATCCCGCCCTCAAGGAGACCGGGCGGCTCAACGAGCAGGGCCTACGGGTGCTGCTGCTCGCCCGGGCCGGCCGCGACCTGGACGATCCCGAGCCCGCGAACGGAGCGAGGCCCACCGCCCTCGTCGTCCTCGAACAGCGACTGCGCCCCGACGCGGCGGACACCCTGCGCTACTTCGCCGACCAGGACGTCCGTGCCAAGGTCATCTCCGGCGACAACGCCGTGTCGGTCGGCGCGGTGGCCGCCAAACTGGGGCTGACCGGCACGACCGTGGACGCCCGCCACCTGCCCTCCGAGCAGGAGGAGATGGCGAAGTCCCTGGACAAGGGCACGGTGTTCGGACGGGTCACCCCGCAGCAGAAGCGGGACATGGTGGGCGCCCTCCAGTCCCGCGGGCACACGGTCGCGATGACCGGTGACGGCGTGAACGACGTGCTGGCCCTGAAGGACGCCGACATCGGCGTGTCCATGGGCTCGGGTTCGGAGGCCACCCGGGCGGTCGCGCAGATCGTGCTGCTGAACAACAGCTTCGCGACGCTGCCGTCGGTGGTGGCGGAGGGCCGGCGGGTCATCGGCAACATCACGCGGGTGGCGACCCTGTTCCTGGTGAAGACGGTCTACTCGGTGCTGCTGGCGGTGCTGGTGGTGTGCTGGCAGGTGGAATACCCGTTCCTGCCGCGCCACTTGACGCTCCTGTCGACCTTGACGATCGGCGTCCCGGCCTTCTTCCTCGCCCTGGCCCCCAACAAGGAACGGGCGAAACCCCACTTCGTACGGCGGGTGATGCGGTACTCGGTCCCGGGCGGGGTGGTGGCCGCGGTGGCGACCTTCGTGACGTATCTGATGGCCCGTCACTACTACACGGGGCCGGGTCAGCTGGACGCGGAGACCAGCGCCGCCACGCTGACCCTGTTCCTGATCTCCATGTGGGTCCTGGCGATCATCGCCCGCCCCTACACCTGGTGGCGGATCGCCCTCGTGGCCTCGATGGGCGTGGCGTTCCTCTTCGTGCTGACCGTGCCGCAGCTCCAGCACTTCTTCGCGCTGAAGCTGGTCGGCGAGACGATGCCGTGGGTCGCGGTCGGCATCGCGGCGGTGGCGGCGGTCGCCCTGGAGCTGCTGTGGAGGGTGGTCGACCGCCGCTTTCCCGCCTAGCGGGTGAGGATGCTTACTGCACGTCGACGAAGTCGCCCGTGGCGTTGACCGCCGGGGTGGTCGAGGTGCCCGCGAAGGAGTAGCGGTAGTAGCCGTCGACCGTGGCGGTGGTCGTCGTCTTCAGGTCACCCGTGGTGCTGGTCTTGATGGTCTTCAGCGTGGTGTAGGTGCTGGAGCCCTTCTTGCGGAACTGCAGCTTCACCGGCTGGGTGCTGTAGCCGTGGTACTTGTTGTCCTCCCAGTTGGCGCGGGAGAGCTTGCCGACCACGGTGATGGTCTTGCCCTTCTTCACCGGCTCCGGGGTGGCGTTGACCGTCAGCTTGGAGTTGCGCTGGACGAGGGTGCTGCCCAGGTCGCCCTGCACGGAGAAGTCCCCGGTGCTGTACTGCAGCGCGATCGCGCCGGCCGACCACTTGCCCGCGTCCGAGTTGAGCAGGTCACCGGCGGTGTCCTCCTCGTTCAGCGGGAAGATGTCGATGTCGCCCGTGCAGGTGGCGGTGGTGTCCGAGGTGGCCGTGCAGGTGGCGGGCAGTTCGCCGCCGAGCACGTTCTCGGCGCTGTTGATCGAGCTGCCCTTGTAGATGAGGGGGCCGCTGTCGAAGTCGCTGGAGTTGATGTCGTAGTTCGCCCCGTGGGTCAGCGTGTAGGTGACCGTGGTGGCGACGTGGTTCGTGGTGCCGACCTTGACCGCCTTGGCGATCTTGAGGTCGGAGAAGGTGACACCCAGGTCCGCGGCGGCGGCGTCGCTGCTGAACGCGGTCTTGCCGGAGTGCGCGGCGAGAATCTTCGCGGCCTCCGTCTTGAACGACGGGGCGTCGGCGGCGTGCGCGGTCGGCAGGGCGAAGGCGGAAAGGGCCAGGGCGCCGGAGACGGCGGCCACGGTGGCACGTATGCGCATGTGTTCCCCAAGTGGAGAAAGTGATCGTGGAGCCTGTTGGCTCAGGGGGTCAGATCCGTGACGGTTGTGAAAAGTTGTACGGCCGAAGACGATTTTTGGCGGGGATTGCAAATCCCTTGCCAAGATCGGAAACCAGCCCTCCCGGAGTTCCCTCCGGGACGGGATACCGAAAGGTGCCGCCATGAGGTTCCTCGTCACCCGCTACGCCCAGGACGAGGACACACCGCGGTCGGTCACCGACGTCTCGTCGGTGGGCGCCGGCGCCTTCGCGGCGCTGTTGGAGATTCCCGCGGCCCGGCTCACCGACGTGTATCCGCTTCAGCGCGAGCACGCGGACGGGTTCCACCGGCTGACCGGCCTCGCCCTCGACCTGGACCGCTTCGTGTACTTCCTCGAGGTGGCAGCGGACTGACAGGGCGGGCCCGTCAGTCGAACCACCGGTCCCGCGCCAGCTCCTCCGTCCGGGACGGGTCCTCCAGCAGGGCCGCCACCTCGAAGCGCCGCGGCCACTGGCCCGCCGCCCAGGCGAGGCCGGCGGCGACGCCCTCCAGGGTGGCCGCGTGCAGGACCCCGTCCGCCGTCAGGCGCCAGTCCAGCTCCACGCCGTCGACGACGAGTTCCTCGTGTTCGACGTAGGTCGCGGGGGTGCCGGCCCCCAGCAGGACCCGTACCGAGTCCGGTACGTCGTGTTCGGTGCCCTCGGAGGTGACTTCTCCCGTCACGGACTCGCTCAGGCGCCGCACCTGGAACAGTTCGGCCAGCTCGGCGGCCCGGGAGGGGCGTACCGGCAGGAGGGGCACCCCCTCGGTGAAGGGCAGCAGGTCCGGGGAGTCGACGACCACGGCGTCGGCGGCGTCCACGACCTCGACCCGGCCGTCCACGACGGCCCGCAGCTCGTCCGGCAGGGTCACCTGCTCGGGGTCCAGGTCGGCCAACGCGCCGTAGAGGGCGTGCAGTTGGGCTCCGGTGACCTCACGGTCCGGGTCGGCGAGGCGGTCCAGGAGTTCGGCTGCGCCGCCCGGCTCGTCGAGCAGGGCCGACACCGAGGTCCGTACGCCGAGCGCCCGCAGCACCTGTTCGTCGTCGAAGCCGGTCGCGTCGGCCTCGTCGTACAGGCCCCGCAGGAGGGGGTCGCCGCCGGAGGCCAGCAGGCCGGCGGGGCGGCGGCCGTCGAGGACCGGGTGGCCGCGCAGCCACCAGGCCGTGTAGGGGCGTACGACCTCGTGCGTGCCGTCGGGCAGCAGGATCCGCACCGGCTGGGTGAGGGCGTCGCGCAGGGGCGGCTGGGCGAGCAGGGCGAGGGCCTGCGGCCACTTGTCGTCGTCGACCAGGTCCAGGTCCCGTACGGCGACCAGTTCGGTGGCGACCGGCGGTACGGGCGTGTCCGGGAAGCGGTCGAGGACGTCCTCGCTCCACACGTCCACGGCGTCCAGCAGCCCCGCGTCGTCGGGTTCGGCGTAGTCGCCTTCGCGCGGCTCCAGTTCGTCGGGGTCGAGGACGACGTCGGTGGCCCGGACGAGGGCGAAGTTGGCGAGGACACCGCAGGCGGCCAGCGGTTGTTCGCCCCACTTCTCGGCCAGTTCGGCGTCCACGGTGGCGAGTTCGTCCGCCCGCATGACCTGGTGGAAGGGGCTGCCGGGGAGGACGAGTTCGCCGGCGGGGGCGAGTTCGCCGTCCTCGTCGGGCAGGGCGAGGGCGCCGAGCCACGGTTCGTCGCCCGGTTCCAGACCGGCGTCCCGTACGAGAGCGAGCACCGTCTCGGCCAGTTCCTCCGCGTCGGGCGCGTCCTGCTCCCAGTCGAGGCCGCCCTCGTCGTCGAGGGAGGCGGCCACGGCGGCCCGTACCTGCGGGGTGGTGAGGACGGCGCGGGGTGTCGCCGGGAGGGCGCCCAGCTTCTCCAGGAGGGGGTGGGCCGCGTCCGGGTGGGCCACCTTCAGGCCGAGCCGGGCGAGCACCTCCGGGTCGATGCGCCCGGCGTCGGCGGTGGGCAGGAGCACCTGGCGCGGGCCGATGGTGGTACGGCCGTCGGCGAGCGGCACGGGCAGCCCGGAGAGGCGGTCCGGGTCGACGCCGGCGAGGCTGTCGTAGAGCCGCCGCCACCAGCCGGGCTCCTTCTCGAGACCGGCGAGGCGGTCGATCGCGTCGGTGAGCGGGACACGGGCGACGCCCAGGGTCCGCAGTTCCACGCGTCGTTCGAGCCCGGCGGGCAGGAGGGTCGGGAGCACCTCGGCGAGGACCTGCACCGTGTCGTGACCGGCGCCCTCGACGATCTCGGCGTCGCGGGGGCGCAGGGACTCCGGGAGGTCGGAGTCGTGGTCGTGGTCCTGGTCCTTGCCGGGTTCGGCTGCGGGCGGGAGGAAGGCCGGGTGGGCGGGCGGGAGAAACTCAGTCCGCGGGAGGCGTTCGAGGATCGCCTGGCGCAGTGCGCCGTCCAGCTCGCCCTTGCCCAGGGGGCCGGGGACGAGGTCGATGACGCCGCCGGTCACCGGGCGCCAGTCGGCGAGGAGTTCGGCGTACGCGTCCGCCGCGCGCTGCACGAGGAAGTCGGTGAGGGGGCCGGGGGCCGCGTGCCGGCGGGTGGTGTCGAGGGGGAAGGAGGCGATGAGCAGGGCGGGGACGCCGAGGGGCTCGTCGCTGGGGGTGGGGGCGTGGACGACGGCGCTGGTGCGGGGGCGGGCGGGGGTGCTGTCGGTGGCGTTGACGGGCACGGCCCAGGTGAGGGACCAGTGCGGGCGGAGGCGTTCCTCGACGGGGCGGTCGGCGAGGAGGTCGGGGGTGAGGGGGCCGTGGGCGGCGGACGTACGCCAGTGGGTGGTGCCGCTGCGGGAGTCGTCCACGACGGTGAAGGAGCCGTTGGTGCGGCGGCTGAGGGTGCGGGGGCTGTCTCCGTTGATCTCGACGACGACCTCTTCGAGGCCCGGGAGGGCGAGGAGCAGGGCGTCGTCGACGGCGCCGAGGAGGCGTTCGGCGAGGTCGGTGGCGGCGGCGTCGCGCAGCGGCAGGATGACGGCGGTGTCGTACGGGGCGGGGGCGGTGCCCTCGGCGGCGAAGGGGAGCCTGAGGAGCGGGACGTGGCCGTCCCGGCGGCGGATCTCGTCCCCGAGGCCGGGGCTGTGCCGTGCCGTGTCGGCGGCGAGTTCCCGGGCCTCGGCGAGGGACCAGCGGACGCCGCCGTGGCGGCCGACGAGGGCGGGTTCGTCGGTGACGGCGAGTACGGCGGCGAAGCCGACGCCGAAGCGGCCGACCGCGGTGTCGTGGGCGTCGCGTTTGGCGGAGGCGCGGAGGGTGGAGAGCGACTCGACGCCGGTCGCGTCCAGGGGGGCGCCGGTGTTGGCGGCGACCAGGACGCCGTCGCGAAGGGTGAGGCGGAGGCGGCCGGGGACGGCTGCGCGGGCTGCGGCGTCGGCGGCGTTCTGGGCGAGCTCGACGACGAGGCGGTCGCGGTAGCCGCCGAGGACGAGGTCCTCCTCGGCGTTGGCGTCCTCGCGGAAGCGGGCGGGGCTGGTGGCCCAGGCGTCGAGTACGCCTCGCCTGAGGCGGGCGGTTCCGAAGGGGTCCGCGCCCTCGGGTGCAGGCCGCACGAACTTGCTCACGTTGGCTCTCCTCATCGGCCCTCATCGGCGTGAGCTCGAAGGTACCGCGAGTTGTTCTCCGCCCCCGCCGCCCCTACCCTCCCCCACTCTCGGCTCCGCTCGAGCGGGGGGACCCCCATCGACCCCAGGGGCGCTGCCCCTTCGACCCCGCCGGGGCTCCGCCCCGGACCCCGATCGGCCTGAACGGCCTCGTCCTCAAACGCCGGACGGGCTGAAAGATGCCGACCCGCGCCAAAAATCTCGGCCCGCGGCCCGCCCCAGGCGGGTGGGTGGGGGATCGGGATGGCGAGAAGTTCCTCAATCGCCGGACGGCCTGAAAGATGCGCACCGGCCGTAGAACATCAGCCCGTCCGGCGTTTGAGGACGAGGCCCCTTAAGGGCCGACGGGGGTCTGGGGGCGGAGCCCCCAGCAGGTGGTCGCCGGGTTACGAGTGGCCCAGGTCCGCTGCTTCCCCGTCGGAGACGGCCGGTACGGATCCGGAGTCCGCCGCCGGCCGCAGGGGGAACGGGTCCACCCGGGTCTCGTCGATCACCGGCGGAGCCGGCTGCGGGGGCTTCGGCATGACCGCGGCCTCCGAGTGGCCCCCGCAGCCGTAGGCCAGGGAGACCACGTGGCCGTCGGCCGGGGAGAACTCGTTGGCGCAGACGCCGAAGGCCTGGCCCAGGGAGCCGCCGATCGGCTGGAGGAAGCCGCAGCTGACGCAGGACGCCGGTGCCGCCTGCGCCATCGGCGTCTTCGCGCCGAACGACTCCTCCCAGCGGTCCGCGGCGACATGCAGGCCGTAGCGGGACAGGACTCGGGCGCGGCGCATGCCCAGTTCTTCGGCGACGGCAGCGATGGAGCCCCGGGTCGGGGCGACCGGGAGGTTCGCGGGGGCGGCCGCGGTGACCTCCGCGTCCTCCGCCTCCACCAGCTCCGCCATCTCCTCGGAGACCGGCGAGTCGGGCGACGGCTCGTCCTCGCCGGAGTAGCCGGGCTCCAGGCGGAGGTCCTCGGCGTCCGTGGGGAGGAGATCCCCCGGGCCCATGTCGCCCGGGCGCAGGCGTTCGCTCCACGGCACCCACTCCGGCGCGAGCAGCGCGTCCGGGCCGGGGAGGAGGACCACCTCGTCCAGCGTGACGAACTTGGCGCGGGAGGCGCGGGCGACCGTCACGGCCCAGCGCCAGCCGCGGTACCCGAGTTCCTTGCACTCGAAGAAGTGCGTGACAACGCGGTCGCCCTCGGACTCCAGCCCCACATGCTCGCCGACCACGCCTGGTGCGGCGGCCTCCTCGGCGGCGGCGCGGGCGAGGTCGACGGCCTCGGCGCACAGGCGGTCGGGGGTGCGGCTTCGCGTTGTCGCTGCGCTCACAGGTATCGCTTCTCTCCTACGCCGTCACTCGGGTGCGCCGGCCTGAAGGCGGTGGGTGCGGACGGAGCGGACCGGGGGACCGCGTCGACGTCCGCGCCCGATCGCACTCGGGCGCACCTCATGCATCCATTCTGCGGGATGTCCGAGAGGCGCGCGGCCGAGAACGTTCGCCACGACGCGCTACGCACGCTACCTTCTCCCGACCGCTCGGCCTACACCGACGGGAGGTTTCCCCTCGCGGGCCCGGCAACTATCTGGCATGCACCTGGGAAAAGCAGAGGAACTACGCGCCCATACGCGCGGTAACCGCACTACACACAGGTTTCTCGGGGCACTATGACGGAGTGGCAGCCGCAAGGACGCCCCAAGGAGCCGCCGGGGTCGGTGGGACGAGGGGCCGCAGTCGTGGTGGCGGTTCGGGCCGGCTCGGCGGGTCCGTCCGCGCGGTCGGCCGTGCGCTGCACTTCCCGGTGACCGGAACGGCCCGCGGGATCAGAAGGGCCACGCATGCGCACGGGGCCGGTGAGTCCGGCCTCGGCAAGCTGATCGAACTGCACGCCGTGAACGGTGCCGGTGACGTCATGGTCACCGTCGCCCTCGCCTCCACCGTCTTCTTCTCCGTGCCGACCGACGAGGCGCGGGGGCGGGTCGCGCTCTACCTCGCCATCACCATGGCGCCCTTCACCGTCCTCGCCCCCGTCGTCGGCCCGCTCCTCGACCGGCTGCCGCACGGCCGCCGCGCCGCGATGGCGGGCTCGATGCTCGCCCGGGCGCTGCTGGCGCTGATCATCGCCGGGGCCGTCGCCGGCGGCGGCCTGGAGCTGTATCCGGCCGCGCTGGGCGTGCTGGTCGCCTCGAAGGCGTACGGGGTGGTCAGAAGCGCGGTGGTGCCCCGGCTGCTGCCGCCCAAGTTCTCCCTGGTGAAGGCCAACTCCCGGGTCACGCTCGGCGGTCTGCTCGCCACCGGTGTCGCGGCGCCGGTCGGGGCGGGGCTGCATGCCATCGGTCCGCGCTGGCCGCTCTACGGCGCCTTCGTGATCTACATCTGGGGCATGTTCCTGTCCTTCTCCCTGGCGCCGAAGGTCGACTCGGCCAAGGGCGAGGACACGGCGCTGCTGGCGGCGGACGAGCAGCATCTGCACGGGCCGCACATCAGGCCGGTCAAGAAACCGGGCCTCAGGACCGTCGGTATCGCGGTCACCCATGCGCTCGGCGCCAACGCGGCCCTGCGCTGGCTGTCCGGGTTCCTGACCTTCTTCCTGGCCTTCCTGCTGCGCGAGCATCCGCTGACCGGCGAGAGCGCGGCGGTGTCCCTGGGCCTGGTGGCCGTCTCGGCGGGCGCGGGCAACGCGCTCGGTACGGCGGTCGGGGCCTGGCTGCGGCAGCGGGCGCCGGAGATCATCGTCGTGACGGTGCTGCCGATCGTGCTCGGCGTGGCGATCACGGCCGCGATCTTCTTCGGCGCGTTCCTGGTGGCGTGCCTCGCCGCGTTCGCCGGGTTCTCGCAGGCGCTGGCCAAGCTGGCGCTGGACGCGCTGATCCAGCGGGACGTGCCGGAGACGGTGCGCCCGTCGGCGTTCGCGCGCTCCGAGACCATGCTGCAGATGGCCTGGGTGCTGGGCGGCGCGATCGGGATCGTGATGCCGCTCAACGGCCCGGCTGGGCTGTCCCTGGCCGCCGCGGTGATCGCCCTGGGCTGGCTCACCACCGTCCGCGGGCTGCTCGGCTCGGCCCGGCACGGGGGCGCGGCCAAGCCTCGCGTGGCGTAACACAGGGGCACGCCGCCCCCCAGGTAAAGAGAGCGTCGGACACGCCCTATAGCCTTCGCCCATGACCTCGATGCAATCCGATGCTGTGCGACGCCGCCGCGCCGTCGCCGCCGCCGGCGCCGTTTCCGCCGGACTGCTCGTCCTGTCGGCGTGCGACAAGCCGACGCCGCTGTCCACCATCACGGTCGGCCGCTCCTCCGTCAGCTCGGAGGCCACCTGCGGCGGCGAGGGCAAGTCCCTGCAGACCGCGGACCTGGCGAAGTGCCTGAAGGACAAGGACATCAAGTCCATCAAGGTCGACCCCGACGACACCGTCCGCTTCGGCGTCGACCCCAAGATCGCCGACAAGCGGTGGACGGTCCTGATGAACGGTCAGCCCCTGACCGAGGACAGCGACAAGACCTACCGCACCATCCCGGGCAGCGTCTTCTTCAACGCCCAGTACGGCGCCCAGGGCAACTCCACCCTGGTCACCATCAAGGCGGGCGACGGCAAGAAGGGCGGCAGCACCGTCACCGGCCTGTGGTCCTTCAAGCTCAAGAAGAACGACTGACCCCGCCTGCCGAGCCCGCCGGGTCCCTCGTGTCTTCGGTACGTGTCCTCGTGGCCACCGCGGTCCCCGTCGAACGGGACGCGGTGGCCCGGGCGTTCACGGGCGAGGGCCACCTGGTGATCGCCGCCGGTGTGGGCCCGGCGCTCGCCGCCGCCTCCACCGCGACCGCCCTCACCACCGCCGCCCTGAGCGGCAGCCCCTACCACCTGGTGATCTCCGCCGGGATCGCCGGCGGTTTCCAGCCCGCGGCTCCCGTCGGCTCCCTCGTGATCGCCGACGAGATCACCGCGGCCGACCTGGGCGCCGAGACGCCCGACGGCTTCGTCCCGGTGACGGAGCTCGGCTTCGGGACCGTCACCCATCGTCCGCCAAAAACACTCGTACGAGACCTCGCGGCCGCGACCGGGGCGCCCACCGGCGCCGTGCTCACCGTCTCCACCGTGACCGGCACCGCCGAGCGCGCCGCCGCCCTGCGCGCCCGCCACCCCCGCGCCCTCGCCGAGGCCATGGAGGGCTTCGGGGTGGCCGAGGCGGCGGCCGCGCACGGCCTGCCCGTGCTGGAGATACGCGCGGTCTCCAACCCGGTCGGCCCGCGCGACCGGGCCGCCTGGCGCATCGGCGACGCCCTGACGGCCCTGACGGAGGCCTTCGGGAAGCTGGCGCCCGTACTGGA
The DNA here is from genome assembly GCF_040298885.1 of Streptomyces sp. NPDC001137. NCBI lineage: Bacteria > Bacillati > Actinomycetota > Actinomycetes > Kitasatosporales > Streptomycetaceae > Streptomyces > Streptomyces sp. NPDC001137. The sequence goes on from NZ_JBEPBA010000020.1 coordinate 167,721, forward strand.
GAGTTGGAACCAGCATGACCACTGAGCCCGTACACCCCGCACGGTCCCTGCAGATCGCGTACTCCCCCTGCCCGAACGACACCTTCGTCTTCGACGCCCTCGCCCACGGCCGCGTCCCCGGCGCGCCCGCGCTCGATGTGACCTTCGCGGACATCGACATCACCAACGGCATGGCGGAGCGCGGCGAGTTCGACGTCCTGAAGGTGTCGTACGCCGTGCTGCCTTACGTCCTCGACGAGTACGCGCTGCTGCCGTGCGGGGGTGCGCTGGGCCGGGGCTGCGGGCCGCTGGTGCTCACGCGTGGGCCCGGTGACCTGACGGGCCGTACCGTCGCCGTCCCGAGCGAGAAGTCGACGGCGTATCTGCTGTTCCGGCTCTGGGCGGCCGACACGGTGCCCGGCGGCGTCGGCGAGATCGTCGTCATGCCGTTCCACGAGATCATGCCCGCCGTCCGGGACGGGAAGGTCGACGCGGGGCTCGTCATCCACGAGGCGCGCTTCACGTACCAGAACTACGGCCTGCACAAGCTGGCCGACATGGGCGAGCACTGGGAGGACACCACCGGGCTGCCGATCCCGCTGGGCGCGATCATCGCGAAGCGGTCGCTGGGGGCCGAGGTGCTGACGGGCCTCGCCGAGTCGATCCGCTCGTCCGTACGCGCCGCCTGGGACGAGCCCGAGGTCTCCCGGCCGTACGTCATGGAGCACGCCCAGGAGATGGACCCGGCCGTCGCCGACCAGCACATCGGCCTGTACGTCAACGAGTTCACCCACGACCTCGGCATGGACGGCTACGCAGCCGTACGGGGGCTGCTCACACGTGCCGCGGCCGAGGGGCTGGTGCCGCCCCTCGGCCCGGATGCGCTCGAATTCCCGTAGCGGATACGGGAATTGTTGAGGGTTATACGTCCAGCTGGTCGGCGACCGCGCGCAGCAGGCCCGCGATCTTCTTGCCGGAGGCCCGGTCGGGGTAGCGGCCCTTCTCGAGCATCGGCGTGATGTTCTCCAGGAGGGTCGTCAGGTCCTGGACGATGGAGGCCAGTTCGTCCGGCTTCTTGCGGGTGGCGGCCGCCACCGAGGGGGTCGGGTCCAGGACGGTGACGGAAAGTGCCTGGTCGCCGCGCTGGCCGGCGACCACACCGAACTCCACTCGCTGGCCCGGCTTGAGGCTCTCGACTCCGGCGGGGAGGACCGAGGAATGAACGAAGACGTCGCCGCCGTCGTCGCGGGAGAGAAAGCCGAAGCCCTTCTCGCTGTTGAACCACTTGACCTTGCCGGTAGGCACGTCTGTCCTCGTCCTCGTACTCGTCGGAAAACTGCTTCGGAAACGGCTCTTGATAGCACTCGGGCGGGTCGTCGCGGACCCGCCGGTACCAAGGCTAATGGTCTTCAGGCCGGTGACAAGACGTCGCCGGGTTGTTCCTTCGCGCAGGGAACTACCCTGGTCCGGTGCGTGACAAAACCCAAACGAATTCCGCCGAGCCCGGTGACCGACTGATCCGTGCCGGTGCCATCGTGTTCTTCCTCGGTGCCCTGGCCACACTCGTCACTGTGGCTCCGCTGTTCCTCCACGCGAAGCCATTTCCGACGTACATGTTCGGGCTGAGCATGCTCATGGGGGTCGGCTTCCTGATCGCCGGCGCCGGAGTGCTGCGGTCGATCGCGGCGGGCCGCCGTCAGGCGCGCGCCGGGCGGTAGTCCGCGAGCCAGCCGGGGAACTCCGTGAGGTCCCCGAGCACCACGTCCGCCCCGGCCGCGCTCAGCTCCTGCGTGCTGCACGGTCCGGTCGCCACGGCCACCGACAGCGCGTCCGCCTTGCGCGCGCCGCGTACGTCGCCGATGTGGTCGCCGACGTAGATCCCGGCCCCGTGCTCGCGCAGCGCCTCCGCCTTCTGCTCGGCCCACAGGTCGCCGACGACCTCGTCGGGGTGGATGCCGAGGTGTTCCAGGTGCAGCTTGGCGTTCGGCTCGTACTTGGCGGTCACGACGATCGCGCGTCCGCCGGCCGCCCGCACGGCGGCGATGGCCTCACGGGCGCCCGGCATCGCGGGGGTCGCGGCGATGGCGATCGTCGGGTACATCGAGCGGTACAGGTCGGCCGTCTCCGCCAGCTGCTCCTCGGGGAACCAGTTGATCAGCTCCTCGGCGAGGGGTGGTCCCAGGCGGGTGATGGCCAGGTCGGCGTCGATGTACGTCCCGGTGCGCTCGGACAGGGCCAGGTAGCAGGCGTGGATGCCGGGGCGGGAGTCGATGAGGGTCATGTCCAGGTCGAAGCCGACGGTGGGCGGGAACGGGGTCGTGTAGGCCATATGGGTCATTGTGCCTATTGGCTCGATCGCTTTCGTCGAGTGGCGGCTGCGGGTGGGTGGGGGTTGATCGCGCCCACGCGGCGGAGCCGCATGTCGATACAGCCCCGCGCCCCTTAAAGCCGCCTCTGTGAGCGCCAGGTGATGAAGAGCGCCGACAGGACGGCCGCGCCCCTCACCACCCACGGCCACGTCTCCGCGATCGCCTCGTTCATGTGGCCCTGGGGTATGGGGGTGCCCCAGCGGCCGGTGTTTCTGCCCCAGAGCCAGACGAGGCCGGCGGTGAGGGCGAGGCCGGGCATGCCGATGACCGCCCACTTCGACTCGTTGCGGGTGAGCCGGCGGGAGGCGTAGGCGATGAGCCAGCCGAGCAGCAGGGCGAACCAGTTGCCGAGGATCGCGCCGACGACGAGCAGGCCCGCGGCGATCAGGAGGAGCGGATTGCTCCAGCCGCCGGCGGGGAGCGCGAGGCGGCGACGCCGGGCGGGGGCCTCGGGTGCGGTCTCCTCCTCGGCTTCCGGGGCCTGCTCCACTGCCGGTGGCGGCTCCTTGTCGAGTTCCTTGGGGCGTGGCGGCCTGAGCAGGTCCGGGATCTCCACGCCGCCGGTGAATCCGGGGACGCTCTCGCCGAAGGGGGTGCTGTCGACCCGCCACCAGTCGGGCCGGGTCGCGCTGTTGCCGAGTTCCTCGGCGCTCGCCATGTGCGGCGGGGAGGGGGCGGTCGTCTCGGGCCGCGCCGGCTCCGCGGGGCGCGGGCGCGGTACGACCCGGCGCAGGCTCTTCGGCAGGCGCCTGCTGTCGTCCGGTTCGTCGTCCCGCTGCACCGGCACCTGGGTGGGGGTCGGCTCCGGTGCCGGGGTGGTGCCTCCCGCCGCGGCGACGACCTCGTCGGGGGTACCGAGCCGGGAGAGGATGCGGCGGACCGCGGCGGGACTGTCGACGGTGGCCTTCGCCCGGCGGCGGTCGATCTCGCCCCGCAGCTCCGACACCAGGCGCATGCGTGCGGCGGACGGCAGCTGCCGCTGCTGCGCCACGTCGCCGACGCGGCTCAGATACTCGTAGACGACCTTGTCGCTCTCGATACCCACGAAGTCCCCTTTGGGGTGGGTGCGTTGGATTTCCCGTAATGCTTCCCGTGACGACGGTAGCGCAGGCCGCGGGTCAGGTCGGCCGGCACACCAGCGGGTATCGCGTCTCCGAGCAGGGACGGTTGCCGTATACGCGCAGGACGTCCTTGCCGCCCTGGTCGGTGAGGTAGCGCAGGAAGGCGGCCGCGATGGAGTCGGCGGGCGGTTCGCCGTAGGTGTAGGCGTACTCGGTCTGCCAGTACGGGTAGGTGCCGTTCTCGACGCCGTCGAGGGTGGGCGGCATGTCGTCGATGCGGAGCTTGACGAGGCGGCCGGAGGTCACGCTGCTGACCTCGCTGTAGCCGAGGGCGCCCGGGATGGCGGCCGTGCGGTCCAGCAGGTTGTCGGTGCTGTCGGCCTCGCAGACGCCGGGCTTGTCGCGGTCCAGGGCGGTGCAGTCGTTCACGTCGGCCTCGGGGACGGGCCGGCCCTTGAGGACGCGCTTCTCCAGGGCGTTGCGGGTGCCGGAGTTGCGGTAGCGGTCGACGAGATGGACGGGGAGGTCGGCGCCGCCCACCTCGGACCAGTTGGTGATCTTCCTGGCGTAGATGTCGCGGACCTGCCGCAGGGAGAGGTTGCGGACCTTGGCGTCCTCGTTGACGACGAGCGTGAACAGCGTGTACGCGATCGGGCGCGGCAGGATCTGGGGGTGGTTGCCCTCGGCCGGGCCGTCGGTGAAGGCGATGTGGTCGCGCAGCCCCTCGTCGCCCGAGATCCCGGCGTCCGCGCCGGTCTTCTCCAGCGCGGCGACGCCGTTCCCGCTGCCCTGGAAGGTGCCGCCGTCGACGGGGATCTTCGCGCCCTTGGCCGCGCACAGCTTCACGTACTCGTCGGCGGCGGCCTTCACCGCGGGGGCGAAGGCGGTGGAGCCGCCGAGGTGGAGGGTGCCTCCGACGCAGTCCAGCGGGGCGGGCTCGTCCCGTACGAACAGGGTCAGGCCCGCCTGGACCATGACGGCCAGGGCCAGCAGGACGATGCCGAACCAGGCGGGCCGGGACGCGAAGACATGGCTCTCCGTCCTGGCCACCTTGAACCGGAAGAACCGCAGCAGCGGGTCGGACCAGCGGCGGCGGCCACCGACGGCACCGCGGAAGACGGGCTTCGGGAAGGGCTCCCGGCTCTGGTCGTCGGGCCAGCGCTCCAGCACCACGAGCACCTTGTACTCGGCCCGTACCGGGAGCTTCACCTTCGGCAGCCGGATGACGCCCTGCCGTTCGGGCAGGTGGTTGTCGTGGCCGAAGCCCGGCACGGCCTGGTTGTCCCGGATGAAGGAGTCGCGCAGTTCGTCCTGGCTCAGTTCGGTGACCACCAGGGCCGCGACCTGGCGCTCACGGAAGGTGACGCGTATGCCGCACGGGTCGCTGTCGGGGGTGAGGTAGTCGCCCTCCTCGATCGGGGCGGTGCCGGCGTTCTCGATCCGCAGCAGGACGAAGGAAGGATCCTTCAGCTGGTGGCCGTCCTGCTGCATGTCCCGCAGCACTCCGGCGTACGGCGACTGGGTGGCGTCCGCGGCGAGCGTGTCCATCTGTACGCGGTAGCCGAGCCGCTTGCGGCCGACGACGGCGAACTCCCACAGGAACGCGGCGAACGGGAAGCCGACGCTGATGAGAGCAACCCACTTGTCGAAGTCGAGGTTCACCCCGGGCCCCCAGTTCCCCCGTGTCCGTCGAACACCCAATCGCCCGCAGCCACCGTGCAGTTGACAGGGAGCCCAGGGTGACCAGTGGGTGCCGAGTGTGGCCAGGGTTGCCGCAATCGTCCTGCCGAAGTTCATCCGTAGGTCACCTGCGAAACGTCCCGTTAGCCAATCCAGCCCGTCCGGCGTTTGAGGACGAGGCCGTTCAGGCCGACGGTGGTCTGGGGGCGGAGCCCCCAGGGACGCGGACCCCACTCCCCCGCACCTGCTCCGCCCAACCGCCGGAGGCAACCCGCTACCGTGGGTCGGATGAGCACCCCGGCCGCTCCGCGTTCACTCGCAGAGGCACTGCGCAACAGGGACGACGCCTCCCTGGCGGCACTGCTGCGCGCCCGCCCCGACCTCATCACGCCCGTCCCCACCGACCTCACCCAGCTGGCGACCCGCGCCGGTACCCGTGCGTCGGTCGTGCGGGCGCTGGAGCGGCTTGACCGTTTCGCGCTGCAGACGGCCGAGGCGCTGGCGGTGGCCGCGGACCCGGCCGGGTACGAGGAGCTGCTCGGGCTGATGAGCGGTGACGGGGGCGACCCGGCCGTCGCGGCGGCGCTCCCCCGTGCCCTGGGCACCCTGCGTGAGCAGGCCCTGGTGTGGGGCGGGGACGACCGGCTGCGGCTGGTGCGGACGGCCCGTGAGCTGCTCGCGCCGTCGCCGCAGCACCCGTCGCCCACAGGGCTCGGGCCCACGGTGCAGGAGGCGGCGGCGGGTATGTCGCCGGGCCGGATCCAGGAGATCGTCACCGCGGTCGGGCTGCCCTCGACGCACGACTCCGTCTCCGCCGTGGCCTCGCTGACCGCCCTGTACGGCGACCGCGCACGGATGACCGCGCTGCTGGCCCAGGCGCCCCCGGAATCGCGGGAGGTGCTGGACCGGCTGGTGTGGGGGCCGCCGTACGGGCAGGTGACGGCCGATCCGGCGCCGCGCCTGCGCTGGCTCCTGGACCGGGGCCTGCTGCTGCCGACGGCGCCCGGGACCGTCGTACTCCCCCGGGAAGTGGCCCTGCATCTGCGTGGCGGCCGGGCGCATCGTGCCGTCGAGCCGCTGCCGCCCGCCCTGGAGGTGACGGCGACGCACCGTCCACAGGTTGTGGACGCGACGGCGGCCGGGCAGGCGTACACGGCGCTGGCGACCGTGGAGGAGCTCCTCAAGGACTGGGACGAGGGCGGGCCCACGGTGCTGCGGGCGGGCGGTCTCAGCGTGCGCGACCTCAAGCGCACCGCGGTCGCGCTCGACGTGTCCGAGCCCGTCGCCGCCTTCTGGGTCGAGCTGGCGTACACGGCGGGACTGCTGGCCTCCGACGGGGAGGCCGACGAGCGGTATGCGGCGACCCCGGCCTACGACGAGTGGCTGGAGCTGCCGGCCGCCGAGCGCTGGGCGCAGCTGGCGCAGGCGTGGCTGACGGCGACGCGGACGGCGGGCGTCGTCGGAGGGCGGGACGCGAAGGACCGCACCCTGTCGGCGCTGGGCCCGGGCCTGGACCGCTCCGCGGCCCCGGAGGTACGGCACCGGGTGCTGAGCCTGCTGGCCGGGCTGCCGGAGGGTGCCTCCCCGTCCGCCGAGTCCGTCCTCGCCCGGCTGCGCTGGGAACGGCCCCTGCGCGGGCCCCAGCAAAGCGACGACCTGCGCGGACGGCTCGCGACCTGGGCGCTGTCGGAGGCGGAGATGCTGGGCGTGACGGGCCGGGGCGCGCTGTCGGCGCACGGCAGGGCGCTCCTCGGGGCGCCCGCGCCCGCGCCTTCACCCGCGCCGAAGGACGCCGAGCCCGCGCAGGAGGGCCCCGGCGACAAGCTGCCCGTCCACCACGTGCCGCTCACCGTGGAGCCCCTCTCCCCCACCGAGCAGGCCACCGCCTCCGCGGCGGCCGGCCGTCTCCTCGCGCCGCTCCTGCCCGAACCCCTGGACCACGTGCTGCTCCAGGCGGACCTGACGGCGGTCGCCCCCGGCCCGCTGAAGCGCCCGCTGGCCGACATGCTGGACGTACTGGCGGACGTGGAGTCGAAGGGCGGGGCCACGGTCTACCGCTTCACCCCGGGTTCGGTACGGCGCGCCCTGGACGCGGGCCGCACCGCCACCGACCTGCACGCCTTCCTGAGCGCCCACTCCCGCACCCCCGTACCGCAGCCGCTCACGTACCTGATCGACGACGTCGCCCGCAAACACGGGCATCTGCGGGTGGGCGCGGCCTCGGCGTACGTCCGCTGCGACGACGACACGATGCTCAACGAGATCATGGCCGACAAGCGCGCCGCGGCCCTGCGGCTGCGCCGTCTCGCGCCCACCGTCCTCGCCACCCAGGCCGACCCGGCGACCCTCCTGGACGGGCTGCGTGCCATGGGCTTCGCACCGGCCGCGGAGTCGGCGGAGGGCGACGTCCTGATCACCCGCGCCGACGCCCACCGCACCCCGCCGCGCACCGCCCCCGAGCCGGTCCCCGACGGCCCGCCGACCCCCGACACCACGCTCCTGGCGGCGGCGATCCGCGCGATCCGGGCCGGCGACCTGGCGTCCACGGCCCCCCGCAAGCCGACCGCGTCGGCCGCGCCGGGCGGCGACCTCCCCCGCACCACCTCCGCCGAGACCCTCGCCACCATGCAGGCCGCCGTCCTCACGGGCGAGGCCCTGTGGATCGGCTATGTCAACGCCGAGGGCGCCGCCAGCCAGCGCGTCATCGCCCCGATCCGCGTCGAGGGCGGCTTCGTGACGGCGTACGACCACACGGCGGACGAGGTGCGGACGTATCCGCTGCATCGCGTCACAGGGGTGGCGGAACTGGCGGACGATCAAGGATGAGACGGATGGGCCGGACAGACTGATGGGAAGTACGCAAAGCGGCTGTATCGATCACGGTGGCCTGTGCTATCCCAGTGGAAGCGCGTCGACGGCGCGGGGGCTGCAGGGGGACGGCCGTGATGAGCGACGGGGATTCGGGAGGGCGGACACCGCCCGATGACCGGGGGCACCGCACAAACTCGCGGGCGATCATCTGGTCGGCGCTGATCGGCGCGATCGCGACGGTGGTGGGCGGCGTACTCGCCGCTCTGATCACGGGCGTGTTCCAGCAGGACAGCAGCCCGGCGTCCGCGTCCGTGGTCTCGTCGGCACCGAGGAGGGACGGGCCGAGCGCCTTGCGGACGCCTACCACCAGGGAGCCCTCGTCGTCCCCTCCGGCCACCACGGACGCTCCGGCCAGCACGCCCGCTCCGGCCACCACGTCCTCGTCCGCCGTGAGCGAGCTGATCGATCTCATCGCCTCCGGCAGAGGCTCCCTCTACGAGTGCACGCAGTACGACACGAAGGTCGGAGCCGCCAGAGCGGCAGTCCGGTGCCGCAGCAGTGCGGAGAACCATCCGCACTGGAAATCCTTCGTGTACTCCTTCGCCTCCCGGTCCATGTTGGACGCCTGGATGCGCACCGAAGTGCGCGAGATGGGAACCCCCGACGGCGACCGGTGCAGCGCAGCCGGTGAATGGCACGGCACCTGGCTCTACGGGGGCGAGGTCCTCGGCGAGCTGACGTGCCGGTGGCGCGAGAGCAAGTACCGGATGGCCTGGAGCTACCACGACGAGCTGGTCGGCGTGGTGAGCGAGGACACCGACGCCGATCTGCTCTACACCTGGTGGTCCGGCCGGCCCCTGCTGTTCTGATCTTGGCCCGGGTCCGTTGTCCGCCACATGCGGCACACTGGACGTTTGGCGGCCGACAGCGGCCGTACGGAAAGGGTGCCCCACGTGAATGGTCCACTCATCGTCCAGTCCGACAAGACCCTGCTTCTCGAGGTCGACCACGAGCAGGCCGACGAGTGCCGCCGGGCCATCGCGGCGTTCGCGGAGCTGGAGCGGGCGCCCGAGCACATCCACACGTACCGGGTGACGCCGCTGGGGCTGTGGAACGCGCGCGCGGCGGGGCACGACGCCGAGCAGGTCGTGGACGCGCTCGTGCAGTACAGCCGGTATCCCGTGCCGCACGCGCTGCTGGTCGACGTCGCGGACACCATGGACCGGTACGGGCGGCTGACCCTCAGCAAGGACCCCGCGCACGGACTGGTGCTCACCACCACCGACCGGCCGGTGCTGGAGGAGATCCTGCGCTCGAAGCGGATCGCCCCGCTGGTCGGGGCGCGGATCGACCCGGACACCGTCGCCGTGCACCCGTCGGAGCGCGGGCAGATCAAGCAGACGCTGCTGAAGCTGGGCTGGCCCGCCGAGGACCTCGCGGGATACGTCGACGGCGAGGCGCACCCGATCGAGCTGAACGAGGACGGCTGGGCACTGCGGCCGTACCAGAAGCAGGCCGTGGAGAACTTCTGGCACGGCGGGAGCGGCGTCGTCGTACTGCCGTGCGGGGCGGGCAAGACGCTCGTCGGCGCCGGGTCCATGGCGCAGGCGAAGTCGACGACCCTGATCCTCGTCACCAACACCGTCTCGGCGCGGCAGTGGAAGCACGAGCTGGTGAAGCGCACGAGTCTCACCGAGGACGAGATCGGTGAGTACAGCGGTACGCGCAAGGAGATCCGGCCGGTCACCATCGCCACGTACCAGGTGCTGACCACCCGGCGGAAGGGCATCTACCCGCACCTGGAGCTCTTCGACTCCCGCGACTGGGGGCTGATCGTCTACGACGAGGTGCATCTGCTGCCCGCGCCGGTCTTCAAGTTCACGGCGGATCTTCAGGCACGGCGGCGGCTGGGGCTGACCGCGACCCTGGTGCGCGAGGACGGACGCGAGTCGGACGTGTTCTCGCTGATCGGGCCCAAGCGGTTCGACGCGCCGTGGAAGGAGATCGAGGCGCAGGGGTACATCGCGCCCGCCGACTGCGTGGAGGTCCGGGTCAACCTCACCGACTCCGAGCGGCTCGCCTACGCCACCGCCGAGCAGGAGGAGAAGTACCGCTACTGCGCCACGACGGAGACCAAGCGGAGGGTCACCGAGGCGATCGTGCGCCGTTTCGCGGGCCAGCAGATCCTCGTCATCGGGCAGTACATCGACCAACTCGACGAGCTGGGCGAGCACTTGAACGCCCCCGTCATCAAGGGCGAGACCTCCAACGCCCAGCGCGAGAAGCTCTTCGACGCCTTCCGGGAGGGCGAGATCAGCGTCCTCGTCGTCTCCAAGGTCGCGAACTTCTCCATCGACCTGCCGGAGGCGACGGTCGCCATCCAGGTGTCGGGCACCTTCGGCTCACGCCAGGAGGAGGCCCAGCGGCTGGGACGCGTGCTGCGCCCCAAGGCCGACGGCCACCAGGCGCACTTCTACTCGGTCGTCGCCCGCGACACCATCGACCAGGACTTCGCCGCCCACCGCCAGCGCTTCCTGGCGGAACAGGGGTACGCCTACCGGATCGTGGACGCGGACGAACTCTTGGCGGAGGACGCGTAGGGACGCCTTCACTTACGGCGTACGCCCGCTTCCTCGCCGTACTCGCCGAGGATCACCACGTCGAAGGCGGCGCCCGCGAACACCTTCAGGGCACGCAGGGCGTCGCCGAGGCGGTGACGGTGGCTGCCGAGAACGGGGGTGGCGCCGGGCGGACCCGGCCTGCCGGGGCCTGGGGTGATGGTTGCTGCGCTCATGTATCCATGGTGGATCGGCAGGCATAAAGGGGGCATCGGCCTGCGGACCGAACCTCCTTGGTCGCCGCGTACGCCTCCGGTCGTGGCCCTCCCTCCCCGGTATGACGGGGACATCCCCTAGGGGGTCCCGAGAGGGAGGGGATGGGCAGGGGGAGGACAGGGCGTGGGCAGGGCGCGGAAAAACCGTTGGCCCCCGCCTGTCCCGCTCACCTAGAATCTCCGCTCTTGCCCGCCTCCCTCCGCGGAGCGCCGCCGTCCGGACGGAAACCGGCCGGCACCTCGCAGCCCCAGCCCGTAGCGCCTTCGGAGGCACCGCCTTGTCCACGCCCGTCGACGACCCCGCCCCTCTCGACGACCCCCTCTCCCGCGAGCGCGCCCATCTCGCCGCATCCCGTGCCGCCCTGCGCGCCATGCGTGAGGACGTCGAGTCGCTCGACATCAGCGACGTCACCGCGAACTGGGTCAACGCCGAGGTCCTGGCCCGCCAGATCGACGAGCGCATCAAGGCGCTGGCCGACCTCAGCGACACCCCGTTGTTCTTCGGCCGCCTCGACTACCTGCACTCCCCGGGCGCCGACCGGGCCGAGGGCGCGGACGGCGAGAGGTTCTACATCGGGCGCCGGCACGTGCACGACCACGACGGCGACCCGATGGTCATCGACTGGCGGGCCCCGGTCTCCCAGCCGTTCTACCGGGCATCCAAGAAGGACCCGCTGGACATCGCGCTGCGCCGCCGCTTCGGTTACACCCGCGGTGACATCACCGCGTACGAGGACGAGCACCTCTCCGACCCGGCCGAGGCCGCCCGCACCAGCAAGCTGCTCCAGCAGGAGATCGAGCGCCCGCGCGTCGGCCCGATGCGGGACATCGTGGCGACCATCCAGCCCGAGCAGGACGAGATCGTGAGGTCCGGGCTGGGTGGGACGGTGTGCGTGCAGGGAGGTCCCGGGACCGGAAAGACGGCCGTCGGCCTGCACCGCGTCGCGTATCTGCTCTACGCCCACCGTGAGCGGCTCGCCCGCACCGGCACCCTCGTCATCGGGCCCAACAGGTCCTTCCTGCACTACATCGAGCAAGTCCTGCCCGCCCTCGGCGAGTTGACGGTCCAGCAGGCCACGGTGGACGACCTCGTCGCGGGCGGCATCGAGATCCGGGGCACCGACGACGCGGCGGCCGCGGTCGTCAAGGGCGACGCGAGGATGGCGGAGGTGCTGCGGCGGGCCGTCCACTCCCATGTCACCATGCCGACCGAGCCGCTCGTCGTCGTGCGCGGCTCCCGCCGCTGGCGGGTGCCCGCATACGAACTGGAGGACATGGTCCGGGAGTTGCTCGACCGCGGCATCCGCTACGGCGCCGCCCGTGAGGCCCTCCCGCAGCGCATCGCGCACGCCGTGCTGGTGCAGATGGAGCGGTCGGGGGAGGCGCCGGACGACCGGGTGCAGGACGCGGTGGCCCGCAACGCGGCGGTGAAGGCGGCCGTCAAACAGATGTGGCCGCCGGTCGACCCGGCGAAACTCGTGCTGCGCCTGCTCTCGGACGCGGACTTCCTCGCCGTACACGCGGAGGGAGTCCTGGACGAGGACGAGCAGAAGACGATTCTCTGGTCGAAGCCGGTCCGCAGCGTGAAGTCCGCCAAGTGGTCCGCGGCGGACGCCGTGTTGATCGACGAGACGACGGACCTCGTGCAGCGCACGCACTCCCTGGGACATGTGGTCCTGGACGAGGCGCAGGACCTCTCCCCCATGCAGTACCGCGCGGTCGGCCGCCGCTGCACCACCGGTTCGGCGACCGTCCTCGGCGACCTGGCGCAGGGCACCACGCCCTGGGCGACGCGGAGTTGGGAGGAGGCGCTCGCCCACCTCGGCAAGCCGGACGGCGTGATCGAGGAGCTGACGGCCGGTTTCCGCGTCCCGACGGACGTCATCACCTACGCCTCCCGTCTGCTGCCGCACATCGCCCCCGGTCTCACGCCGGTCGCGTCGGTCCGCGAGAACCCGGGCTTCTTCGCCCTCCGCCCGATCGAGAACACCTCCGAAGTGGTCGCCGCCTGCGAGGAGTTGCTCCGCAACGAGGGATCGACAGGCCTGATCGCGGCCGACGCCCGCGTCCCGGCGCTGGCGGAGGCGCTGACGACGGCCGGGATCAGCTACCTGGCCCCCGGTGAGGAGACGACGGCCGAGGCCCGCCTCACCCTGGTTCCGGCGTCCCTCGCGAAGGGCCTGGAGTACGACTACGTGGTCCTGGACGAGCCGCAGGCGGTGGTCGACGGCGAGCCCGACGAACGGACCGGCCTGCGCCGCCTGTACGTGGCGCTGACCCGCGCGGTGTCCGGACTGATCGTGACGCATGCGGCACCGCTGCCGCCGCAGCTGGCCGAGTAGGGTGCTTCCCGCTGTGTCATGTCCCCCCGGAAAGGCCCCCGTTGAGCACGCCGCCACCCTCGCACCCTGCCCACCAGCCGATTCCGGGGCCGTACCAGCACCCTTCCGGGCCGTATCAGCAGGCGCCGGGCCCAGGTCCGTACGCACAGCCCTCGGGGGCGTACCCGCCCGCTCCCTCCTGGCCGCAGCAGTACGGCGCACCGATGGCGGCCTGCCAGGTGTGCGGGGCGATGCCCGCGGCGCCGGTGACCGTCCGCGGGCACCAGGGCATGGTGGTGATGATGCGGTTCCTGCGGCGCGAGGGGATGTTCTGCCGTACCTGCGCGCTGGCGAGCTTCCGGGACATGCAGGCCGACACCATGGTGATGGGCTGGTGGGGACCGCTGTCGGTGTTCATCACGCCCTTCACGCTGCTGGCCAACCTCGGCGCCCTGTCCGGCATCCGGCGCATCCCGGAGCCGGCCACGGCGGGCTTCCGGCCGCCGCTGGATCCGGGCAAACCGGTGTTCCGGCGGCCGGCGGGCATCCTCGCCCTGATCCCGCTGAGCCTGGTCGGCCTCGTGGTGGCCGCGATTCCGGTGCTTTTGATCATCGGCCTGGTGGTCGGGCCGAGTCACAGCACCGACAGCACCGGAAGCACCGACGCCTCCGCCTACCCGACCCACGACTACCCGACCCTCACGGTCGGCTCGTGCGCCCGCAACGACGCCGCCTGGCCCATGGACGATCTCAAGCCCGAGCCCTGTGACTCCGCCGCCGCGCAGTACAGCGTCCACCCCTGGACGAGCCCCGACTGCGCGGCCGGGGAACACTCCGCCGGCCCGATGTACAGCAAGAACCACGACAGGCCGCTGTGCCTGCGTCCCCTGAAGCGCTAGACCCGGTCCAGCACCGCCCGCCACTCGGCAACCGCCGCCGCGGACACGGGCCCGTCCCAGCCCCCCGGCCGGGCGGCCCCGCCGATGTGAAAGGCGTCGATCCCCGCCGCCCGCAGCTGTGGCACATGCTCCAGCCGCAACCCCCCGCCCACCATGATCCGCGGCTCATACCCGGGCTCCCCGCACCGCGCCGCCTCGGCGAGCAGGGTGGGGAGGCCGTCGTCCACGCCGGCGGCCGAACCGGCCGTGAGATAGGTGTCGTGGCCCGGCAGGCCGTCCAGTTGCCTGCGCAGTGCGTCCCGGTCCGCGGCCCGGTCGATCGCGCGGTGGAAGGTCCAGCGGCAGCCGTCCAGTTCCGCCACGACCTGCTTCACGGCGTCGAGGTCGACCTGCCCGTCCGCGTCGAGGAACCCGAGCACGAACTCCTCCGCCCCGGCCGCCCGCAGCTCCCGGGCGACCCGGACCAGCGGCTCCACCTCCCCCGCGGCGAACCCGTCCGCCGGCCGCAGCATCACGCGCAGGTCGATGTCGACGGCGGCACGGATCCCGGCGAAGGTCTCGACCGACGGGGTCAGCCCGTCGGCCGCCATGTCGGTGACCAGCTCCAGCCGGTCCGCGCCTCCGGCCTGGGCGGCGACCGCGTCCTCGGCGTCGAGGGCGATCACCTCCAGGACTGCACGCATGCTCATAGGACCCCTTCCGTCGGTGTTCCCCTGGAGCGGCTACAGGTCTAGTCCAATCTCAGGGTACGACGACGGGGTGGACGACCGCGAGATCGCCCCCGGGGCCCGGCCCTGCGGCGGGACTGAAAGATCAAGCCCCGGCCGGCGAAATTCAGCCCGTCGCCCCCTGCCCCTGCCGCGGCCGCGGTCCGTCAGCCGAACATGTTCAGCTCCGCCGCCTCAGCTCCCACCAGCTCGTACGACGTGCCCTCGGGCACCGCGCGGCCCGCGTAGAGCCGTACGAGAGTCGCGGAGTCACCGATGAAGCGCGCCGGGTTCCGCTCCCCGCTCGCCTCCCCCAGCAGCAGCGGCTCGTCCACGTCGTCGAGGTCGGCGTGCAGCGGCAGACGGCCCCGCTCGCGGGTGATCCGGGCGAGGAGGGCGAGGGCGTCCGGGAGGCCCGGGCCCCCGTATGCCTGCGGCTCACCCCAGACGTCCCGGACGTCGCCCGCGTGCACCCACTCGCCCAGCGCGACCCGGTCCAGCAGACCGCCCGCCTTGGCGATCGCCGGGCCGGCCTCGGCCATCCCGCGCTCCAGCTCGTCCACGACCTGCTGGTTCGTCCAGTCGGCGCGCTCGGCGATGTCCCGGTCGTTGGAGGCGGGAGAGAAGACACCCTCCTCGAAACGGCTCTCCACCACCCGCAGCAGCGCGGCGGAACAGTGCGCGAGGACGTCCCGCACCGTCCACCCCGGACACGCGGTGGTGGGCAGTGCGAAGTCCGCGTCCGGGCGGGCGCGGAGAAGCGGGATCAGGGCGTCGCGCTCGACGGTCAGGAGCCGTCCGGGCAGCTCGGGGTCGCGTACGTCGTCAGTTGTCGTCATGGGGGCCACGCTAGGGGCACCGGATGATCGACGGGAGAGGCCGCGGGCGCCGGAGAGGCGGGAGAATGGGCGCATGGCCGATCACGCCCGCCCTGATGTCGATGCCCTGCGCACCCGCTGGAACCGCGCCCTGGAAGGAGCCCGCTCCCCCGCCGCCGGCCCCGACCCGGCCCCGTACGCGGACAACCTCCTCGCCCGATGGCAGGAACCGCAGCGCCACTACCACACGCTCGCGCACCTCACGGCGGTCCTCGACCACGTCGACGCACTGGAGAAGTACGCGGCCGATCCGGACGTCGTACGCCTCGCCGCCTGGTTCCACGACGCGGTCTACTTCCCCGACCGCTCCGAGAACGAGGAGCGCTCGGCCCGCCTCGCCGAGCGTGCCCTCCCCGAGGCGGGCCTCTCCGAGGCGAAGACCGCCGAGGTGGCCCGTCTGGTCCGCCTCACCGTCGGCCACGACCCGGCCGACGACGACCGCGACGGCCAGGTCCTGTGCGACGCCGACCTGGCGATCCTGGCCTCGCCCCCGTCCGCGTACGCCGCGTACACGGCCGCCGTACGCGAGGAGTACCACTTCGTCCCGAGCGACGCCTTCCGCACGGGCCGCGCCGCGATCCTGCGCCAACTCCTCGACCTGCCGAGACTGTTCAGGACGCCGTACGGCCAGACGGAGTGGGAGGCGACGGCGCGGTACAACCTCACCTCCGAGCTGGAAATGCTGTCGCTCCCGACGGACCCGTCCGCATAGTCTGCGCCCCATGCGTGCATGGGGCGGGGATCAGGTGGAAGAGGCCGTGGCGGGCTGCGTGGCAGCGCTGCGGCCGGCGGTGGACCGGGACTGGACGGAGGTGAAGGCGGCCGGACTGGAGTGGAACTGCCACGAGACGGCGTTCCACGTCGCGGAGGACCTCATCGCGTACGCCGCGAATCTGGCCGGACGCGCGAAGGACGGCTACGTCCCCTTCGAGATCACCCTCGACGAGGGCACCGACAACACCGGCCTGCTGCATGTGATCGAGACGACCGGGGCCCTGCTCGCCGCGGCCGTCCGCACCGCGCCCCGCGAGGCCCGCGGCTTCCACCCGTACCCGTTCCGCAGCGCGAACCGCGAGGGCTTCGCCGCGATGGGCATCGCCGAGGTCCTCGCCCACACGCACGACATCGCGGGCGGCCTGGGCCTGGAGTACGAACCCCCGGCCGCACTGGCCGAGTCCGTCCTCACCCGCATCTTCCCGCACGTCCAGCCGAGCCCGGACCACTGGCGCACCTTCCTCTGGGCCACCGGCCGCGGCGAACTCCCCGGCCGCGCCCGCCTCACCGGGTGGCGCTGGAACAACAACCTGGTCCTCCCCACCGACCGCCTCACCCTCCAGGGCATCACCCCCGCGGCCGCACGCGATCTGGTGGCGGGCGGCGACGGCGGCTTCGACTGGCTGGACGGCGGCCCGTTCGAGGGCCCCCGGGAGGCCTCGAACTTCATGCTGAAGGCGTACGAAGAGGGCGTGCACCGCCCGGAGTTCGGCGTCTTCGCCCTCGTCCGCCGCGAGGACGGCCGCGCGATCGGCGGCATCGGCTTCCACGGCGTCCCCGACGAGGAGGGCCGCACCGAGATCGGCTACGACCTCACCGAAGCGGCCCGCGGCAACGGCTACGCGACCGAGGCCCTGCGCGCGCTGTCGGACTGGGCCCTGGCACGGGACGACGTCCGCACGCTCTTCGCCACGGTCGAACGGGACAACGTCCCGTCCCAGTCGGTGGTCACCCGCGCGGGCTTCAGGAAGGCGGGCGAGGACGAGGAGGGCCTGGCCTACGAACTGGGGCGCTGAGGCCGCCCCTTCGGCCGCCGGAGTCCCGCCCCCGTCAGCAGCCGCACCACCTCCCGGCTGCTGACCTGCACCGCCCCCGCCGCCACCGCATCCGCATACCGGTGCGACGGGATGTCGTAGTGGTCCCGCTCGAAGGCACGCGGGGGCACGCCCAGTTTCTCGGCGAAGGTGTGGAGTTCGTCGTAGGAGACGTCGCTGACCAGGTGGGACCACATGCGGCCGTGGCCGGGCCAGGTCGGTGGGTCGATGTAGACGGTCACGAGGACGACGACCCGCCCGTGGCCGAGCCCAGCGTGCCGACCGCCGCCACCTTCACGCCCGCCTTGTGGCAGACCCAGTGCGGGTCGGGGCCGAGCTCCGGCTCGACGTCGAGGGCGTGCGGGTCGCCGCCGCCGCAGACCGGGCACAGGGGCCAGCGGCCGTAGGTCTCCAGCAGGGCGTCCTGGACGTCCTGCGCGACCAGCCCGGCGACGTACTCGACGCCCTCCGGCCATTGCTCCACCCACCATCGCCGCTGGACGACGGACTCCTCGACCATGGACACCACGTCCGCCGCGGCGACCTCGCGCGCGGCCAGATCGGCGAGTACGAGGGCGCGTGCGGCGTGCAGCGCCTGCTCCAGGGGGCTGATGGGGTGCATGCCCCCATTGTGCGCACTCTTGACCGGGACACCGTGCCGAAAATATCTTTCATGAGTGACCCAGGACGTGAAGGAAATTTTCTCCGGTGCGGCAGGCCGGTCGAGCGCGCCTCCCGCTCCCGCCGCCC
The DNA here is from genome assembly GCF_040298885.1 of Streptomyces sp. NPDC001137. Lineage (NCBI taxonomy): Bacteria > Bacillati > Actinomycetota > Actinomycetes > Kitasatosporales > Streptomycetaceae > Streptomyces > Streptomyces sp. NPDC001137. Next base: position 185,817 of record NZ_JBEPBA010000020.1, read on the forward strand.
TCGCCGCGAAGGTGCGCACGCTCGCACCCTCCATGACCCGCTCCATGCAGCGCGTCGCCGAGGCCGTCGCGGGCGACCCGGCCGGCTGCGCGGCCCTCACGGTCACCGGCCTCGCCGAGCTCACCGGCACCAGCGAGGCGACGGTCGTACGGACGGCCCGGCTGCTCGGGTATCCGGGGTACCGGGATCTGCGCCTCGCCCTCGCCGGCCTCGCGGCGCAGCAGCAGTCCGGGCGGGCGCCCGCCATCACCACCGACATCGCGGTCGACGATCCGATCGCCGATGTCGTGGCGAAACTCGCGTACGACGAGCAGCAGACGCTGGCCGATACGGCCGCCGGGCTGGACACGGTGCAGTTGGGGGCGGCGGTCGCCGCGGCGGCGGTCGCGCGACGCATCGATGTGTACGGGGTCGGGGCGTCCGGGCTCGTCGCCCAGGACCTCACCCAGAAGCTGCTGCGGATAGGGCTGATAGCCCAGGCGCACAGTGATCCGCATCTGGCCGTGACGAACGCGGTGCAGCTGCGGTCGGGAGACGTCGCCATCGCGATCACGCACTCCGGGTCCACCGGGGACGTCATCGAGCCCTTGCGGGTCGCCTTCGAGCACGGGGCCACGACGGTGGCGATCACCGGACGGCCGGACGGGGCGGTCGCCCAGTACGCCGACCATGTGCTGACGACGTCGACCGCGCGGGAGAGCGAGCTGAGGCCCGCGGCCATGTCCTCCCGGACCAGTCAACTCCTCGTCGTGGACTGCCTGTTCGTGGGGGTGGCGCAGAAGACGTACGAGACGGCGGCGCCGGCGCTGGCCGCTTCGTACGAGGCACTGGCGCACCGGCACCGCAGGTAGTCACAGGTAGTCACAGCAGACGTCGCAGGCAGTGCAGGCAGTCGCAGGCACGAGACCGGACCGCACATCTGAAAGAGCCGCCCCCATGACCTCCACCTCCAACCCCCGTGATCTCCGCGCCGAGTTGGAATCGCTGACCACCGAGGCCTTCCGGCCCGACCTCGCCGAGATCGACCGGCTGCCCACACTCGACATCGCCCGGCTCATGAACGGCGAGGACGCCACCGTGCCGGCAGCCGTGGCCCGGCAGCTTCCGTCCATCGCCGCCGCCATCGACGCCGTGGCCGAGCGGATGGCCCGGGGCGGGCGGCTGATCTACGCCGGTGCCGGCACCGCCGGCCGGCTCGGCGTGCTGGACGCCTCCGAGTGCCCGCCGACCTTCAACACCGACCCGGAGCAGGTCGTCGGCCTGATCGCGGGCGGTCCCGACGCCATGGTCACCTCCGTCGAGGGCGCCGAGGACTCCGCGGAACTCGCCCGCAGCGACCTCGACACCCTGCGCCTCATCGCCGCCGACACCGTGGTCGGTGTCTCCGCCTCCGGCCGCACCCCGTACGCGATCGCGGCCGTGCGGCACGCCCGCGCGCGGGGGGCGTTGACCATCGGCCTCGCCTGCAACGCGGACAGCTCGCTCGCGGCGGCCGCCGAGCACGGCATCGAGGTCGTCGTCGGACCCGAGCTGCTCACCGGCTCCACCCGCCTCAAGGCGGGCACGGCGCAGAAGCTGGTCCTCAACATGCTCTCGACGATCACGATGATCCGGCTCGGCAAGACGTACGGGAACCTGATGGTCGACGTCCGCGCCTCGAACGAGAAGCTGCGCGCCCGCTCTCGAAGGATCGTCGCCCTCGCCACGGGCGCCTCGGACGACGAGATCGAGCGCGCCCTCGCGGCCACCGACGGCGAGGTGAAGAACGCCATCCTCACCATCCTGGCCGGCGTGGACGGCCCCACGGCGGCGCGGCTGCTGGAGGACTCGGACGGGCATCTGCGGGCGGCGCTGGCGGCTGCGGCCCGCTGACCGTCAGGGCTGCCGGCAGGCCGCAGGACCCGTATGCACGAGGCGGCACAGGTTGCCCGTGCGGTGGCCACCCGTAGGCCTTCGCCAAGGCCGTGTACGACCGCCGCAAGGAACTGGGCGGTGCACTCACCCCTCAGCAAGGCAGCCGGCCTTCGTTGTTGGCCCTGCGAACCCGCGCCCGCAACACCGCCTCCGGCGGTGCGGCTCCCACCGCCTCCGGCGGGCACTCCCACTCCCGCCCGCCGCCGACCGGCCGCAGCTGCACCCGCCCGCCGACATGCCCCATGACCTCGCCGACCCGCCCGTCCCGCACATCGGTCGCGTACGCACCGACCGCCGGCCGCTCCCCCCGCAGCACCGACGCCAGCTTCTCCGCCGTACGGACATTGCAGCGCCCGAGGTCGACGAGCGCGAACGGCTCCTCGCTCGCCGCGGTCACGGGATCGACGCACAGGGACGGCAGGGCCACCCCGACGCCGGTGAGGGCCTCCCGCAGGCTTTCGACGACTTCTTCGGTCGACCGCACGTTGCTCATACCTCCACGCTGAGTTTGCTGTTCGCAACACAGCGTGGCCGCAACGCCCCTAACCTGGCCATACGAGACGTTCCAACAACGCCCTCCGTCCGACAGGGAGTTGCACATGCCGGGACCCAAGGACCTCGATCCGTCGTCATCACCGCGGGCTTTGCTGGGCGCGGAATTGCGACACGCGCGCGAGCAGGCCGGGTTGAGCCAGGAGGAGCTCGGGCTGCGGCTGTTCGTGAGCGGGTCGTTCATCGGGCAGCTGGAGGCTGGGACTCGGCGGATGATGCCGGAGTATGCGCGGTTGCTGGATGAGGTGTTGGAGACCGGGGGCTTCTTCCTGCGGAACTGCCGGGCGGCGGCCAAGTCGAAGTATCCCGAGCACTTCGCGGAGGCGGCGGAGGCGGAAGCCCAAGCCACGGCCATCAGGGAGTACGCACCGCAACTGATCCCCGGGCTGCTGCAGACACCTGCATACGCACGCGCCGTCATCCGCGCGTACGACCCGACGACACCGGAGGAAACAGTCGACCAGTGGGTGGACGCACGACTGGAGAGGATCCGTCTACTCGATCACCCAACAAAGCCGGTGTTGTGGGTGGTACTTGACGAGGCGGCATTGCTTCGGGAGACCGGCGGACGGGCAGTCATGGCGGAAGCCCTGTGCCACATCCGCGATCTGGCCCGCCGGAGCCGGGTCATCGTGCAAGTACTGCCGCTCAGCGCAGGGGCCCACGCGGTGATGGAGGGTGCGCTGAAGCTCATGGAGTTCGAGGACGCCCCTCCGCTGGCCTACTTCGAGGGGGTCGGCACCGGGCGACTGGAGGACGACCCGTCAACGGTCACCCAACTGAGGTTCAGGTTCGACCTCCTCGTGGCCTCCGCACTACCGCAGGAGAAGTCCCTGGCCCTGATCGAGGCGTTGGCGCAGGATTACGCCCATGAGGAACACCCCTGACTACGACCTGAGCACGGCCACCTGGCACAAGTCGAGTTACAGCGGCGGTAGCGGCGGCAACTGCCTGGAGGTCACCGACGCCTACGTCGGCGTCGTCCCCGTGCGCGATTCAAAGAACCCTGACGGCCCGAAGCTGGCTTTCGGTACGGCGGCCTGGGCGGCGTTCGTCGAGGGTGTGGCGTCGATGACGTGACCGGCGCGGGGGTACCGCGTCCGCGCGTCGCTGCCTTGTGAAGCTGTTCCATCTCCCAGCCGCCGGCGCGCCCCGGCTCGTTGCCTTCGAACACGACGACCACGCGTCCGTCCTGTGCCTTCACGGTGCTTCTGGTTCCCGTGTCGAGGCCGTCCCCGGTCCCCCTCTCCCATTTCTGGCGGTCGATGGTGAGCTCGGTCCAGCGATAGGCCCGCAGGACACCTCGGGTGGCCACCACGACACCGTGCTGGAAGCAGTACAGCCGGGGGGTGGGGCCACCCACGCGCCGCTCGATGACGTCCGTGAAGAGGCCGTAGCCCATGAGCAGGGTCGACGCCACACCGAGGGGAACGAACCAGCCGTGCAACATGCCGCCCTCCCCTCTGACGATGTGCACCAGATCGAGTGCGGTGGCCCATCCGGAGGCCACGGTAAAGGGCCCGAAGAAAATCCAGGCATGCGAATAGGCGGGACAGGCGAACCGCACATAGCGGCCATACGCAGCGTCCGCCCCCATGGCCAGCGCTCTGTCACGCTCCCGCTTACCCTTGCCCATGACGCCTCCCCGTGTTCCTGAGGGATGTTGCCCACCCTGAGCCACCGAGCAACGGAAGGACCGGGCCGACCGACCATGAACCACGCCCAGCTGACCGCCCTGGGCCGCGCCCTCCGCCTCCTCGGCGAGCACGGCGAGGCCCTCACCGCCGACACCCCCGACTCCAGGCTCCACGAGGTCAAGGCCGACCTCCGTCGCGCCCTGGACCTGCTGGACGAGAGCGTCACCGGCGCCGCGCCCGCCACCCGCTGCCCCGAGCACCCGAACGGCCCGGTCGACGAGAACGCCCACGACCTCTGCCTGCTCTGCGAGACCCGGCGCCGGGCGGCCCGCCGCGCCGAGTTCAACGGCGGCCCCGTGCCCCCGCACACCACCGAGACCGCCCCTTCCCGCTACGGCGTCAGCGCCGACCGCCCGCAGCCCCAGCAGCGCTGGCTGGCGGAGGCGTGGAACGGCCAGACCTGGCACCTGTGCGGGACGCCGAGGCGGGACCGGCGCGAGGCCGAGCTGTATCTGGCCGCTCAGCGCCGCGGGCCCCGCCCCGCGATGGCGTACCGGCTGGTGCACGAGTTCACCGACTACGAGGTGCTGCGTGTCTGGGGCACACCGGTGAAGGTCGACATCGAGCCGCTCGGAAACCTCTAGCGCCGCCTACTTGAGCAGCGGGAGCGGCGCGAACTCGTACCCCTCCCACAGCCGTCGTGAGGTCTCCTCCGGATACGGCCCGACCTGTGCCTTCGGCCCGGCATCCAGCACCTGGACCAGGCGCTCCCCCGGCTCGAACGCCGGCCAGCCCGGATCCCCCGTCCGCGCGAACGCCGTCCAGGACTCCCGGAACCGGGACGACAGCGCCTCCCCCTCCGCGGTGGCCCCCGTACCCGCGAACAGCAACTGCCCCAGGTCCGCCTGGAACGTGCCGAACAGCAGCGGGATGTCCAGTCCGTGGCAGGATCCGAGGCCGCCCCCGCCGCCGGGGGCCGCCCAGGTCAGCTCGTAGGCATGGGCGCGTCCGCCACCCGCGACCTGTGCCTCGGCCAGGTGCAGTGAGGGCATGTTGAACAACCAGTCCGTCTGCACGCGTTCGAACAGCTCACCCGGCGAGGCCTCCGGGAAGGCCGCGCGGTACGCCCGCTCCCCGTCCGGCCCCGGACCGAAGGTCCGCAGCGCCCAGCCCGCCTGCTCCTCCCCGATCTTGCCCAGCATCCCGCCGAGCACGAGGAACAGCCGGAACTCGTCCCGGTTGTGCCCGACGAGCAGGTCGACGTCCTTCCCCGCGCCCGCCCTCAGCGCCTGCCAGGGCGTGCACGGCAGCACCTCGCCGTCGACCACCGGCGAGAAGGGGGTGGCCGTCGGGGCCACCTGCCCCCATCGGTCCGCGTACGACATCATCCGCGCGCTCAACGCCTCACCCACCGAGGTCAGTCGACGCGGCTCGACGGTCGCGAGATCGGCCGCCGTCGGGCGCAGCCCCGCCTCCTTGGCGATGGCGGAGGCGATGTCACGGGCCAGCTCGCCGGAGAAGTAGGTCCCGGGCACGCTCTGCGCGACGGCCCGCCGGAAGAGCCCCCGCGCGCTCGGCATGGCCAGCAGCGAGGCCACCGACCCGGCCCCGGCGGATTCACCGAAGACGGTCACCTGCCCGGGATCCCCGCCGAACTCGGCGATGTTCTCCCGCACCCACTCCAGCGCGGCCACCTGGTCGAGCAGCCCCCGATTGGCAGGCGCCCCCTCGATGAGCGCGAACCCCTCGATCCCCACCCGGTAGTTGAGCGTCACGACGACCACGTCACCGTCACGCGCGATGCGCTGGGCGTCGTAACCGGGACTGCCGGAGTGCCCCAGCTTGTAGGCCCCGCCGTAGATCCACACCATCACCGGCCGCAGACCGCCCGAATCCGCCTCCGGGGTCCAGACATTGACGGTCAGCCACTCGTCGCCCTCGGGGACGTTCAGCACGGCCCTGCGCCCCTGGAAGCCGGACTCCTGCGGAGGCGGCGGCCCGAACTCGTACGCCTCCCGGGTCCCCTCCCAGGCCCGCACGGGACGCGGCGCCCCGAACCGGTCCTTCCCGACGGGCGGTTCCGCGAACGGAATGCCGCGGAACACCGTCAGACCGTCCTCACGGCGCCCCCGCACCGCTCCGGCGACGGTACGCACGACAGTGGTCGTCATCATCAACTCCTGGTCTGGGCTGCTGCGGGACGCCACATATTTTCAACCCGTCCGGCGTGTGAGGACGAGGCCGAAGACCGAGGGGGGGGGGGGGGGGGGGCCCCCCCCCCCCCCCCCCCCCCCCCCCCCCCCCCCCCCGCCGCGCCCCCCCCCCCCCCCCCCCCCCCCCCCCCCCCCCCGGCGGGGGCGCCCCCCA